>NZ_CP011883.2:2722991-3025546 GCF_000340435.2 Mycobacterium haemophilum DSM 44634
CGTACAGCCGGTCGGTGCCGCGGAACCCCCAGCTCAGTGAGCCGGCGACATCGGCGAACACCTCAGCTCCGGTGCCAGGCACCGCCGCGTCCCAATCGTCGGGTGTCCCGGTACCGGCCAGCAGCGGCGCAGCATCGCCGGCCTCGGGCGCCGAGCGAGCCGCCTCTTGGGATGCAGCCACCAGCCCGGGAATCACTAGGGGATCCACTTCAGCCGATACCACCGTGCCAACGAAAGCGCTATCACCTTGGTGCACAACCGAAATCACGGCCACATTTCGATTGACCGAAACTCCATTGGTGGTCATCGAATTGCCCGCCCAGCGCAAGGTCGCTTCGACACGGTCGGTGACTATCACCATGGTCTCGTCGGCCCGGCCAGATTTCGCCGCCTCAGCTAGCACGAGATTGACGGCATGCTGCGCAGTGATCATGAGCGCCGCTCCTCAGCTTCGCTTCGCTCTGCATTGTCGCCGGCGCGGATCATCGGCCGCTCTCGGTACGGGTGTTGAGTACGTTGACGCCTCTGAATAGCGCCGACGGACAGCCGTGGCTCACGGCGGCCACCTGGCCGGGCTGGGCCTTGCCGCAATTGAAGGCGCCGTTAAGCCGCCAGGTCGACGGGCCGCCCACGGCTTCCATGGAATTCCAGAAGTCGGTGGTGGTGGCCTGATACGCGACATCACGCAGCTGACCATCCAGGCGGCCATCTCGGATACGGAAGAACCGCTGCCCCGTGAACTGAAAGTTGTAGCGCTGCATATCGATCGACCATGACTTGTCGCCGACGATGTAGATGCCGTCGTCGACCCGGGCGATCAGGTCAGCAGTAGTAATCTCGTCGGGGCCGGGCTGCAGCGACACGTTGGCCATCCGCTGAATCGGCACGTGATGCGGCGAATCGGCATACGAGCACCCGTTGGAGCGCGGCTGCCCCAACCGCGGGGCAAAGACCCGGTCGAGCTGATAGCCGACGAACACCCCGTCACGCACCAGGTCCCAGCGCTGCGCGGCCACGCCCTCGTCGTCGTAACCGACACTGGCTAGACCGAATTCGACCGTCCGGTCCGCTGTCACGTTCATCACCGGCGAACCATATTGCATGGTTCCGAGTTTGTCAGGGGTGGCGAACGAGGTGCCAGCGTAGGCGGCCTCGTAGCCAATAGCGCGATCGTATTCGGTTGCGTGACCAATGGATTCGTGAATGGTCAACCACAGGTTAGTCGGGTCGATCACCAGATCCTTAGGTCCCGGGGTCACGCTGGGCGCCTTGACCTTCGCGGCCAGCAGCGACGGCAGCTGCGCGAGCTCGTCGGTCCAGTTCCACACGCCATCATCGACGAGGATCTCCCAGCCTCGGGCCGTCGGCGGCGCCAGGGTGCGCATCGAGTCGAAACCGCCCGCCGCGGCGTCCACCGTCACCGCTTCCAAGGAGGGCATTAGCCGCACCCGTTGTTGGGTGATTGACGATCCGAAGGTGTCGGCGTAGAACGTCTGCTCCTTGACCGCCGTTAAACCAGCCGACACGTGGTCAATGCCGTCGGCGTCCAGCAACCGCCAGGAGAACCCCTCGAGCACGGCAATCTTGTCCGCCGCGGGGATGCTGAATGGGTCGATCCGGTAACTCGACACCCAGCTGGCGTTGGCGTAGACCGGCTCGGGTGCAAGCTCGACGCGCTCGCTGTTGAGCGCCGCGAGCGTGGTGGCCACCTGTACTGCGCGGCGCGCAGTGCCGGCTGCCACGGAAGGCGCCAACTCGGCGTGCGAGGCGAACCCCCAGGTACCGTCCACGATCACCCGGACCGCCAACCCGACCTCACGGCTGACCATCGCGGTCTCCAGCTCGCCGTCACGGAGCTGGATGATCTCGGTGCAGAGGCGGTGAATGCGCAGGTCGGCGTAGCTGGCCCCGGCCGCAGTAGCCGCCGACAACGCGGCTTCGGCCAACTCCTGGCGCGGCAGGTCCACGAAGTCAGCATCGATCCCCCGGTTTGGTGTCACGGCTACACCGTAACGACCGGCTTTAATACACCCATGGCTGCGTCGCCCCGCCGATCCATTGTGCTGGCCTACGCCCTGCTGGCCCCCAGCCTGGTCGGTGTGGCCGCCTTCTTACTGCTGCCCATTCTCGTGGTGATCTGGCTGAGCATGTTCCGGTGGGACCTGCTGGGGCCGCTGCACTATGTCGGCCTGGCCAACTGGCGGTCGGTGCTGACCGACCCCGACTTCGCCAACTCACTAATTGTCACGGCCGTCTTCGTGGCGATCGTGGTGCCGGCTCAGACGGTGCTCGGCCTGCTGACCGCGACAATGCTGGCCCGCCAACTTCCGGGCACCGGCGTATTTCGCACGCTATATGTGCTGCCGTGGATCTGCGCCCCGTTGGCAATCGCGGTGTTGTGGCGCTGGATCTTTGCTCCCACCGACGGCGCTGTTGCCACCGTCCTCGGACATCGCATTGAATGGCTCTTCGAGCCCAGCCTTGCGCTGCCGATCGTTTCGGCGGTCGTCGTCTGGACCAACATCGGATATGTCTCGCTGTCGTTCCTCGCCGGCCTACTGGCTATCCCAGACGACATCCACGCGGCCGCGCGCACCGACGGCGCCGATGCCTGGCAGCGGTTCTGGCGCATTACTCTGCCGATGCTGCGGCCGACGATGTTCTTTGTGTTGGTTACCGGAATCGTCAGCACAGCACAGATTTTCGACACCGTCTATGCGCTGACCGATGGCGGTCCGGATGGTCGCACCGACCTGGTGGCGCACCGCATCTATGCCGAAGCGTTCGGCTCCGCGGCCATCGGGCGAGCATCGGTGATGGCGGTGTTACTATTCGTCATCTTGCTCGGCGTCACCGTCGTTCAGCATGTGTACTTCCGGCGGCGGATCAGCTATGAGCTCACCTAGCCGCCTCTCCAACACCGTGATCTACGCCGGCCTAGCACTCGGTGCGCTGATCACCGTGGCACCGTTCGCACTTGGCTTACTCACCTCGTTCACGTCGGCTCACCAATTTGTGACCGGTACGCCACTGGAGTTGCCGCGGCCACCCACACTGGCCAACTACGCCGGCCTGTCCGGTGCTGGATTTCTGCGCGCAGCAGCGGTGACCGCGTTGATGACGGCGGTGATTCTGCTTGGCCAGCTGACCTTCTCGGTGTTGGCCGGCTACGCGTTCGCACGGTTACGGTTCCCCGGGCGAGATGCTTTGTTTTGGGTCTACATCGCGACATTGATGGTGCCGGCGACGGTCACGGTGGTGCCGATGTATCTGATGATGGCCCAAATCGGCCTCCGCAATACATTTTGGGCGCTGGTTCTGCCGTTTATGTTTGGCTCCCCGTACGCAATTTTCCTGCTGCGCGAGCACTTTCGCATCATTCCGAACGATTTGATCAACGCGGCACGCCTCGACGGCGCTAACACTCTAGACGTGATCGTGCATGTCGTGATTCCGTCCAGCCGCTCAGCTCTAGTGGCGTTAGCACTCATCACTGTGGTCTCGCAGTGGAATAACTTCATGTGGCCGTTGGTGATTACTAGTGGCCACAAGTGGCGTGTGCTCACGGTGGCGACGGCTGACCTACAGTCCCGATTCAACGCCCAGTGGACGCTGGTGATGGCCGCGACCACGGTCGCGATCGTGCCGCTGATCGTACTATTCGTTGGTTTCCAACGGCACATCGTCGCCTCGATCGTCGTCTCGGGGCTGAAATGAGCCGCTTTGGGTTTAGTACCGAGATTGCCGTCAAGGCTGTGATTTTTGTGGATCCACGACCACCACGGCAATCTCGACGCACACCGTGACCGGGCCTCGCTTTTCCACGCTGGTCGCCGGCGCGCTTGCGCTGGTGGCGGTGCTGTTGGCCGCGACTGCGGTACTGCTGGACTACTCGGGCGAACCCCGTGGCGGCAAGGTCGTCGTTACGGTGCGCCTGTGGGATGAACCGATCGCGTTGGCGTATCAGCAGTCGTTCCAGGCCTTCACCCGTACGCATCCCCATATCGAAGTGCGCACCGATATGGTTGCCTACTCGACATACTTCAACACCTTGCGCACCGACGTGGCCGGTAGCAGCGCCGCCGACATCTTCTGGATATCAAGCGCTTACCTCGCCGCATATGCCGACAGTGGCCGGTTGATGAGGATCGATAATCCGGCGTCGGAGTGGGAACCAGCGGTGGTAGACCAGTTCACCCGGGCCGGTGCGCTATGGGGTGTACCGCAGTTGACCGACGCCGGCATCGCCGTGTTCTATAACGCCGACCTGCTCGCTGCTGCCGGTATCGATCCGGTCCAGCTCGACCATATGTGGTGGACTCCCAGCGGTGACGACACCTTGCGCCCCTTGCTGGCTCGGCTCACCCTGGATGCCGATGGAAATGCTGCGAACACACCAGGTTTCGACTCAGGACGAGTCCGTCAATGGGGATACAACGCGGCCAACGACCCCCAAGCCATCTACCTCAACTACATCGGGTCAGCCGGCGGAGTATTCCAGCGCGGCGACGAGTTCGCCTTCGATAACCCCGAGGCGATCGAGGCCTTCCGGTACCTGGTCAGGCTGATCAACCACGACCACGTGGCGCCACCGGCCTCAGACACCAACGACAACGGCGATTTCTCGCGCAACCAATTTCTGGCCGGCAGGATGGCGCTCTTCCAATCCGGCACCTACAACCTGGTACCAATAGCCCGCGAGGCCCAGTTCCGTTGGGGTGTCGCGTTGCTGCCGGCCGGTCCGCAAGGCCGGGTAAGCGTTACCAATGGTATTGCCGCAGCCGGTAATGCAGCGACCAAGCATCCGGACGCGGTGCGTCAGGTATTGGCCTGGATGGGCAGCAGGCAGGGCAACGCGTACCTGGGCCGTCACGGTGCCGCCATCCCGGCGGTGCGGTCGGCTCAGCCGGTCTACTTCGACTATTGGGCCGGTAAAGGCATAGATATCAGGCCCTTCTTCTCGGTGCTGGACGGCTCCCACATTCCGGCTCCGGGCGGCGCCGGCTTTCCCGCCGGAGACGGCGCATTGCAAAGCTATTTCGACGAAATGTTCCTCGGCCGCGGCGATGTCGCGACAATCCTGGGTCAGGCTCAGGCAGCAGCCAACGCCGCAGCTCACCGCTAGCTGGGCAGCACCAGCACCGGAACCGGGCTGTGGCGGATAATCTTGGCGCTGCGAGAACCGAGGAATACCCGGTGGATCTCGCCGCGGGGCGAGGTGCCCAGCGCCAGGATCTCGCCGTCCTCCCAGTCCGCCGCGGCGAGCGCGTCTTGCCAATCGTCGCCGGTAACCACTTGCAGCACAACGTCCTCGCCAACTACCCCATCAGTCTTCAGATTTTCCAGGTTTTCTCGTGCTTGCGACGCCCACGCGTCGAGGATCGAATCCTCGGCGTCCAGCCCGACCTCCGGTGGATACATCGTCCGGCCGCGCACCGCGAAGCTGATCACTCGCGCCGGCACCCCGAACCGCTTGGCGGACTGAAAGCAGCGCCTCACCACATCGACTGCATCCGGGATAGCCGAATAGGCACACGTCACCCGCGATAGCTTGCCGGTGTGGCCACGATATCCGCGGGTACTGATCGCTACCGGCACCGGCGACGAATGCAGCAGCCAGTCAGCCGTCGAGCCGATCACCACCTGCCCTTGCCCACGTCCACCGCTCGGCAACGACCCCAGCACCAAGAGCTCAGCGTCGACTTCCTCGACCACTTCGATCAACCCACCCGCGACCGAGCGGTGCGCGCGGTGGCAGTAGTCGATCTCGATCCCGTCGGCCACTTTGTCGAGATGCTGCTGGGCCTCCTTCGCCGAGTCCGCGGCCAGATGATCTGCCCATTGCTCGTATTCGGCGTCGATGCGCGCCCGCGACGGGGTCAGCCACGGTTTCGGCACGATGGTCGCGACGGTTAGCGACGTTCTCAGTGTCCGCGCGGTGCGCACGGCCAGATGCAACCCTGACAGCCCGACCTTGCCAGCCAGGTAGCCGGCAACGACAGTCACAGCATTTCCTTCGGCGGACTGTTGAACACCTCGTTTTGCTGGACGCCTGTCGTGATGCGCTGGGGACCGCGAGTGTTGAGCGCGCTGTGGTGGCGACCCCACGCCAGGTAGAAGATCAGCGCCAGCGCGACCCATCCACTGAACGCGATCCAGGTATACCAGTGCAGGCTGGCGAGAATGTACCCACACGCCAGCACTGAAAGCACCGGCGTCACAGGATAACCGGGCACTTTGAACGCGCGCGGCAGGTCGGGTTCGCGCACGCGCAGGATGATCACCCCGGTAGACACGACGATGAATGCGGTGAGCGTGCCGATGGACACCATGTCCGCCAAATCAGACAGTGGTACGACGGCGGCAAGAACCGACGCCGCGGTGGCGACGATGACCGTATTGGCCACCGGCGTCATCGTGCGCGGATTCACCGTCGCAAACCATGTCGGCAGCAGTCCGTCGCGGCCCATGGCAAATAGGATGCGCGTCTGGCCGTACGTCGTGACCAACGTGACGGTGAAGATCGAGATCACCGCACCGGCCGCCAGAATTGTGCTGGCCCACTTGCCGTGCGTGACGTGGTCGAGGATCGTCGCCAGCCCGGCCTCTTGCTGCTCACCGAACTTCTGCCACGGCTGGGTGCCCAGCGCAGCGAGCGCAACGAGCACATAAACGCTGGTGACGACGATTAGCGCCGCGATCAGTGCCCGCGGCATCGTCTTCTGCGGGTTTTTCACCTCGTCACCCGCGGTCGACACGGTGTCAAGGCCGACGAAAGAGAAGAAAATCGTGCCCGCCGCCGAACCGATGCCGGCGACGCCGAATGGCGCGAAATCCTTGAGGTGGTTGGCGTCATAGGCGCTGAACGCGATGACCACGAACATGCCCAGCACACCGAGCTTGATCAGCACCATGATCGCGTTGACCTTCGCCGACTCGCTGGCGCCGCGGATCAACAGCAAACTACACATTCCGATCAGAATGACCGCCGGCAGGTTCACATAACCCGGTGCCGAGTCCCACGGCGCGGCCGACAAGGCCTGCGGCATCTCGAATCCAAATAAGTTGCGCAGCAGCTTGTTGACGTAGCCGCTCCAACCGACCGCGACCGCGGCGGTGGCCACCCCGTACTCCAGCAACAGACAGGCGCCCACACCGACCGCAACGGCCTCGCCCAGCGTGGTATATGCGTACGAATACGATGAACCCGAAACCGGCACCGCGGAGGCTAATTCGGCATAGCAAATAGCCGCGAGTCCAGCCGCGACGCCCGCGACGACAAACGAGATGATCACCCCGGGACCCGCTTCTGGCACGGCCTGGGACAGCACAAAGAAGATGCCGGTACCAATCGTCGAACCGACCCCGAACATGGTCAGCTCGAACGTGCCGATACTCCGTTTGAGGTGGGCAGCGGCCCCATATGCGACCGGGGCGCCGACCACCGGTCGGCGCCGCAACATCTGCTCTGTCAGGCTGATCGACGGGGACGTCATTGCACCTCCGGAGTTATTGGATCAGCTGATTATCAGGCCTCCCTCAACGCGGCGGCGAACTGGCATACCGCCCAGTCGATCTCCTCGGCAGTGATGACCAGTGGCGGTGCGAACCGTAGCGTGCAACCATGGGTTTCCTTCACCAGCACACCACGGCCGGCCAACCGCAGGCTCATTTCCCTCCCTGTTTGTGGGCCGGTGGACGATGTCGGCTCGATGTCGACGCCTGCCCACAATCCCAGGCCACGCACCGCCAGCACACCGTCGCCGATCAGTCCCTGCAGACGGCGATGCAGATGCGCGCCCAATTCCGCCGAGCGAGCCTGGAATTCCCCCCGCGCCAACATGGAAACGACCGTCGTACCGATTGCCGCGGCCAACGGGTTGCCACCAAACGTCGAGCCGTGTTCACCGGGATGCAGCACACCGAGGATCTCGCGGTCTGCGACCACCGCTGACAGCGGAACCACGCCGCCGCCGAGTGCCTTACCGAGCAGGTAAACATCTGGTACCACGCCCCAGCGGTCACCGGCGAACGTATAGCCGGTGCGGGCCAACCCCGACTGGATTTCGTCGGCGATCATTAACACGTTGTGCTCGCTGCACAACGCCCGCACGGCCGGCAGGTAGTCGTCTGGGGGAACAATGACGCCCGCCTCGCCTTGGATCGGCTCGAGTAGCACCGCGACGGTGTTGTCATCGATCGCGGCGACCAGTGGTTCAGGGTCGCCGAACGGTACCGAGCGGAACCCCGGTGTGAACGGCCCAAATCCGTGTCGCGCTACCGGATCGGACGAGAAGCTGACGATGCTGATCGTGCGACCATGGAAGTTGTTGTCGGCCACGATGATGTTAGCCCGACCCTCGGGGACGCCCTTGACCTCGGCGCCCCACTTGCGGGCGACCTTGAGGCCGCTCTCCACTGCTTCAGCGCCAGAGTTCATCGGTAACACCATGTCTTTTCCGCACAACTGGGCAAGTGCGGCGCAAAACGGTCCGAGATTGTCGGACTGGAAGGCTCGACTCACCAGCGTGGCGGTGTCGAGTTGAGCGTGGGCCACCGCGGTGATCTCTGGATTGCGATGACCAAAGTTGACCGCCGAATAGGCGGCCAAGCAGTCCAGGTAGCGCCGGCCGTCGATGTCGGTGATCCACGCGCCCTCGGCGCTTGCCGCGACCACCGGCAGCGTCGAATAGTTATGCGCTGCATATTTTTCCACTAAAGCAATCGCCGCCTGAGTTCGGTCTGTGGCCACCGGCGCCGAAGCTGGAGCGCCGAGAATTGTCATGGGAAGACCTCCAACGTGCAGCACTTGACCGAACCGCCACCCTTGAGTAACTCGGACAGATCGACGCTGATCGGCTCAAAGCCAACTTCACGCAGCTGCGTGGCGAAACCAGTTGCAGCAGAAGGAAGCACAACATGTAAGCCATCGGATACGACATTCAGACCAAGCACATACGCGTCAGCGCTACCGACCACGATGGCGTCGGGAAACAGCGCGTACAGTTGATCCTGCGCCGCCGTACTGAACGCCGGAGGGTAAAACGCAATCGTGCGGTCATCGAGAACACCCAGCGCGGTATCGAGATGATAGAAGCGGGGATCGACCAGCTCGAGGGAAATCACCGGCCTCCCCAGTGCCACTGAGATTTCGGCGTGTGCGCGACGGTCGGTTCGAAAGCCATAGCCCGCCAACAGCATTTCGCCCACCAACAGTACGTCGCCCTGCCCCTCATTGACGTGACGAGTGGTCACCGGCTGATATCCCACCGACGACATCCACTCCGCGTAGGCTTTCGACTCGCCCGCCCGCTCGGCGAACCGGAACCTGGCGGCGATGGCAATATTGTTCGCGATGAACCCGCCGTTGGCGGCGTAGACCATGTCTGGCAGTCCGGGCACGGGTTCAACCAAGTCCACCTGGTGGCCCAGCCGTACGTAGGTCTGGTACAGGTCCACCCACTGAGCATGCGCGACCTGGACGTCGACCGGGGTGGTGACGTCCATCCAAGGGTTGATTGCATACTCGACCGCAAAATAGGTCGGCGGGGTCATCGCGTATCGGCAGGGGCGGGGCGTGCGGCCGCGCTGCTCGGCGGCTTGCCATGCCAGAGCTTCCGATTGAGAACAGGCGGCCTCGACATAGTAATCCGTCATGCGTCAACGATATTTTGCCTTGATTAACAATCAAAACGACGGATATTGCGTGCTAATAGCCAATTTATTGCGCTAAATTTGTATCTGCGACGATCTGTTGCGCACGAGGATGCGCCGAGCCAAGGAGACCGTGTTGAACCGCCTAGATGACACCGACGAGCGCATCCTCGCCGAGCTGGCCAAGCATGCGCGGGCCACCTTCGCCGAGATCGGACAGCAGGTGAATTTGTCCGCACCGGCAGTCAAACGACGTGTCGATCGGATGCTTGCCAAGGGCGTGATCAAGGGTTTTACCACTATCGTCGACCGCAATGCGTTGGGCTGGAACACCGAGGCCTATGTGCAGGTGTTCTGCCACGGCAGGATTGCGCCCGATCAGTTGCAGGCGGCGTGGGTGGATATCCCCGAGGTTGTCAGCGCCGCGACGGTTACCGGCACCTCTGACGCCATCCTGCACGTGCTCGCCCATGACATGCAGCACCTCGAGACAGCGCTCGAACGCATCCGTTCGAGCGCTGACATCGAGCGCAGCGAAAGCATCGTCGTGCTGTCTAACCTTATCGACCGCATGCGGCCCTAGACCCCGGTCAGCCGGCGAGACGCTAACGGCGACAGCTGGTTTCGTTCGGGGACCGAACGAAACCTGGGGTGCCTAGGCGTGCATTCTCGGGGATGCCGCCGGTGAGCTGAGCCCCCGGTTTACGGACTCAGCGCGTAGCGGTGATCTGGGGAGACGATCTTGGTGACGGCGGCGGCCAGCGTCATACTCGCCGCCTCGCCACGATAATCAATATTGGTGTTAGTGAGAATGACGAGCGTTAGTTGCTTGTCCGGCAGGTAAACCGCCACGGTTTCGTAGCCGGGCAAAGTGCCGTTGTGCCCGATCCATCCGGCAAAGTTGCCGATTCCCAACCCATATCGGATCCGCACAGGCACGCCGGGCTCATCCACAGTCTCCAGCCGTTGCCGTTGCATCGCAGGACTGAGCAGCTTGCCGGTGGCGGCCGCGATCGTCCAGACGTGTAAGTCGTCGAGCGTGGAAATCATCGCCCCGGCGGCCCAGGCCCAGGACGGATCCCAGTCGGTTGCCGTGGCCTCGGCGCCGTTGGACGTCAAGGTGGTGTAGCCCTGAGCGTGCGGCTCCGGAAACCCGTTCGTTGTAGGAAAACTGGTATGACTCAAGCCAAGCGGTGTGATGACGTGTTCGCGGAGGTAGTCGGGCAGCGACTGTCCGCTGACCTTTTCCACCACCAGGCCCAGCAGGACAGTATTGGTGTTGGAGTAGTGAAATGCCTCCCCCGGCAAACACTCCGGCGGCTGCGCGAACGCGTATCCGAGCAGCTCTTGAGGGCTGAAGTGGCGGTGCGGGTCAGCGAGATACGCTTGTCTAAACGCTTGAGTGTTGGTGTAGTTGGACAGTCCGCTTTGCATCCGCGCCAACTGTCGCAAGGTAATTCGGTCGCCAGCAGGGACACTGTCGACGTACTTCGCAATCGGATCATCGAGATGGACCCTGGCTTGGTCGGCAAGCTGCAGCAACGCTGTGACGGTAAAGGTTTTTGTTTCGCTGCCAATGCGGCTGTAGAAATCGGCGTTCATCGCAGCGCCGGTGGTCTTGTCCGACACCCCAAACGCTCGGACATATTGGCCCTGCGGCCCCCACAAACCCACGATGGCGCCTGGGATCGATGCCGTTCGCCTCGCGTCGTCGATGGCGCCGTCAAGCTGCCGGACCGTGGCGGGGTCTAGGCTCGGCGTCGATGGTGACTGACCAGCGCATGCAGTTGCAAAAGTCAGCAACACCGCGATGCCGGCAACCAGCGGCATACGTCGCCGCTGGCCTCTCGTGGCCAACCGTGCCCGCGTCAATCTCAATGCAATGCCCTACGCCTAGGCAGCGGTGTGCAAGATCGTCTCGAGCAGCACCGCGGTGCCGCTGGCAGCGACCGTGATCGCCAAGGTCACCCAATCCGCTAATTTCGGCCGGGACGGATAGGCAGATAGTTGACCGATGCCGCCACGGGCGGTGATCGCGTCACCCATTTCGTCGGCGCGCCGCAGCGTCACGGTGATGGCAGCGGCGAGCAGGTCGATCAGTTCCCTGGCGTGCCGCTGTCGACGAGCCTTGCGGCTGCGCGGAATTTGTTTGGGCCGCAACCGGCGAGCCGCGTAGAGCACCTGGAACTCGCCGATCAGCATCGGGAAGGCGCGTAGCGCGAGCGCCACAGCCACCGCCCATTCGTCGACCGGGATCCGCAGTATCCGCAACGGACGGCCCAAAGTCGCCATCGCCGGCCCAATTTCGGCCACATTGGTGGTCCACGACACCATCGCCCCCAGCCCAAGTAACACCACCGACCAAGCTGTGATGCGCAGGAAATTCAACGCCCCGCCGAGTCCGACTTCGACTCCGGCCATCGAGATCACCGGACTACCACCGGCCAGCGCAGCGGTGAAACCACCCAGCGCAACAATGATCCACAGCCAACGTGGTACCGACGGCAACGCGCCACGCGGAATGCGCGCGATCCGGGCCGCCGCGAACACCAGCGCCGCCATCACCCCGATCGTCACCCAACCCGGATAGCAGGTCAGCAGCACCTCCGCACCGAAAACAACCAACAGTTTGGTGCCGGCCCACAAATCGTGAATGGTCGAGGTTCCGGGTACCGGAACCAGCAACACCACCGGACGAGGGCGACGTCGGGGGACGTGTTGGTCAGATATCGAGGTTGAGGTCACGACGTACCCCCCGCGGCGGTCGACACCGATTCCAGCGCACCATTGCGTAAATGCAAGGTGCGCGGGCAGACGTCCTCCAGCCCGACGAAGTCATGGGAAATAACGACCACCGTCAGGCCCCGCTCACAGCGCAGGTCCTCCAGCAACCGCAGCAGGCCACGCTGGCTGACCGCATCCAACCCCGCCAGCGGCTCGTCGAGTATCAACGCGCGCGGCGAACACGCCAGCAGCCCGGCTAGCACCACACGGCGCATCTGGCCGCCGCTGAGCTGGTCGATGCGCCGCTTGGCCAGCGCGGGATCCAGCCCGACAACGCCCAGCGCAGCGGCCACGCGGTCTTCATCACGGGGCGAAAAGCCTGCCGCCGAAGCCACTTCCAGGTCGACGCGGCTGCGCATCAGCTGCAACCTGGCGGCCTGGAACGACAATGCCACCGCGCCGACTTGCTCATGGATGGGCCGACCATCGATCAGGCAGGCGCCGATCGTGGGAACCGTCAATCCGGCCATGATCCAGGCCAGCGTTGACTTACCCGAGCCGTTACCACCGTGGACCAGTACCCCGTCTCCCTGCTCCACCACAAAGCTGATATCGCGTAGCGCGGTCTTGGCCCACGGGGTGCCGCTGCTGTATTGGTGGCCAACACCTATGAGTTCGAGCACCGGTGCGTGCGGGCGGTGATCCACCGCGGCGGTCGATACCGGCGGCGCAGCGGTCGTGACCAGGTCGGCTATGTCGGCATTGTCGGGTGAGTCGCTGAGGTTGATCGTTCGGTCGGCGGTAGCGGCTTCGTTGTTGTAGTGCGTGATGTGCACCAAGGCGGTGCGGTGTCGTTTGGGGAGACCGGACAGCACACCGAGCAAGGCATCCCGACCCTGCTGGTCAACCATGCTGGTGACCTCGTCGGCGATCAGTAGCGCCGGCTCCCGGGCTAAGGCCGCCGCCAGTGCGAGGCGCTGCAGTTCACCGCCGGAGAGGCTGCCGGTGTCGCGTTCGGCGAGTGCTTCGAGGCCAACCTCCCTGAGTAACCGACCGACATCGACGTCGGTTCCCGGCGGCAACCCCCACACCACATCGTCGGCGACCCGGGTGCCCAGAACCTGGCTTTCTGGGTGCTGCAAGACGACCGCGGTGCCGCCAAGCTTGCCCAGGCCCACCGCGCCCGGGCGATCCACCGTGCCCGATGTCGGTTCCCGGCCGGCCAGGATCAGCATCAGCGTGGTCTTCCCGGAACCGTTGGAGCCAGTGACCGCGACATGTTCACCGACCCGCAAGTCCAGGCTGACCTCACGCAGTGCATCGTGACCGGCGCGCGGGTAACGAAAACGCACCTGGTCCAGCCGCACCGGAACCGGCCCGACCGGAGCGTCCTCGTTGTAAGCGCTCGGGGCGTCCAGCTTGTGGACGTCGGGGATGCCACGCATCCGCTCCAGTACGCGCGACAAGGCCCACCAACCAATCAACGACACGACCAGAATCGCGATGACGAAATAGCCGAGCAGCATCCACGGCCAGTACTGCAACCCGACGGCGAAATACCGCTTTAGCTGGACCGCGACCCACGGCAAACGCATCCAGGTCAGGGTGGTCGCGATGCCGTCCACGTTGGCGGTCATCACTTTAAAGATCAGGTGCCGCAGCCGACCCAGCACCGCCAGCGCGGCCACGTTGGCGGCGCCGAAGGCCAATCCGGCGAGCAAGGCCAGCGCAATCACCGTTGGTGCGCCCCGGCCGTTACGCTTGACGACTCCGGTCAGTCCACCGATATAGGCGCTGTTGACGACCGCCATGAAACCGCCCAGCCCGGCGATCAGAAAGGCAATGACCCCGGCCGCGGCCAGCGCGGCCATCAGCACCCGGAAGCGGTAGCGGTAAGCCAACAAGCCCATGGGCACGGTACCGAGTAGCGCCAGGCCGGCCGCGAAGGGGACGACGACCGAGACGATCGCGGTGACCGCGCACAGCGCTGCCAGGACCGAAGCCTGTGCCAATTCGCCCGGTTCCAGCGACCCGCCCTGATGATGCAAATGGAGCGGATCGGGCGCGGTCACTTTACCGATTGTGCCAGGCCCGAGCGCTAAGTCCGGCGCAGCGCACCGACCCGCTTGGGTTTTGGTATGACGGCACCGCCTAGTGGTCTCGCATAGCAAAGCTATGCAACGATGGATGCATGAATCTAGCCGCCCCGGCCCGTGACGCCGAGGTCAGCGAACCCACGAACGTTGAGCCCCAACAAGGCCTGGGAGCGGACCTACTCGCGGTGGTCGCGCGGCTCAACCGGTTGGCTACCCAGCGCATCCAAATGCCATTGCCTTCGGCGCAGGCCAGGCTGCTAGCCATTATCGAAGCCCACGGTGAGGCCCGCATCGGTGACCTGGCCGCTGTCGATCACTGTTCGCAGCCGACGATGACCACGCAGGTGCGACGGCTCGAGGACGCTGGCCTGGTAACCCGAACCGTCGACCCCGGAGATGGCCGGGCGATCCGAATCCGCATCACGCCGCAAGGGATTCACACGCTGACCGCGGTCCGGGCCGACCGCGCCGCCGCTATCGAACCACAACTGGCCCGGCTCGAGCCGGCGGACCGCCAGGTGTTGGCGGATGCGGTCGTGGTGTTGCGCCGCCTTCTCGAGAATGTTGCGGCAGCACCGAGCCGCAAGACACTGTGATCAACTCGATCGTTAGTGGATCACGCACCGGAAGCGGGTAGACACTTGGTCTGACGCGCACGCAGACCGGTGAGGAAAGGCGGCGGCCACGGCGCCGGACGGTCAAGCCACCCGCGATCAGCAGGACGCTGATCGCACGATTCTCGTCGCGGTGAATCTCGTCAGCCGCGGTCTGCGCGGTCTTCTCGGTCATGACCATGCCGACGAGCATGCTGACGAGTTCGGCCTGCTCCGCTGGTGGCCGGGTGCGTAGCGCTCGGCGTTCGACGTGCACCTCGGATTCAATCTGCTTGTGGCGGTGGTGACCGACGAGTATTCACCTAGCACCGTGGAGAACGCCCCGGCCAGCAGGCCGGCGATGCCGCTGACCGTGATCGCAGGGCCGCCTTCGCCAGCGGCCACCCCCGCGATCAGGCCGGTGTTGCCGACCAGGCCATCCATCGCGCCGAAGGCGGCGGCATGTAACGACCTTGAGTGTGCGTTGACGGCGTCGAGGGTGCATCCAGGGCGGCAGCACGCTAGCACCACCGCCCCACACGCACACTCAAAGCCCTCAGTGCACAGTCGACGCCACGACGGGACCGCCGATGACCGCAACCCTCAAACCAACCAAAGACACGCCTCGTCGGGCTGGGGCGAAACCCCGTTAGATGTACCGTCGGACGTGGCTGCAGTACTCGAGGTACTCCTGGCCATACCGCTGCCGCATGAAGTCTTCCTCCCGTAGCACTTGCCGGTGGATCAACAGGGTGGCGCCGGCTAGGTAGAGCAGGAGAATCCAAATGACACCAGGCTGAGCACCAGAATCACTACACCGACGAGGCACAGCCCCACTCCGCACCAGGCGATGATGGTTGATCGGAAGAATCTCTGCGTGCTGACCAACGGCCACCCGAAGGCGGCGGCGAACACCGTATAGAAGTAGAGCGGCCAGATAGTGTGGCATCACAAACACCAACTTTGGCCTACTGCTGCCCGGATTCAACACTGCATCCTCGATACCACCGACGACGTCGGATTATTGACCAGACCTACCGCGGCGAGCCCGGTCACGAAATAACATCCCACCCTTGGTCGGGTGCATCGGCGTTGCAAGAAAGACTGGCCGTGACCGGAGTCCCCGGATTCGCGCCGCCAGAAACGGTGAGGCAGGCATTGAGATAAGTCGTGACCTGGCCGTTGGGCTGGATGGTCCACTTCTCGGTATAGAAATCTATACAGGGCAGGACATGCACCCACCAGTTGTTCTCCATCGCCAGGCACTTCCCGGGAAAGGCCACGCTCTCAAGCTGCCCGACATCGGTGAGATTCCAGCGCTGAAAGTCCGACCCATTGCAGGGGTTGATCACCGTCGGGGTAATGACGACCGCCCAGCTGTCGCCCGGGGTGTCCAGACAAAAATTGCCTAATCGGCTTCTCAACTGGACCGGGCCGTCAGCGCTAGCCACACCAGCGTTGAGCGCAGCGACACCGCATGCAACCCCGACTACGGCAAGGACCCGACGCACACCGCTCGGCGACCACCATGTCTGCATTTCAGCTTCGCCCTTTCATCCTGATGCACCCTAGAGACCAGTATCATCCAGCTAGCCGGCACGGCAGAAGATCTTGGTGCCCGACGTGTTTCGAGGGTGAACAATTCCGCCCGCACTACACCCCGAACACCGTGATCGCCCGGGCCAAAGTATTCGAGCAGATGAAGCTCATCGCCGCTGCAGGCATCTCCGACGAAGGACTCCGCAAGGAGCACGGCGGCACCGGCGACGTCGGCGACGTCGGCGCTGCCCAAGAGTTCGTCACTCCCCCACCCCGACGGCCCGCAAGGACTACATCGGAAGCGCCGCCGAGACCGCCAGTGTCGCAGCTATTTTCGCGGGGCACGTTGATCCGTGGACGGGTCACGGTCGGCGGCGGCGGCTTCCGTTGATAGCGAGGTCCTATGCACTGCAATTCGCCCAAAACGAGCTGGTGTCTAGGTGCCATAAGCTGCAGACGTCCGACGTCACCGATGCCGATGCCGATGCCGATGAGCAACGCGAGCTAGAAGCGCGGGCTATCTGACCGAGAACCGGTTGACCGCATTGCGCGCCGACACCGACGTGTTCACGCGACAACCATGTGCTGAGCGGGTCGTAAAACGATGTCGGCTTTCGACGCATTCAACGCCGTGCAAAGTCATGTGCTGCACGCGGCGAGCGGCGCATATCACCGGGGGATCAACGACCGATGCCGCGCGCTGCAGACCTATGCCAAGACGTTGGTCGACGGTTTCGGGGTCCCAGAGCAGTTGCGTTACGCCGAGATGCTGCACCCCGAGAATCGGCCCGTCTAAGCTTCGGCCCCGATGAGCTCAGCTGGCTCCGACGCTGGCCGCAGACGCATTGGCGGCTTCGCCGTGCGGATGCCTGGCAGTGGTCGACGCACGTACATCTTCCAGGTCAGGACACCGGCCGCGGCGTAGCACAACATGAAGATCCAAAACGCCGCGGTCACCCCGCCAGTGCTGAGGTAGGACTCACGCAACGCCAGGTCGATCCCGACACCGCCGAGTGCACCGATCCCCGCGACGAAACCAATGACGACCCCGGAAATGACTCGTGACCAGTCGCGGCGCTCGGCGTCGTTGATCCCCAGGGAATGGCTGCAAGCCTCGAAAATTGTCGGGATCATCTTGTACACCGAGCCATTGCCCAACCCAGACAAGATGAACAGGGTGATGAATCCGGCGAAGTAGCTGGCCATCATGGCGTCCCTGATCGGGCCGCCGTGTGAGCCCTCGCTCATACCCAGTACCCCCAGCAACCCGGCGGCAACAACCATGGCAGCAAAAACCATCAGGGTGACGCGGCTGCCGCCGAGTCGGTCGGCCAGTCGGCCGCCCCAAACCCGGGCTACCGCGGCCAGCGTCGGTCCGATGAATGCCAGCTCGGCGGCGTGCAACGCGGCCTGAGCCGTGCTTTGTCCGCCGGCGACGAAGTTGGTTTCCAGCACCTGGCCGAACGCGAACGAGAAACCGATGAACGAACCGAAACTTGCCAGGTAGAGCAGCGCGAGAACCCAGCTGTCACGGGTGGAAACCACGGCGGACAAGATCGACCGGATGCGGGTCACCTCGACACGGTGGTGGTCAATGTTGTTCATGAACAACATCGCTCCGATCCCGGCGACTATCAACAGCACCACATAAAATCCGCACACAACATAGGGCTTTCGGTCACCGACGCTGGCGATGACCAGCATCCCGACCACCTGGATCATCGGCACCCCAAGATTGCCGGCCCCACCAGCGAGCCCGAGCGCCGCACCCTTGAGCCGATGCGGGTAGAAGGCGTTGGCGTTAGTCATCGACGCCGCGAAATTACCGCCGCCCAACCCGGTCAGTGCCGCGCACACCAGATACGGCCACAGCGGCAAGCCCGGATGCGCCAACAGCACCATGGTGGCAACAGTGGGGATCAACAGCACCGTCACCGAGAAAATCGCCCAGTTGCGGCCACCGAAGATCGCGGTGGCCAACGAGTACGGCATCCGCAGGCACGCCCCAACCAGGGTCGCGGTGGTGGCGAGCAGAAACTTGTCGCCCGCGGAAAAGCCGTATACGTCCTTGGGCATGAACAGCTCCATCACCGGCCAGAGCGTCCACACCGAATACCCCAGGTGGACTGTCAGGACCGACCAGAGCAGATTGCGCCGGGCGATGATTTTGTTGCCGGCCTCCCAGGCCGCTTGATCCTCAGCGTCCCAATGCGAGATGCGACACGCGCTCCCCACCCGCAGCCGGAAGCGGCTCGGCCTTGGACTGCCCCGATGGTCAGTGGGTACAGCTCTCGATCTGCGACCGAGGTCGCGCGGCGACTCCTCGGCTTGCAGCAGCACCTGCTGGTCCATCGCCCTCCTTAACCCGGCCGCGTGTGCAGCCACGGCCTCCCAGGGTGCCAGGCTTCCGGGCACAAGGCACTTCCCGGAGAGCCTGAAACTCCTGAGGAACTCCTGTAGAACTCCTGAAAACGCTGCCTGTCTGGGCGCACCGCTGAGCCGAAAAGATCAGCGCACCAAGACTACTGATGGACTACTGATGCGGGATCGCGCTGAGGGCTTGCAGCTTGCCGTCGGATCCGATCCGGAATCGCACTGTGCCAATACCGTTAGGGCAGCACGGCTGCTCGTCGCCGACCTGCCATTGATACTGAACCGTCACCGTATCGTCGCCGGGAGGCAGCACAGTTATGTAGGGCTTCGGGTTCGGGGTCGGTGTACCCAGCGGGGTGTTGTGGTCGAAAAACAACAACTGCTGGGGAGTCGACTCGGTGGCAATGCTGGGGATGATCTGCACCCAGTACAAGCGGCAGTTCCGGCTATGTCCCCGGGCGATTTCGACCCAGATCGATCCCGGAGTCAGGATCGGAACCAAAGCGATGGCCTGCTGCACCGTCTGGGTCGTCGGTCCGTCGGAGACTTTGCACGTGTCGGGCGACGGTGGTGATGGTGTCGGCGGCTTCCAGCCGCATCCGGCGCCTGCCAGACCTGGGCACAGACTCAACAACATCACGACCAGCTGACGCACCACCCCGCGAGCTTAGCGAAGCCTGTGAATCTGCCGTTTGTTCTTGTTATGCGACCGTGACGGAAATCGTCTGGATTGCGTTGCCGCCATAGCCGAGACGATTCCATTCGGGCTCCTCAGGCTGCGTGCGCCCAGCCTGGTCGGTCGCCCGCGCTCGCACTGTCGTGAGTGTGGGATGCCCCTGGGATTCGCATTGTGTGCACAGTTCCCACCATTGCCAGCTGTGCCGGCGGTGTTCGCCGAGCAGCCGTGCGGGCTGCCACGAACCCTCGCCGATGGCGACGTCGACCCGTTCGACTGGCGCAACCCCTGACCAAGCGACACCACGCACCACAAATTCACCTCCCGCCAGCAACGCGCCGTCTGCCGGTTCGGTGATCAACGCGCGGACGCGCTGCAAGCCAACGGGCTCGTGGACCACGGCGCCGTCCTGCTCCCATTCGTAGGTATACCGTTCCGACTGAAAAAAGGCGTCGAGCGGCTGTCCAATCACCTCGATTTCCGTCAGCCACTTGACCGAGGCCACCGCGTACCAGCTAGGAACTATGAGCCGTACCGGGCGACCATGCTGCAGCGGCAATGGTTCACCGTTCATCGCGTAGGCGATGAGGGCACCTGAGCCACGCGCGTCGTCCACCGATAGGGCGCGCTCGAACCGCACCGGTGCGGTTGCACCGGCAACCAATCCGGCATCGGCGCCGCGAAACACGACATCGTGGGCACCGGCCGTCAGACCCACCCGTCCCAGGATCTCCACCAGCGGCACACCCGTCCATTCCGCGGTGCTCACCGCCCCAAAATGCCACTGCTCACCATCGACCGGCGGATCGAAACCAGCTCGAGCGTTGCCGGCACATTCCAACGTGGCAACCAACGAGTGTGACGGCATGTTGTGCAGATCGCGCAACCGAAGCCGCAACGGCCGCTCAACCAGGCCACCGATCGACAACTCATATAGCTCGGGATCCAATGTCGGCGTTGCGAAGTGGTTGCGGACGTAAAAGCGGGCAACGGGCATCACGACACCACCGATTAACGCAGCGACTGATGTCTCACAATTCAGCGGCTCCTCCCGGTGCACAATCAGACCCGGGTCAGCGCCGTGGGCGACGACCGGCAGTCCGGCGGCAGCCCACGCGCACATGCCGCCCGCCAGATTGACGGCGTCGAAGCCCAACCGACAAAGCAACGCCGCCACCGCCGCCGACCTCCCACCCGACCGGCACACCACCACGATGCGGCGGTGGCGCGGCAATTCATGATGTCGAGCACGCACGCGTCCGGTCGGCAACAACATCGCTCCGGGCGCGTGCTCGGTACACCATTCATCGGGCTCGCGCACGTCAAGCAGCAGCGCACCGGCATCGACCATCGCATTGGCCGCTCGCGGGCCGACTTGTGGTGCGTCGTCGACGATGTCGCCGTTCTCTCCACACAATGCGAGCAGACCAGCGCTTTGCCAAGCGCCGAATCCTCCAAGCACGTCCGACACGTCGTCAAAACCGGACGCCGCGAGCGCGCTCGCGGCCACCATCGAGCGGTAGCCGCTGGCGCAATAGACGACCACCGGGGCTCCCCGATCGAGATTCGTTATCGACTCCATGAGGGACGCCAGCGGAATCTCAAGAGCTCCTGGGATCTTGCCACCCGTCACCTCGTGCGTACTGCGCACGTCTACCAGCTGCAAGTAAGGTTCCAAGCCACGCAATTCAGCAAGCTGCTCGATGGTCAATCGTGAAGTGGCCGCAACGAGATCCGGTCGTTGCGCCAAAACGCCTGCAAGGTCGCGTAATTGACCAACGACTCTATCGAACCCCACACGAGCCAGTCGGATCTTGGATTCACGCGCCAGCTCGACATCGCCGACCAACACAATGTCGCGGTCTGGTGACAAGACATGGCCAGCCCACTCGGCGAAACGTCCCTGCAGGCCAACATTAACCGCGCCGCGCAGATGCCCGGACGCATAATCGCCCGGCTCACGGCTGTCCAGAAGGATTGCTCCCGCTTGGGCGTGCTTGCACACGTCATCGACATCCAGCAGGGCTGGTGGATTTTCGTCGAGCAGCGGGCGCAACTCGCGATTGCGATGGGCAGCGAACTCAAAGTAACGCGGACGCACCGGCTGTCCGTTGGTCACCGCGGCAACAAACTGGTCCACGTCGATCGTCTGTAGCGCATAATTGGTCAGTCGCTGCTCGCCGATCGTCGAACTGGTCTCAGTCGACAGCTGCTTGCCGCATGTCGACCCGGCGCCATGCGCAGGAAACACCCGGGTAATATCGGGCAGCGTCAACAGCTTGCCGTGCAGCGAGCGGTACAGCGTTTCAGCGAGCGCATCCGCCGATAAGCCGGAAGCCAGCAAGAGATCTGGGCGCCCAACGTCACCGACGAATAACGTGTCACCGGTGAGCACCCCGTAGGGAATTTCATCGTTGGCGTGCTCGTAGATCACAATGCAGATCGACTCAGGAGTATGACCGGGTGTCGCGAGAACCTCAAGAGTCACTTCTCCGAGTGAGATCCGCTGGCCATCCCGCAATGGCTCAATCGGAAACGCAACGTCGGCGCCCGCACCGAAGGAGATCAGCGCACCGGTGGCGGCCGCCAGCTCCAAATGACCACTCAAAAAGTCGGCGTGGATATGCGTCTCGATAACTCGTTCGATGCTGAGCCCATGCTCAGCCGCTTCACCGAGGTAGTCGTGAATATCGCGGCGCGGGTCGACCACGACGGCGCGGCCAGTGGTCTCATCCCCGATCAGATAGGAAGCCTGCGACAAACAGGCTAGGTAGTGCTGGGTGAAGATCATTTGGCTTCCTCCTAGGCCTAATCAGTTCGAGGTTGACCGCCATGCGAATTCCTATCCGCCATGCCGAAACCCATCTGAGCATCCACCGCCACACCGCTCCGGTCTCTCGTTTGGCCATCGCCGCTGGCGTCAGCGTGCGGACGATTCAAGCTCGAACGCAAGACTTTCGCTCAGTGTGAAGGCAATTCCATGTCGTGCACCGTTTTCCGTCCGGCTACGTTTCGGAGTGACAGATGCCTGTCGACGAATGGGTTTACCGCTACCGGCCCAATCCCAGACTGACAGAAAGGCCCGCCGCGACGAGTTCGGCCGGTGGGATCCCCGTGCTCTGCGGGTATTCGCGCTGAGCAACTGGACCGGACTGGATGTGTGGCGCGACGTCCAGCTGAAAAGCCTTGAGCTACCGTCGATTTACGACACCATGAAAGGGAAGTATTCGAGCGCGACGGCGTTCACGATCTCTTGGACGACCGATCAGCCGACGCCTGCGCCGCCCTCCGCGATCCGACGCACCGCGTTGACGAAGACGTCGATCTCTTCAAACGTGTTGTAGAAGGCGAACGACGGACGAACGGTGGCCTCCAACCCGAGGCGCCGCAGAATTGGCTGTGCGCAATGATGACCGGCCCGCACCGCAATCCCTTCGGCATTGAGCGCCTTGCCCACCTCAAGCGGCTGGTGTCCGGCCAGCACGAACGACAGCACGCTGGCTTTCTCCGTTGCGGTGCCCACCAAGCGTACACCCGGGATGTCGGCCAGCCGGGGGGTCGCGTAGTCGAGCAGCGCGTGCTCATAGGATGCAATGCGCTCGACGCCTACCCGCTCGACGTACCGCAGCGCCTCTCCCAGCCCGACGGCGTCGGCGATATTGCCGGTGCCGGCCTCGAACTTGTTGGGTGGCCCCTGATAGAGCGACCGTTCCAGTGTGACATCGGCGATCATGTTGCCGCCGCCCTGCCACGGCGGCATCTCCGTCAGCACGTCCTCGCATCCGTAGAGCACACCGATCCCGGTGGGGCCGTAGATCTTATGTCCGGAGAATGCGAAGAAATCGGCGCCAAGCCCAGAGACATTGATCGGCAGGTGCGGAATCGACTGGGCGCCGTCGATCAGCACCCGCGCACCGTAGCGATGACCCAGCTCGACGATCTTCTCAACTGGCGTCACCGTGCCCAACGCATTTGATACCTGAGTCGCGGCCACCAGCTTCGTTCTGGGCCCCAGCAGATCCTCGAATTCCGACATCAACAAGTTGCCCGCATCGTCGACCGGTGCGACTTTGAGGATTGCCCCAGTCTGCTGCGAAAGCAGTTGCCACGGAACGATATTGGCGTGATGTTCGAGGTGGGTGATGACGACCTCGTCACCGGGTTGCAGATGCTTGCCACCCCACGCATAGGCGACCAGGTTGATCGCTTCGGTGGTGCCGCGCACGAAGATGAGCTCTTCGGACTTGGCCGCGCCGATGAAACGCCGCACTGTTTCCCGGGCTTCCTCGTAAGCATCGGTGGCCCGGGCCGCTAGTTCATGCGCCGCGCGGTGAATGTTGGAGTTCTCATGGGCGTAGAAGTAGGACAGCCGGTCAATGACCACCTGCGGTTTCTGGGTGGTCGCGGCATTGTCGAACCAGATCAGCGGCTTTCCGTTGACGGTCTCGGCCAGGATTGGAAAATCGGCCCGCACCGCGTTGACGTCGAATACCTCGTGCTGGTCGGGCAGCTGCGGCACCGGCTCGGGCCTATTCAGGAAGTGATAACTCGCCTCGTCACCGACCGGCGCGGCCGGCGGCGCAGCCGACCAACCCAGGTCCCCAACCGACGGGGCTTCGGGGCGCCAGCCCGGCGCTGATCCGCGCGGCGCCACCGGAACCGTCGGGGTCATCCCGGACAGCACCCCGGGCACCGTCGACACGATGCCCGAACTCGGCACCGCAAACGCCGTCAGATCCGCAACACCGGGTGGCAAGAACGGATCGGCTACCGTCTCCGTCGTCTCGGCTGCCGACGGCGCCGCGGTTGCGTCCGGCACGTTTCCGCGCGGCGCCACCGGCACCGTCTGCGGTGGCCCGGCCTCCGGCCCCGGCGAAGTTGGGGCCGGCACGTAGACGTCCGAGAGGCGGAGAGCCGGAACGCCAGGCGTGAGCGGATCCGAGGTGCCGGCCGCCGTCCGCCCGGCCGTAGCCGCGGCCGTCGTGTCCGGCACATTTCCACGCGGGGCGACCGGCACCGCCTGCGGCGGGCCATCAGACCCGGGCCGAAAGCTGGCCGCATACAACTGGGTGGCCAGCGCGGCCAGCTCGGCGCCGCTGACGGGCAACTCGCTTTCGGCGTCTACCGACCGATACTCACTTGTACTCATGGAACTGATCCACGGCGACGTCGTCAAGCACAGCCAGTGCGTCGTCAGTGAGGACCGCCAAGGACGTGTAGAGGGTGACCAGGTAGGTCGCGATCGCCGACTGGTTGATGCCGGTGAACCGCACCGACAGTCCCGGCGCCTGCTCGCCGACCAGCCCCGGCTGGAACAGGCCCACCACGCCCTGACGTTCCTCACCGGTGCGCACCAAGATGAACTTGGTCTTGCCGTCCTGCACCGGGACCTTGTCCGACGGAATCAGCGGAATGCCACGCCAGGTGATGAACTGGGCGCCGAACAGGCTCACGACCACGGGCGGCACCCCGCGGTAGGTGGCTTCGCGGCCGAACGCGGCGATGCCCTGCGGATGTGTCAGGAAAAAGCTCGGTGTCTTCCAGACCCTGGTGATCAGCGCGTCCAGGTCGTCGGGCGTGGGGGCACCGGCGAGGGTCCGGATCGTCTGCTCCGGGGTCACCTGCGCCAGCAGCCCGTATTCGGGGCTGTTGACCAGCTCGAACTCCTGGCGCTCCTTGATGGTCTCGATGGTCAGCCGCAGCTGCTGGGTGATTTGGTCGTGCGGGCTGGAGTACAGGTCCGACACCCGGGTGTGGATATCGAGCAATGTCGAAATCGTACGCAGCGTGTATTCCCGCGGGCTGGTCTCGTAGTCGACGAAGGTCTCCGGCAGCGGCGCCTCGGTGCCGGCACCGGCTTCGGCGTTGACCGCGACCCGCTCCGGGTTGACCACCCGGTTCACCCGATAGATACCCGCCTCCACCGGCACCCAGCTCAGCAAATGCAGCAGCCACCGCGGCGTGATCGTTGCGAGTTGCGGGACAGTCTTCGTCGCGTTGGCTAGTTGCCTGGCAGCAAGATCGCCGAGTGCCTGAGACTCATTCTGAGCGGACGTCATCCTGACCCTTCCATAGTTGATCGAATACAGCGGCTGACTTTGAACACCCCCGTGATGCCCACTGCAAAGCGGGCTCGCGCGCTGAGTGTAGGGAAGTTTATGGGTGCGCCAAACGGTTTAAACCACGCGGGTCTCAAATTCTGACCGCCGGTCGCTCAATCCGATACATGCACATACCGTCGCACGATGCCCTATAGTGGGGCTATGCATCAGCCCACACAGCCGCGCTTTGTCCTTACGCGCCGCCTCGTCGTGGACTGTTGTTGTCGTTGTTGCTGATTCCTGACGCCGTTAACGCTCTCAGCGATCGTCGCGTTCTCCCCCGCAAACGGGTGCTATGCCAGTCTGCCCGGCGGCATCGAGACGCGCGCCACGCAACTCGTCCTTCAGGAAGACCAACAACCGATGACCGTGTTGTCCATATCCACTCGCGCCCTGACCCAGGTGGTGACCCGCCGACGCATCACGGTGCGGCCAGCCGCCGACCTGCCGCAGATGACTCGCTACCGAGGCGGCACCTACTCCCACACGGTCGACACGATTGTGTTCGCCGACGGCACGTGCGCGCGCACCGATCTGATCAGACTCAACCCCAACCTGCATGCCTACTCGCTCGATTTCACCGGCATCGCACCGCACCATCCGTCGCGTTATCGCGTGGGAACGTTCTCAGCACTGCCGCACCTGAGCGCACGCGTCTGCGAGGTCGAGGTGGACTGGATTTTGCGCCACTCCTTTCCGATGCGCTCCATCACCGACCTGAGCCGACGGCTACGTGAGGCCGGCTACCCACTAGGGCCGGCCAATATCAGCGAACATGAAGCAATTGCGGCAACCCAGGCCGCGATCTGGTATCTGACCAACGGCCTGGCTCTTGATACTCGGCCGCGGAACGTGCCCGTCGCGGTGCATCGCGGCCCTGGACCGGTGATCACGTTCGAATTCGACGGTGAACCACAGCTCGGCGGCTATTCTGCATGGACCGCCGCGGACGCCCCGATCGACTTGAAGCTGCAAAAATCGGCCAATGGCGTTGTCTGGCAAGATGTTTCCGGCTCACAGCTGGCCGTACCCGCCGGCACCGGCCGTCACCAACGGACACTTGGCGTCGGTAGCACACTGTCGGCTAGCAGCCACAGCCGCGGTGGGCGCGGTTACCGCTACTACCGATTGATCACCACCACCGATGGCGCCGCCCCGACAATCGATCACGTCGACTTCTGGTTAACCGGCACTCGCCACTACCACAACGCCGACCGAGTTGTGCACCTCTACAACTACTTGCTCGCGGGCGCAGGCCAAGCCCTGCGCCAAACCGATGAACCGGGCCTAGTCGACACGAACGCCATCGCCGAATCCGAACTCGTGGGCCCCTTCCAGGTGCGAATCCCGCTGATGCTCAACGCTAGCGACGGTCACACGCTCGTCGACACCTACGGCTACGCCATCGACGGCATCATCCAACCGGGAACAGACTTCTACCTACGCCGAGCGGCGGGCACGTCGACGACAACGCTGACCGCAACCACGCCGCATAACGTCGCCGGTCGAGTACTAACCGCAGTGGCGCTCGAGACGACACCACAGCGGCTAACACCCATTGCCCTAGCCATCCCCACCGAAATGGCCATAGAGTTCGACATTAGTTGGGAGGTCAACGAGGCTGAGCTGTTTGGAGAAGCCGAGACTCTTGGAGACGAATGTCGATGAGCCGCGCTGGCGACGATGCAGTGGGGGCACCTCCCAGCCGCGAAGCGGCGAGGAGGCGAGCGGCGCATATGAGCATTGCCGAGGACGTCACACAATTAGTCGGTAACACGCCACTGGTCCGGCTGCGCCGCGTCACCGACGGTGCACTGGCTGACGTCGTCGCGAAGCTGGAGTCGTTCAACCCCGCCAACAGCGTGAAGGACCGTATCGGCGTGGCCATGATCGACGCGGCCGAGGAAGCGGGCTTGATCAAGCCGGACACCATCATCCTTGAGCCGACAAGCGGGAACACCGGCATCGCGCTGGCCATGGTGTGCGCGGCGCGTGGCTACCGCTGCGTGCTAACCATGCCCGAGACGATGAGCATCGAGCGACGAATGCTGTTGCGAGCGTATGGCGCCGAACTCATCTTGACTCCGGGCGCCGATGGCATGTCGGGCGCCATCGGCAAGGCCGAGGAATTGGCGAAGACCGACGAACGGTATTTCATACCACAGCAATTCGAAAACCCGGCGAACCCAGCCGTCCACGCCGTCACAACCGCCGAGGAAGTGTGGCGCGACACTGACGGCAAGATTGACATCTTCGTTTCTGGGATCGGGACCGGGGGCACCATCACCGGTGTTGCCCAAATCATTAAGGAGCGCCGGCCCGCCGCGCAGTTCGTCGCCGTCGAGCCCGCCGCGTCGCCGGTGCTGTCCGGTGGCCAGAAGGGTCCGCACCCGATTCAGGGCATCGGTGCTGGATTCGTCCCGCCGGTGCTGGACCTGGGCCTGGTCGACGAGATCGTCACCGTCGGCAACGAAGAAGCGCTCGATCTGGCCCGCAGGCTGGCCAAGGAAGAGGGACTGCTGGTCGGCATCTCCTCGGGCGCGGCCGTTTGCGCCGCCCTACACCTGGCCCGCCGGCCAGAGAATGCAGGAAAGCTGATCGTCGTCGTACTGCCCGATTTCGGTGAGCGGTATCTGAGCACGGTGCTGTTCGCCGACTTGGCCGACTAGCCATGTTTACGACAATCCGGCGTGATATCGAGGCGGCGAGACAGCGGGATCCGGCGCAGCCCACGGTGGCCGAGGTTATCTTCTGCTATCCGGGCGTGCACGCCGTCTGGGGCCATCGGGTCAGTCACTGGTTGTGGGGCCGTCGCGCCAGGCTGGCGGCGCGCGCGTTCGCCGAACTCACCCGCATCCTGACTGGGGTCGACATCCACCCTGGTGCCGTGCTCGGAGCCGGCCTGTTCATTGATCACGCGACCGGCGTGGTGATCGGGGAAACCGCGGAGGTGGGCGACGACGTCACCATGTTCCATGGCGTCACTCTCGGCGGCACCGGCCGGGAGACGGGTAAACGTCACCCGACCATCGGGGATCGCGTGACCATCGGCGCCGGCGCCAAGGTCCTCGGTGCGATCAAGATTGGTGAGGACAGCCGGATTGGCGCCAACGCGGTCGTGGTCAAGGATGTCCCAGCAAGCGCTGTGGTTGTCGGGGTTCCCGGACAGATCATCAGCCGCGCCGGCCCAGCCAACGAGGACGACTCCGTGCTGCCCGATCTGGTGGGCGTCAGCCTGCAATCCCTGCTCACCAGGGTGGCCAAGCTGGAGGCCGAGGGCGGCGATTCGCAAACCGACCGCGTCATCCGGCCGCCCGAAGCCGGGGTGTGGCACGGCGAGGACTTCTCCATCTGACCGCGAAAGTGCAACTGGCGACACCCACTCGCGGGCGATTAGGTCGGCAGTTGCACTTTCGCGGCCACGTGGAATGCCAAACTTCGACGACGGAGCCGGGCACCGGGCGGTGACGCCCGAACGGTAGGTTTCAAATGCTCGTCAAGATGCGTTCATCTCGATCAGCGTTACCGTGATCTCACGCGCCACACACCTACGGAGGTTTTGATGAGCGACGCCCGCACGCCGCTAATCCCGGTCGCGATGTCCTCACCAACCCTCAACCGTGGGGTGGGCTTCACTCACGAGGAGCGGCGACGGCTCGGACTGACCGGCCGACTGCCGTCGGCCGTACTAACGCTGGAACAACAAGCCGACCGCGTCTGGATTCAATTGCAAAGCCTGGCAACTGATCTGGGTCGGAACCTACTTCTTGAGCAGCTGCATTACCGACACGAACTGCTCTACTTCAAGGTGCTGGCCGACCATTTGCCGGAGCTGATGCCGGTGGTCTACACGCCTACCGTCGGTGAGGCCATCCAGCGCTTCTCCGATGAATACCGTGGGCAGCGGGGACTCTTTCTGAGCATCGAGGAACCGGACGACATCACCGCTGCCTTCCAAACCTTTGGATTAGGGCCCAACGATGTCGACCTGATCGTCTGCACCGACGCCGAGGCCATCCTCGGTATCGGCGACTGGGGCGTGGGTGGCATCCAAATCGCGGTGGGCAAACTCGCGCTTTACACCGCCGGCGGTGGAATCGATC
Organism: Mycobacterium haemophilum DSM 44634; assembly: GCF_000340435.2. NCBI lineage: Bacteria > Bacillati > Actinomycetota > Actinomycetes > Mycobacteriales > Mycobacteriaceae > Mycobacterium > Mycobacterium haemophilum. The sequence continues at coordinate 2,752,851 of NZ_CP011883.2, forward strand.
CGCGCCGCTGTCTTGCGGTGTCCTTGGATGTCGGGACTGATAATGAACAACTGCTGCAGGACCCGTTCTATCTCGGCAACCGCCATGCGCGCCGCCGCGGCGCCGAATACGACGAATTCATCAAACGCTACATCGAGACCGCGAACCGGCTGTTTCCGCACGCGATCCTGCATTTCGAGGACTTCGGGCCGATCAACGCGCGGAACATCCTGCGGACCTATGGCGGCGACTACTGCGTGTTCAATGATGACGTGCAGGGCACCGGCGCCGTGGTCGTGGCCGCCGTGCACGGCGGTTCCCGGGTCACCGGTATCCCGCTGCGCGACCAGGTGAGCGTTGTCTTCGGAGCCGGGACCGCCGGGATTGGTGTGGCCGATCAGATCCGTGACGCCATGATCGACGACGGCGCCACCGTCGAGCAGGCCACGTCGCAGATCTGGGCGATCGACAAGCAGGGTCTGCTGTTCGACGACATGGACGACCTACGCGACTTTCAGGTGCCCTATGCGAAAGACCGCCGACAGCTCGGTGTGGCTGCTGGGGAGCGGGTCGGACTGGTCGACGCGATCAAGATGGCATCACCCACACTCCTGCTCGGCTGCTCGACGGTTTTCGGTGCGTTCACCCGGGAGGTTGTCGAGACGATGGCAGCGTCCTGCGAGCGCCCGATGATCTTCCCGTTGTCCAACCCGACCTCACGCATGGAGGCCATGCCGGCCGACATTCTGGCGTGGTCGAACGGCAGGGCGCTGGTGGCTACCGGCAGCCCGGTCGCCCCTGTTGAATACGACGAGCACACCACCTTCACCATTGGCCAAGCCAACAACGCGCTGGTGTTTCCCGGACTCGGAATGGGCATTATCGTGGCCGGTGCCAGGCGGCTAACCCAGGGAATGCTGCACGCCGCAGCCAAGGCCATTGCCCGCCAAGCCAGTCCGACGAATCCCGGGGATTCGCTGTTGCCGGATGTGCGGAACTTGTGCGCCATCTCGAGCGCGGTCGCTGCAGCTGTCTATGACGCCGCCGTCGAAGACGGGGTCGCGACCAGGATCCAGGCCGATGTCGCGCAAGCCATCCGTGACGCCACGTGGCGACCAGTTTACGAATAGGCCCCTCGCCGGCAGCACGCCACGTATGCGGCTAACCACAGCTCCCCCGGGAGGACTCGAACCTCCAACCGTTCGGTTAACAGCCGAATGCTCTGCCAATTGAGCTACAGGGGACCGCTCGGTCCACGCAAACGATGGCGCAGATCGCGGGACGACTCTAGCGTACTGGCCCACCCGAACCCAAGAGCGGACCAGGCCACTAGCCGTCGGCCACCGCGACTAGCCGGATTGGGCGCGCACGCACCCAGGCGCGTGAGGCAGGATGGAGCCAGCCGCACCGTCGTGGGAGGAACGTTTTGATCCGGTATGTCATCGTGCTTGGACTGGGTTATGTGCTGGGCGCGAAAGCTGGCCGCCGCCGCTACGAGCAGCTCGTCGGCACCTATCGCGCGCTTACCGGCAGTCCCATTGCCAAGTCGATGATCGAAGGCGGGCGCCGCAAGGTCGCCAATCGGATCTCACCTGACACGGGGTTCGTGACCCTGACCGAAATCGACAACCAGACCACTATTGTCGAACGCCCTGCTGAGTGGCGGGCGAACGGCGCGAACTGAGGCCAACACCACCTCAGGCGGTCAGATCGTCGCCGCTGGCTTGCTCTAACAGGCTGCGTCGATAGGCTTCCATGGCGACCAGGTCGCCGAACAGCTCGTGATACTCGTCTCCCTGGTCAATCGGCGACATGCGCTGCAACTTGGATTTCACCTCGGCGATCTGCCGGCCCATCCACACTTCCTGCAGGCGAGCCAGCACACCGCCGATATAGCGCGGCAGCTTCTCGTCGTCGACCTGGATCGCCTCCACGCCCAGCTCGTTGATCAGACCGGCGGTCAGCGCCGATGTGGTGTGCTGGCGGACCACGTCAATCCATTGCGCTCCGGTGATGCCGGCCGACGTCCCGCCCGCCGCGTCGATGGCCGCGCGAACGGCGCCGTAGCCGGGATGAGTGAAGCTCTCGACGGTCAGCGTGTCGAACACTGGGCCCGCCAGCGCCGGGTACTGCAGAGCCGATTTCAACGCCTCACGCTGCGGCCACAGCGTTGGGTCACGTGGGTCGGGACGGGCGGCGGGGTGTTCGGTCGGAACACTCGGCGGCGGCACGGATGGTGACTGCTCAACGCTCGCGCTGCGCCGTCTGGTGCGTTCCGGCGCGCCACGTCGGTTGGCCTCTTCGCGCACTCGGGCAAGTACTTGCCCTTCGTCCGACCACCCCGTCCAGCCCGCCAGGCGTCGCGCGTATTCGTCGCGCAACGCATAGTCCCTAATCCGAGCAACCAGAGGAACGGACCTGCGCAGCGCATCCACTTTCGCCTGCGGTTCGTCGTCAAGAACCATTCCGTCGGGAATCAAACTTCGAATTGCGAATTCGAACATTGGTTTGCGACGAGCAACCAGGTCTCGTAATGCCTGGTCACCGGAGCGCAGCCGGAGGTCGCACGGATCCATGCCATCGGCAGCGACGGCGACGAACGATTTACCGGCAACCTGCTGGTCGCCGTCGAATGCCTTCAGCGCCGCTGCCTGCCCAGCCGCGTCGCCATCGAAGACAAAGATCAATTCGCCCCGATACCAGTTGTCGTCCATCATCAGCCTGCGCAGCATTGCCAGATGTTCGTCGCCAAACGCCGTGCCGCACGACGCGACCGCGGTGGTGACCCCGGCCAGATGCATCGCCATCACGTCGGTGTAGCCCTCGACCACAACGGCCTGATGCCCCTTGGCGATATCGCGCTTAGCCAAGTCGATGCCAAACATCACCGACGACTTCTTGTACAGCAGCGTCTCGGGTGTGTTGACGTACTTGGCTTCCATCGGGTCGTCATCGAACAGCCGCCGGGCGCCGAACCCGATCACTTCACCCGCCGAGGTGCGGATCGGCCACAACAGCCGACGGTGAAAGCGGTCCATTGGGCCACGGCGCCCTTGCCGGGATAACCCCGCAGCCTCCAGCTCTTTGAATTCAAAACCCTTGCGTATCAGATGTTTTGTCAGTGAATCCCAACCCGACGGCGCGAATCCGCAGCCGAAATGACGGGCGGCCTGCGCATCGAAATTGCGCTCCGTGAGGTACTGGCGAGCCGGTGCCGCCTCGTCCGACTCCAGCGCGGCGGCATAAAACTCCGCTGCGGCCGCGTTGGCCGCGATGAGCCTGCTGCGACTACCGCGGTCGCGCTGCACGCTGGTGGCCGGGCCGGAATAGGTGATCGTGTGGCCAATCCGGTCGGCCAGCATCTCGACCGCCTCGACGAAGCTGACGTGTTCGATCTTTTGGATGAACGCATACACGTCGCCGCCTTCACCACAGCCAAAGCAGTGGAAGTGGCCATGGTTTGGGCGGACATGAAACGACGGTGATTTCTCGTTGTGGAACGGGCACAGGCCTTTAAGCGAATCGGCGCCGGCGCGCCGCAATTGGACGTAATCGCCGACGACTTCCTCGATGCGGACCCGTTCGCGGATGGCGGCGATATCGCGATCTGGGATCCGGCCGGCCATCGGCTCAGTCTAGAACGCCGGGTTCGGCTCGCTGCATCGCCAACACCGTGGATCTAGCAAGAGCAACAGGGTGGCAACGGCACCGAGTTTGAGCATGACGGGTTGTCTAACCCGACTACGTGCTACGGACTCGCCTGACCGGCGTCGATGCGCTCCAGCCGACCTTCGGTATACGAGGCGATCTGATCGACGATGACCCGCCAGCGGGCGCCGTCGTCGGCAGCGGTGGTGAACGCCGTGGCAAAGACCGGGTCGAGGGTGCGTGGCGCCCCGGAGTACAGCCAATTCGCTACCCGGTGGATACGCTCGCGCTGCCGGGCCTGGCCTTCCAGATGCCGCGGATCGGACATGATGAACTGCAGTGCCAAGATTTTCAGCACCGCGACCTCCGCACGTACGAGATCGGGCACCTGCAGGTCGGCCTGGTAGCGCACCAGCGGTCCCGGACCGGCCACCGCACGGGTGGCCGCGATCGCGGCCGAGGCAAACCGGCCAACCAGCTCACTGGTTAATCGCTTGAGTGCGACCGACGATGCCAACGTGGCGTCGTACTTGCCGACCGCGGCGACCACAGGCAGCCCGGACAACCGGCGCGCGGCCGCCATCAATTCGTCGGCACTCACCCGGGAGAATTCGCCCTCCCCCAGCTTGGCCAGCGCAGCGGCCCCGTCATCGTCAGCGAGCACGCGCAGGTCGATCCGCTGCGAAACAACGCCGTCCTCGACATCGTGGACGGAGTAGGCGACATCGTCAGCCCAGTCCATCACCTGGGCTTCCAGGCACGCGCGAGCCACCGGCGCGCCTACGCGGACCCAGTCCGCGGGATCGCGGTCGTCCTCGTAAAACCCGTACTTGCTTCTCCCATTTCCAAGCCCGTCTGCACGCGTCCATGGATATTTGGTGACCGCGTCCAGGGCTGCGCGAGTCAGGTTTAACCCCACGCTATACCCTTGTGCATCAATGACTTTGGGCTCAAGGCTGGTCAGGATTCGGAAATTCTGCGCATTGCCCTCGAAGCCGCCGTAGCCGGCTGCCACCTCATCGAGCGCGCGTTCACCGTTGTGCCCATATGGCGGGTGGCCGATGTCGTGGGCCAGTCCAGCCAGCTCAACGAGGTCGAGGTCGCAGCCCAGCCCGACCGCCATGCCCCGTCCGATCTGGGCCACTTCCAGCGAGTGGGTCAGCCGAGTGCGCGGAGTGTCTCCCTCGTGAGGCCCCACGACCTGCGTCTTGTCCGCCAACCGTCGCAGCGCCGCGCTGTGCAGCACCCGGGCCCGGTCCCGAGCGAACTCGGTGCGGTGCTGGCCTTCGCTACCCGGCAGACCCGCAGTCTTCGGCGCTTCATGCACCCGCCGCTGACGGTCGAAGTCGCCGTAGGGGTCTTGCTGATACGTGTTCGCCTTCTTAATCACCGCAGCACAGTCTGCCAGGGACGGCCACGAGAGGACCGAGGCAGAGCCGTCGCGCCCTTCGGGCCCGCATCGTCGCCGGGCTCGACTTGATTGCCCGCCTCCTCCTCGCGCCCCTTCGGCGCGCATCGTCGCCGGGCTAAATTACCCATATGCGCATTACTCGCCTGTTCACCGTAGTCCTGGTGATCATCACCGCCGGGCTGCTGCTGGCACCGCCTGCTGGCGCGCAACCACCGTTCCGGCTGCCGAAGTACGTCACCGACAACGCGGGCACGCTGTCAGAATCCGGTCGCACCGCCATCACGTCAGCCATCGACAAGCTGTATGAAGATCGCCAGATCCGGCTGTGGGTGGTCTACGTTGACGATTTTTCCGGCCAGAGCGCGGTGAACTGGGCGCAACGCACCATGCGCGCTAGCGAATTAGGCGACTACGACGCTTTACTCGCCGTAGCCACCACCAGTCGGGCGTATGCCTTCCTGGTGCCCTCCACGTTGCCGGGCGTCAGCGAAAGTCATGTAGATAACCTACGGCACAATCAGATCGAGCCGGCACTGCGCAACGGCGACTGGAGCGGCGCGGCAGTAGCTGCGGCCAACGGGCTCAACAGGTCCTCCAGTGCGTCAGGACGGGTCATGCTGCTAGTTGCACTGGGCGTCATCACCGCCGCCGTGGTGGTCTTGCTGGTTGTCATGCGTTACCGCCGTCGCCGACGGCGCGCTGCCGCGTTGGCCGCGGCACGACAAGTCGACCCTACCGACACGAATGCGCTGGCTGCCGTGCCGCTGGAAGCCCTCGACGATCTGTCCCGGTCGATGGTGGTGGAGGTCGACAACGCGCTGCGCACCAGCTCCCATGAGCTCGCAGTGGCGGTCGACGAGTTCGGCGACGATCGGACCGAACCCTTCACCAAGGCGGTGCTCAACGCTAAAGCGGCTCTGTCCCAGGCGTTCACGGTGCGCCATCAACTTGACGATGGCACGCCATTGACCGCGGCACAGCGCCGCCAACTGCTCACCCAAGCGATCGTGTCCGCGGCGCGCGCCGACCGCGAACTGGAGTCACAAACCGAGGCATTCGAGACGCTACGGGATTTGGTGATCAACGCCCCGTCGCGACTCAATGGGCTGACCGAGCAGTACGTCGAACTCACCGCGCGCATCAGCCCAGCCGAGCAGCGACTGGCGGAGCTGCACAACGAATTCGCCCCTGCCGCATTGGCCTCGGTGTCCGGTAATGTCGCGGCCGCCAAGGAGCGGCTGACGTTCGCTGACCGTAACGTCAGTTCGGCCCGTGATCTGGCCGCGCGGCCAGCGAGTGGACAGCAGACTGGTTTGGTGGATGCGGTCCGCGCCGCCGAGGCGGCGCTCGGGCAAGCTCGGGCACTGCTCGATGCGGTGGACAACGCGGCTAGCGACATCCGGCATGCCGTAGCCGCGTTGCCGACGGTCGCGGACGACATCCAATCGGGCATCATGCGCACCAACGAACAACTGCACAAGGCACAGCACGCCAAATCTCTGCACACTGGGGAATTGGTCGCCGCGCGCGATGCGGCGGCCCGAGCCCTAGACGGCGCCCGCGGGGCTGGCTCCGCCGATCCGCTGGCCGCGTTTGCCCAGCTGACCACAGCCAACGCGGACCTTAACCGGTTACTGGACACTCTGGCCGAAGAGCAGACAGCCGCCGATCGGCTCAGCCGTAGTTTCGAACAAGCGTTGTTCACCGCACAGGCACGGGTAGGCGCGGTCTCCGACTACATCGATACCCGCCGCGGCAGCATCGGGCCTGAGGCTCGGACCCGGCTCGCCGAAGCGAAACGGCAGCTCGAGACCGCACTAGAAAAGAAAACGACCAACCTTACCGAAGCGATTGCCTACGCCAACGCGGCGTCGACGCTGGCTGCTAACGCGCAGTCGCTGGCTAATGCCGACGTGCAGTCTGCCCAGCGCGCCTACACCCGGCGCGCGGGCGGCGACGCCGGTGCGATGATCGGCGGGATCATCATCGGCGACCTGCTAAGCGGAGGTTTGCGGGGCCGGATGGGGATGGACGGCTGGATCCCCACCTCATTCGGTGGCTCGTCCGACGGCGGCCTTATCGGCGGCGGCGGACGATTTTGAGCGGCAACTAGATCCGCGAGTCGACAAATAACGGCGCCCGCCCGCGGACATCAGATATCCCGTGGGCGGGCGCACGCCATCGATTGCACACGAGCACCGGGGCATCGGTGCGTCGCCGCGAATCGATTCTTCTTCAGGCCCAGCTCGAGCCGACGGCGCTGTCAGTGCTGGCCATGCTGCTACCGGCGGCTTGCACCTTCTGACCGTGGGCGTTGGCCTGCTCGTAAATCACCTGGAAATTGCGACCCAGCTGCGTGATGAATTCCTGGCAGGCCACCGAGCCCGCGCCGCCCCAGAAGTCCCCGGCAGCCAGCACATCGCGGACGATAGCCTGGTGCTCGGCCTCTAGCGAGGCGGCCTGCGCACGGATCAACGCGCCGTGGGCATCGACATCGCCAAACTGGTAATTGATCGTCATTGTTCATGTCCTCCTGAGTTGAAAGTGTTGTGCTGCAGCAGATTTCGCCATGCGGACGTTAGCTGCCGAGGACCCGCTGCGAGGCGTGCTCTTGCTGCTCGTAGTTGTTGGCGTCACGGGCCAGCCCGTCACGTACCCCGTGCAGCATGTTCACGATGTTGGTGAACGCTTGATTCATCTGCCCCATAGTGTCGTACGAGGTCGCCTGGGCAATACCGCTCCAGCCCGCCCCAGCGATGTTCATCGACGATGCCCACATCTTGGCAGCCTCGGCCGACACCGTCTGTGCGTGCATCTCAAACCGACCCGCCATGCTGCGCATCGCGTCCGGATCTGTCATAAAACGTGTTGCCATGTTGCCTGTCTCCTTATTCCTGGACTTCTCAGTAGCTGCAACTTGTCGTACGGATCGGCTGCTGCGTCTGCCGGCTACCGGGGACCCTGAAGCCGCCAATTATCTGTGAAAAACCGACAGTCTTCCCCCTCTCTCAACCGGCCGCCGGAGAATGCGGTATCACACTGCTGCTGCGCGGCACGTCGAACCGAGGTTCGGCTTCCCACTCGCCCCACTCATCCCACTCGTCCATTCCTTCAGTGGTCGCATCTGAAATTCCTTCGGCCGCAACAACATCGGCGTCGGCGCCCTCCCCAGGTTCCGATGCCCAATGGTCATAGTCGTCCGGCGGAACGGCAACGCCCCAGCTGAGCGGCACCGACAACCCGCCGAGCATGCCTGACTCGCCCCGAACCGCCGATACGGCGTCAGGCGGCAAGGGCGGCCCAAGAGGCAAAAGCACGCTGTCCCCTTCCACAGCAGAATCCAATACCTTCAAACTCGGTGGCGAATACTCGCCAGCCAACACTTCGCATCGTAAGACAATCCGCGGGGCAATATATTGAATTCTCCAATTTCGATTGTCATTGCAACTCGGCTGTCGCCAACGCGGATCGAGAACCGCGGCGTCATGCGGCGGCTGCGGGCCTGCGCCCGGCGTGGTACCAACAAAACGCCTGGTCAGTGGCTTGGGATCGGCGCCGCGAGGGCGCGGAACGACTAACCGGCAGCCCGTCCCGCAGCCTGCAGCGGCCACCGGGAATCCTGCGGATGGCCACGGGTTGGGCACACATTGAGCAGCTTCGACAGTTGGCGTACCCGGTGGTCAACGTTGACGGGTTGGGCCGGGCGGTGTGTCGACCTGGTCGTGGATCACCGTCCCGTCCTGGCTGAACGGTGAAATCACGAAACAGCGAACCCGAAGGTCCCGGCCGAAATAGCGCGGAGCCGCTGGCCTTATTGACCTCACAGGTGTTGCAAATCCATTTATCCAGGGCGCCCGAAACCAGGGCTGTTCGGATGGGGTGGGTAGGGGCCCGGCCGTAGCGGGCCAACTCGGACGCCGCGTCGCCAGCCAGCCGTCGTTATTGTCAGTGTTCCATGACCCGTTCTCCTGAATCCATTGGCGGCCAAGGTAGTTGATGCACTCGCCAACGTCCGGTGGGCTCGTGGTGATGTCGATACGATGCGGCGTCGTGACGCCGTTGAGATCAAGCGATTGCGTCAGCGGTAACTTCGCCAAAAATTTCTCGACGAGATATCGAAGTGGTTGGACTTTGGCTTCACCAAATCCGTCTTCCTTCGCGCATTTCTGCTCACCGCCATATTTTGCGACGGTATTGCTTGAAACACGGCCTGGCCGATCGAAATCTGGAATTGATGCCTTCACCGTCGACCCGAGCACTACATTGGGTACGCACTGCGGCAGTTTCGGAATCGCACCCACCACCGGGTAGCCCAAATTGGGTCTCGACGGGTTTGGTGGAACAGCGACGTTGAATGCCGTGGTCATATCGCCGACCGACCTTGGGCAGACCGCGGCTATACGGAGAAATAACGAAACACGGCACCCGAAAACCCCAGGCACGGAACCGCCGGCAGCTTGTTGTGCTTGACATCAAGAGCGAAGCTGCTCGGGTAGCTCGGTGCGCTGCCATTGCGGGCCACGTCCGACGTCGGATTTGCGGCTTGCTTGAAATCGTTTATCAGCCCGTTGTAGCCGACGATGGCGTCGTTGAGCGGCCCAAGCAGTTTGTTCTGGTACACCTTCCAGCTGACCCCGGCGATGCTGAGGTTCTCCAGCATGATGGTCCAGCTGAGCTGGAACAGCGGTTAGATGATGGACTCAATCAGCTGCGGTCCACCGTTGAGGCCGTCAGGATCGAAGTAATGGACCGGAAGGTCCTGGCGCGTGTATTAGCCCATCGTCACCGGCACATTGCCCTGAAACGGACTGTTCCCAACCTGCGCCGGCAGCCAGTTGTCGTTGGGACCGCCATTCCATGATTGGTGCATGGCGATCCACCCGTGGTCGGGGTCAAGCGCTTTGGTCAGCGGGTTCCAGCACTTTTGCTGGAACGCCGGCGACGGAGTGTTGAACCCATTGGTGCCAGAGGGCGTCCCGAAATAGTGATCGAACGACCTGTTCTCCTGAATCAACAACACGAAGTATTCGATGTCGGTTAAATGATCGGGACACGGCCTAGCGCCGTAAACCTTTTCGATCACCGGACCAGCCAGGAACATCAGAGCCCCGGTGCTGGTAGCGGTGGCGACTTTAGCCAGGAACTCTCGACGGGACATTCTGCCGATTGGATTGCGGCCCACTACCCACCCTTCCTCGAAGGCCCCGTGACCGCATTGCCGATCACGGTATAGTCACGTCACCGATCAGCCAGAACACGCCGATCGGCGTGTCGTGCGGTGGACTTCGACGTCCACCCGCGGACGCGGGCACACGAGTCTTGGTGCGCACGGTTTACTTGGCAGCATTCACCACCACCTCGCCTTCCGGAGCACGACGAGAACTCAAATCAGCGCAGCCGCGCTGCATGTCGTGATAACGCAGGCATTCGTTGAGATCCTGCTCCTAGCCAACTCGCGGCGCCCACAAGAACCGCCGGACTACGCCTGATCTGGCGAAAATATCTGTGCGACAACAACTTTTTGGTGACAGCCGGCATGTCACCACGGCGCGGAAAGCCCGCTTCGGCGAGCAGCTCCGTACGCGCCATGATCCACGGCTAATATCTCGAGAGCAGCAGCCAGCCGTCCTCGGCCGGTCTTTGGCTCGCTGAAGCGCTTGTAACGACTTGTAGAAAGCTTGGTACTGCAGCGATATTCGGCCCGAAAGGATCGTCCCAACTGGATGATTCCGGCACGCCACCGATTAATTGTCGTCGCGCGAGCCGCCCTATCCGACCCCGGTGCGTGGCACCACGCTGGGCCGCGACTGCACCACATGCGGACTCGCGCCACCGCGGCCCATCATCCCGCCGGGCATACCCCCGCCGCCCATACCCATCGGCATCGGCATCATCGGCATACCGCCACCGGTAGGAGCCTCTGCCATCGCCGCAGGCATCGCCCCCAACCCCGACATCGCCGAACTCACCATCCGAGCCGGCATTGACCCCTGCCACGTCGGCGGCACCGACATCGCCCCCACCAACCGCGCCTGACCCAAACCCGCCGACATCCCCGAACCCAATCCCCCACCGACACCGCCCAGCGGCTTCATATCCGGCACAGCCGTGCCCGCGAACTTCGGCACATCGGCCCCTAAGCTCGCGGTAGAACCAGCCAACGCGGCTGTGCTCCCATTCGCCCCTTGCATCATCAGCGACATCAGCGGCGAAATCGCCATGCTGGCCGGATACGCGGCCACCTGGGCCACCGACGATAGCTGCGACAACGGCAGCTGGGCGACCAACGACTCCACCGTGGACACCGCGCCCGGCAACGCCGCGACCGCCGACTGCACCTGCGTGGTCAACCCAGTCCACGCCGCTAATCCCGCCGCTGACACGTCCGAGACCGCCTGCGACACCACCCCCGTCAACGCCGCCAAATTCAGCGGCGGCGCACTAAACGGCGTCAACGTCGATGCCACCGACGTCGCCCCCAGGAAATACGCCACCATCGCGGCCACATCCTGAGCCCACATCTCCACATACTGAAACTCCGTGGCCGCGATCGCTGGAGCGTTAATACCGAAGATGTTTGTCGCCAATAACGACGACAACGCTGTCCGATTCGCCGTCACCGCCACCGGCGGCACCGTGGCCGCCAACGCCGACTCAAACGCCGTCGCCGCCGCTCGAGCCTGACTAGCCGCTAACTCTGCCTGTCCCGCCGCCGCGCTCAACCACCCCACGTACGGCGTCGCCGCCGCCGCCATCGACACCGATGCCGGACCCGCCCACTGCCCACTGGCCAACCCCGCAATCACCGAGGCGAATGACGACGCCGACGCCTGCAAATCCGATGCCAGCCCATCCCAGGCCGCCGCCGCCACAAACAACGGCCCCGAACCCGCCCCAGCAAAGATTCGCGCGGAGTTAATCTCGGGCGGCAACCATGAAAAATCCAGAGCCATCACAACCTCAATCCAACAAATCGTGGCGGCGTCTCCGACAACCACTACTCACCCGACAACCACCCAGTTCTACCGCCGGATCGTAGGACAATCCCCCGTCAAAATCCCCGCTTTTACCAAACCTTTTTCCACCGTCCCGGTAACGCCAGGCCGCAGCTCGTATCACCGCCTTGACGGGCCCAGAGGACCCTTACGACCCCGCCAAACAAGGTGTCACGTCATTCAACAACAACAACGGATTCTGACGGTGAGGCATACAGGCGATGAACGGCAGTTGACTTCGCGGATTTGAGCGTGGAAAGAGACGACCATCTGTGCGGTCAGCGGCGCATTACGCGACGCACCGGCTGGGTACCTCAGCAAAGTGCTTAGAAACGGTCCCAGAACGAGCTCAAGTCGAGCGATTTCCCGACCATTTGGCCCTCCGTCAACGGGTTATTCCCAGCCACCCGGCCACGCGTTACCCCCAACACGCCGACCGCACAACACCCCTGAAACATGCCCCCAACACCGCCGTAAGGATGCCGCTGCCCGGCTGGAGCGCCACCATCATCGTGTCGTCAATATGCGCCGCCATTTCCTGCACCAGGTATCAGGCGAGTTGGTCAAGACCCACGACCGGCTCGTCGTCGAAACCTCAACGTGGCGGGCATGCTGGCCGGGGCACCAATGCCCGCCGACGGGACGGTGCTGACCAACACCCTGATGTTGGTGAAACCAGCCCGGACTCAACCGAGTAGTTCGACACGCTTTAGCTGCCCTTGAGCCGCACCGCGAGATAATCGGCAACACCTGCCATCGCGACCCGCTCCTGTGTCATGGCGTCACGCTCGCGCACGGTCACGGCATTGTCGTCAAGTGAGTCGAAGTCCACTGTCACACAGAACGGCGTACCAACCTCGTCTTGGCGCCGGTAGCGTCGCCCGATGGCGCCGGCGTCGTCGAATTCGATGTTCCAGCATTTGCGCAATTCCGCGGCCAAGTCACGGGCTATGGGACTCAAATCGGCGTGCCGGGATAGCGGCAGCACAGCGGCCTTAATCGGCGCCAACCGCGGATCCAGTCGAAGCAGCGCACGTTTATCCGTCCCGCCCTTGGTGTTTGGGGCTTCATCCTCGGTGTAGGCATCAATCAAGAACGCCATGAACGATCGCGTCAGACCGGCCGCCGGCTCGATGACATACGGCGTGTACCGGGTATCGTTGACCTGATCGTAGAACGACAGATCAACGCCGGAATACTTTGCGTGCGTCGACAAGTCGAAGTCGGTTCGGTTGGCAACACCTTCCAATTCGCCCCAGGGGTTACCGACAAAGCCGAACTTGTACTCGATATCGACGGTGCGGTCGGAATAGTGCGACAACTTGTCCTTCGGGTGTTCGAACAGTCGCAGGTTCGCACGCTCGATGCCGAGTTCGACATACCACTGCATCCGCGTGTCGATCCAATACTGGTGCCAGTCCCTCGCGGTCGATGGCTCCACGAAAAACTCCATCTCCATCTGTTCGAACTCTCGGGTGCGGAAGATGAAGTTGCCCGGGGTGATCTCGTTGCGAAAACTCTTGCCAATCTGCCCGATACCGAACGGCGGCTTGCGGCGAGCGGTCGTCACCACGTTGGCAAAGTTGATGAAGATGCCCTGCGCTGTCTCGGGCCGCAGATAGTGCAGCCCCTCCTCAGTCTCGATCGGTCCGAGATAAGTCTTGAGCATCATGTTGAACTCGCGCGGCTCTGTCCACTGGCCGGGCTCGCCGGTGTCTGGATCGCGGATATCGGCCAGGCCGTTGGGCGGCGGCTGCCCATGTTTGGCTTCGTAAGCCTCGATCAGATGGTCGGCACGGTAGCGCTTGTGGGTGATCAACGACTCCACCAGCGGGTCGTGGAAGACCTCGACGTGGCCGGACGCCACCCATACCTGCCGCGGCAGGATGATCGACGAATCGATTCCCACCACATCGTCGCGGCCGGTCACCACCGAGCGCCACCACTGGCGCTTGATGTTCTCCTTGAGCTCTACACCTAGCGGACCGTAATCCCACGCCGATTTTGTGCCACCGTAGATCTCGCCCGCAGGATAGACAAAGCCGCGCCGCTTGGCCAGGTTGACTACTGTGTCGATGACGGATGCCACGAGGCAGGGCACTCCTTTTCTGATCAGGACGGTCGCGCAGCGGCGAACCGTGTGCGCAAAGCATCAGTCATGTTAGCGATCGCCGCCACCGTCTTTGACATGCGTCATCATGCATGTGACAGTGGGATTACCCTAACGAACTCGATACCAGGCACTGCTCGAAGGTGATGACCTAAAATATGGTGACGTCCCCGTCAACATCGACCACCGCTGACCACCCATCCGCGACCGTGACCGCCGACTTAAGCTCAGGTTTAGTTGGGGGTCACGAGCACGGCGCTGATGGGATTTCGAGGCTAGCGGAGTACCCCGCGCCCCCACCGCGGGAGATTCTGGACGCGGCCGGAGAGTTGCTGCGCGCGCTGGCCGCACCCGTGCGCATCGCCATCGTGCTGCAACTGCGCGAATCGCAGCGGTGCGTTCACGAACTGGTCGACGCACTGGGCGTACCACAACCGCTGGTTAGCCAACACCTGAAGATCCTCAAGGCAGCGGAGGTAGTCGCCGGGGAGCGGTCCGGCCGCGAGGTGCTTTACCGGCTTGCTGACCACCACCTGGCGCACATCGTCGTCGATGCCGTCGCCCACGCTGGCGAGGATCCGCTCAGCGATGAGGAGGAGCGGCGCAGATGACCCCCGCCAGCGACGATGCAGAGCGAAGCGATGAGGAGGAGCGGCGCAGATGACCGGAGCCAGCGTCCGTTCCACCCGACAACGCGCGGCAATATCGACGCTGTTAGAGACGCTTGAGGACTTCCGCTCAGCCCAGGAGCTGCACGACGAGCTGCGCCGTCGCGGCGAGAATATCGGTTTGACCACCGTCTACCGGACCCTGCAATCGATGGCAGCGGCGGGACTGGTCGACACGTTACGCACCGATACCGGAGAATCGGTCTACCGCAGGTGTTCCGAGCACCATCACCACCATCTGGTGTGCCGAGGCTGCGGTTCCACCATCGAGGTCGGCGACCATGAAGTCGAGGCATGGGCGGCGGAAGTGGCCGCCAAGCATGGATTCTCTGACGTCAGCCACACCATCGAGATCTTCGGCACCTGCGCAGAATGCCGGTCCTGAAACTGCCTCAAGGCGCCCAGCTCACGCCGTTAGCGCGCGGCGTATCTGGACACCCGCATCCAGTACCAGCAGGATCAACGTGCGCAGCGCGTCATCGGTCAAGCCGGCACCGGGAAAGTTGTATCTCAGCATCACGTCCGCGGTTTTGAGCCCGGGCTTTCCGGAGTTACGTTGCGCGGCCTGCCCGCTGACCTTCTCGACCAAGGTCACCGTGCCGAGATTGGTATCGCGTGCATACTTTGCCACCTGGTCACTGATCTTCTTGGTCACCGACAAATCCCACGCCAATATTTGAGTGAGTGACACCAAGTCGAGGTCGGAGACGATATTGACCACCCGCAACGAGGCGAACGTACCGTCAATTCGCACCGTAAGCGCGCCGTCAGGTTCCTCCTCGGCGGGTAACACGCCGCGAAGAACCAATGCGAGTCGCTCTTGCAACGAGGGCATTATGCGCTCCCGAAGCGTCGATTGCGTGACGCGTATTCCTCGCACGCCGCCCACAAGTCGCGGCGGTCATAGTCGGGCCACAACTTGTCCTGGAAGATGTATTCGGCATACGCCGCCTGCCACAGCATGAAATTGCTGGACCGCTGCTCCCCCGAGGTCCGCACGAAGAGATCGACATCGGGGATGTCTGGCCGCTGCAGGTGCCGTGTGATCGTGGACTCGGTGATCCGCTCCGGATTGAGCCGGCCCGCAGCTGCCAGACGAGCGATTTCTCTTGTGGCTTCTGCGATCTCGGTGCGACCGCCGTAATTAACGCAGTAATTGATAGTGATGACGTCGTTGCCCGCCGTCATATGTTCCGCAATTGCCAATTCATTGATGACGCTGCGCCATAACCGCGGTCGTGACCCGACCCACCGGATCCGGACCCCGATCTCCTTGAGATTCTCCCGGCGCCGTCGCACTACATCACGGTTGAAACCCATCAGGAAACGGACCTCCTCGACGGACCGCTTCCAGTTCTCAGTAGAGAAGGCATAGAGACTGAGCCACTTGATCCCGAGTTCGATAGCGCCGCAGGCGACGTCGATGACCACCGCTTCGCCCATCTTGTGACCCTCGGTGCGGTGCAGTCCGCGTTGGTTGGCCCAACGGCCATTGCCGTCCATCACGATGGCGACATGAGTCGGCAATTGGGCGGCCGGGATCCGTGGAGCGACGGCTTTCGACGTGTGCTGCGGCGGTCGCCTCGGCCCGCCGTCGGGTGATGGCGGCAGCGTCGGGAAGACAACCGGCCACGTCGACTTGTCGGGAAAGGTCGGGTAGTCGTCGGGCGCGGCGGGCAGCTGCGGAAAATCCGTGGACTTTAGTTTGCGCTCGTTCCTAACCACAGGCCCCATCCTGCCCGACCAGCCCTGCCTGCCTGACCAGCGCTGCGCGCCGCTCAGCGATGGAACGATCGACCTGGTACGACTGATGTGGTCGTTCCACCAGCGGCAACGTTTTCAGCTGCCGTTCCAGATGCCACTGCAGGTGTGCGGCCACCAATCCGCTGACGTGGCTGCGGTGGGACTGCGGCGCCGCCTCGGCGGCTTCCCAATCGCCGTCGTGCAGCGCAGACATCAGTTCCAGCACACCCAGCGGCGGTGTCGTCGAACCGGCCGGACGGCAATGCGCGCAGACGCTGCCCCCAGCGGTGATGTGAAACGCCCGATGCGGACCGGGTGTGGCACAGCGGGCGCACTCGGTCAGCGCTGGAGCCCATCCGGCGATCCCCATGGCACGCAGCAGATAAGCATCTAACAGCAGATCGCGAGGCCGGCTTCCGTCAGCCACCGCGCGCAGCGCGCTCACCGTGAGCCGATGCAGAGCCGGGGCGGGCGCCCGTTCTTCACCAGCGAGACGTTCGGCGGTTTCCAGCATCGCGCACCCGCAGGTGTAGCGGCCGTAGTCGTTGACGATGTCGGTGGCGAACGCATCAATCGAGACGACCTGGGTGACGATATCGAGGTTGCGCCCGGGGTGCAGTTGCGCGTCGATATGCGCGAAGGGCTCCAGGCGGGCGCCGAATTTACTGCGAGTGCGACGCACACCTTTGGCCACCGCACGCACCAGCCCGTGATCGCGGGTCAACAAGGTGACGATCCGGTCGGCTTCGCCGAGCTTGTGCTGGCGCAGCACTACCGCCCGGTCCCGATACAGCCGCATCACAACAGTTTTGCACCCCACCGCGATATCGCGGGTATCCGCGCCGATAGTCTCGTAACCCGTGGTTGGCGCTTCTGGGTCCGCTTCTGGGCCCACCTCTGCATCCGGCGATCAGCGCCTGCCCACCCTCACCGACTTGCTTTACCAACTGGCCACGCATTCCGTGACTGCCCAAGAGTTGGTGCAACGTTCCCTGCAGGCCATCGAGGTCAGCCAGCCCACGTTGAACGCTTTCCGTGTGGTACTCACCGAGTCCGCGCGGGCCGACGCGGCTGCCGCAGACCGGCGACGGGCCGCCGGCGACACGGCGCCGTTGCTCGGCATCCCGATCGCGATCAAGGATGACGTCGACGTGGCTGGAGTGCCAACCGCCTTCGGCACCGAAGGGCACGTGCGACCCGCCACCCATGACGCCGAAGTCGTTCGCCGTCTGAAGGCGGCCGGCGCGGTCATCGTCGGCAAAACCAACACCTGTGAACTGGGCCAATGGCCATTCACCAGCGGCCCCGGATTCGGCCATACCCGCAATCCCTGGTCGCGTCAGCACACACCAGGTGGATCGTCCGGCGGTAGTGCGGCCGCGGTGGCCGCGGGCCTGGTCACCGCCGCCATCGGCTCCGATGGCGCCGGCAGCGTCCGGATCCCCGCAGCATGGACGCACCTGGTGGGCATCAAACCGCAACGCGGGCGCATCTCCACCTGGCCGTTGCCGGAGGCATTCAACGGCATCACGGTCAACGGCGTGCTAGCCCGCACGGTGGCCGATGCGGCGTTGGTGCTCGACGCGGCGTCCGGCAACGTTGAGGGCGACCGGCACCAACCACGCCCGGTGACGGTATCCGACTACCTCGGCATCGCGCCTGGTCCGCTCAACATCGCGCTGTCAACCCGGTTCCCGTTCACCGGGTTTCGGGCCAAGTTGCACCCCGAGATCCTGGCCGCGACGCAGCTGGTGGCTAAGCAACTTGAGCTGCTTGGCCACACCGTAGTAACCGGCAACCCGGACTACGGCCTGCGGCTGTCGTGGAACTTTCTTGCCCGGTCCACCTCCGGCCTGGTGGACTGGCAGGAACGGCTGGGCGACGGCGTCGCCCTGGACCGTCGCACCGTGGCCAATCTGCGCACCGGCCATGTGCTCGGGGAGGCGGTTCTACGCAGCGCGCGCCGGCACGAAGCCGTCGACCAGCGTCGCGTCGGTTCGATCTTCGACATCGTCGACGTCGTCCTGGCGCCAACTACCGCGCAGCCACCACCACTGGCACGCACCTTCGACCGGTTGGGCTCCTTTCGCACCGATCGCGCCATGATCGCCGCGTGCCCGGTGACGTGGCCGTGGAACGTGCTGGGCTGGCCGTCGATCAATGTGCCAGCAGGGTTCACCGCCGAGGGGTTGCCAATCGGTGTGCAGCTGATGGGACCAGCAAACAGCGAGGGCATGCTGATCTCGCTGGCCGCCGAACTGGAAGCCGTTTGCGGTTGGGCGACCAAGCAGCCGCAGGCGTGGTGGGAGAGTTAAAATCCTAGTCGGCCAAGCTGTTTCGGGTCGCGCTGCCAGTTCTTGGCGACCTTGACATGCAAGTCGAGATAGATCTTGGTCCCCAGCAACTTCTCGATCTGGCCGCGGGCCGCGGTACCCACCTCCCGTAACCGGGCACCGCCCTTGCCGATGACGATTCCCTTCTGACTTGGCCGCTCGACATAAAGCACAGCGTGCACGTCAATCAGGTCGTCACGGCCCGCCCGCGGGCTGACCTCGTCGATCACCACCGCCAGCGAATGTGGCAGCTCGTCGTGCACTCCTTCCAGCGCGGCCTCGCGGATCAGCTCTGCCATCAGAAGCTCTTCCGGCTCGTCGGTCAGTTCACCGTTGGGGTAATACGCCGGGCCCGACGGCAATGCCGCGGCCAGCACGTCGATCAGCACGTCGACCTGTTCACCCGTCACCGCCGACACCGGAACGATCTCGGCTGCGTCGGTAACGAGGTCGCTGACGGCGACCAGTTGTGCGGGCAGCCGGTCCTTGGGCACTTTGTCGAGCTTGGTGACGATAACGACGAGCGTCGTTTTCGGGGCGACCGACCGGATCTGGTCGACAATCCAGCGATCTCCCGGACCGATTGCCTCGTCAGCCGGGATGCACAGTCCGATGACGTCCACCTCGGTATAGGTGTCGCGCACCAAGTCGTTGAGCCGCTTACCCAGCAACGTGCGCGGCCGGTGCAGGCCGGGAGTGTCCACCAGAACGATCTGGAAGTTGTCCTCCCTGTGCACGATCCCTCGAATGGTGTGCCGGGTAGTCTGCGGCTTCATCGATGTGATCGCTACCTTGGCGCCGACCAGCGCGTTGGTGAGCGTCGACTTGCCAGTATTCGGCCGGCCGATCAAACATACGAAGCCCGAACGGAATTCAGCCATGATGAGCCGTCATAACGGGTTCCCGGCTCCATCAGTCAGGATTAGCGCTGCTGTTGGGGCCAGTTCACGGACCGCGGCGATACCCGGATCATCTACGGACCCGGCCACCAGCACGGCAGCCTCCAACCCGCTCGCCCCGCTGGACGCGGCGGCGGCGACCGCCGCCTGCAGGCCGGTCAGCTCGAGCGTTGACAAGGTCACCGGCGCAGCGGCATACGTGCGGCCGTCGACGTCACGGACCGCGGCACCGCTGCCGGCTTCAGCGCGCGCCATCGCAGCCCGCGCCAGGGCCACCAACTTGGCATCCTCAGCGTCCAGCGGCTCAGCCATGTCGACCGCCGCTGGCACCTTCGGAACCGTCGGAGTCGGCTGGGCTCAGCAGCACGGTGCCGATCCGCACCCGCCCCCGAAGATCCGGGCCGCCCTCAGCGTGCAGTCGCAAGCCATGCGATACCACTTCGGCGCCAGGCAGCGGGACCCGGCCCAGTTCCAGAGCCAGCAGGCCGCCCACCGTGTCGACGTCGAGATCGTCGTCGAATTCCATGCCGTACAGCTCACCAACGTCTTCGATCGGCAGTCGCGCCGAAACCCGGAAACGTTTGTCGCCCAAGTCTTCTACCGGAGCTGTCTCAGCGTGATCATATTCGTCGGCGATCTCGCCGACGATTTCTTCCAGCACGTCTTCGATACTGACCAAGCCGGCTATCGCGCCGTACTCGTCGACCAACAGCGCCATATGGTTGCGGTCACGCTGCATTTCACGCAGCAACGTATCCAACGGCTTGGAGTCCGGAACAAACACCGCCGGACGCATCACCTGCGCCACGGTGGTGGCACGGCCGCAATCAGGCGAGAAGAACGTATACTGCACAAGGTCTTTCAGGTACACCACCCCAACGATGTCGTCGACATTCTCGCCGATCACCGGAATACGTGAGTGGCCGCTCCGGACGGCCAGGGTTGTCGCTTGAGCGGCTGACTTGCCACTTTCGATCCAGATCATCTCGGTGCGCGGCACCATCACCTCACGGGCTGGGGTGTCGCCGAGTTCGAAGACTGATTCGATCATCCGACGTTCATCGGCGGCAACCACGCCACGCTGCTGCGCCAGATCGACGACTTCGCGGAGCTCAATCTCGGACGCAAACGGCCCGTTTCGCAGGCCGCGGCCCGGGGTGAGCGCGTTGCCGACAACCACCAGCAACCGGCTGATCGGCATCAACAGCCATGAGATCACCTGCAACGGAAGGGCTGTCGCCAACGAAATGGAATATGCGTTCTGGCGGCCCAGGGTGCGTGGGCCAACGCCGATAACCACGAAGCTGACCACCACCATGGTGGTGGCAGCGCCAAACAAGCCCCAGCCCAGGCCGAGGGTGCCGTAAAGGAACACCACTAGCAGCACGGTCGCAGTGATTTCACATGTGATCCGCAGCAGCACCACCAGGTTGATGTAGCGCGCCCGATCGGCCATCACCGTGAGCAACCGTCCCGCGCCAGGCCGCTCGTCGCGAACTAGCTCCTGCACCCGGGCCAGCGACACGGTGCTGATGGCGGCGTCGATCGCCGCGAACAGCCCGCCCAGTCCAATCAACGCGATCACGCCGAGCAGCTGATTCAGGCCGGTCACGGGTGGTCGAAATACCTTGACTTGTCCAGCAATCGACGGTCCTTCTCGTTCTGACGGTCGTGCTGATAGGCCTGGACCTGTTCGGCCACCCACTCTTCCAGTAATCGGCTCTGCAGGGCGAACATCTCCTTCTCCTCGTCCGGCTCACCGTGATCGTAGCCGAGCAGGTGAAGCACACCGTGAATTGTCAGCAGCGCCAACTCATGTCCGAGGCTGTGGCCCGCCGCAGCCGCCTGCTGCGCGGCGAACGCTGGGCACAGCACAATGTCGCCCAGCATGGAGGGCCCCGGCTCGGGGGCGTCGGGTCGACCACCCGGCTCGAGCTCGTCCATCGGGAAGCTCATGACGTCCGTCGGCCCGGGCAGGTCCATCCAGCGCATATGCAGATCGGCCATCGCCGCGGTGTCCAGCAGCACCATCGACAGCTCCGCGCCTGGGTTGACATTCATTTTGGTGATGACAAACCGCGCGACGCTGACCAGTTCCGCTTCGGAGACGTCGATGCCTGACTCGTTAGATACTTCAATGCTCATAAGATGCTCATAAAACTCATACGATCGCTCACGCCACCATCATCGACGACTGCGAGCGCCCGACGCCCGCCGAGCCGCCCGATTCATCCCCAAGCCTGGCTCCTCGTATTTGGCATAGGCGTCGACAATCTCCGACACTAGCCGGTGGCGCACCACATCCACACTGGTCAGCTCCGCAACGTGTATATCGTCGATATTCTCCAGGATATCGACCGCCGCGCGCAGACCCGACCTGGCACCGCCCGGCAGATCAACCTGAGTAACGTCCCCGGTGACAACAACTTTCGACCCGAAACCCAGTCGGGTGAGGAACATCTTCATCTGCTCGGCGGTGGTGTTCTGAGCCTCGTCCAGGACGATGAACGCGTCGTTAAGAGTGCGCCCCCGCATGTACGCTAGCGGCGCCACCTCGATGACACCGGCCGACATCAGCTTCGGGATCAGCTCGGGGTCCATCATGTCGTACAGCGCGTCGTACAGCGGCCGCAGGTAAGGGTCTATCTTCTCGCTCAGTGTGCCCGGCAAAAAGCCAAGACGCTCACCGGCTTCCACTGCCGGCCGGGTCAAAATTATCCGGGTCACCTGCTTGGTCTGCAACGCGTTGACCGCCTTGGCCATGGCCAGATATGTCTTCCCGGTGCCAGCCGGACCGATCCCGAAGACGATGGTGTTCGCGTCGATCGCGTCAACGTAGCGTTTCTGATTGAGCGTTTTAGGCCGGATCGTCTTACCGCGGCGCGACAAGATGTCCAAGGTGAGCACTTCAGCCGGCGACTCGTTACCAGTGCCGACCAGCATGGCCACACTGTGGCGCACCACCTCCGGCGTCAACGACTGACCACTGGCCACGATGGCCACCAACTCGGAGATCGCCCGCTCGGCGAGCGCAACATCGGCCGGCTCGCCCGAGAGCGCAACGGCGTTGCCACGCACATGCAGATCGGCGCTCAGCGTGCGTTCGAGGGCGCGCAAATTCTCGTCTGCTGAACCCAGCAAGCCCACGACGAGGTCGGGCGGAATATCGATGGTGCTGCGAACGTGAACGTCGGCCCCCAGGGCCTTAGCTGCATCAGCAGCGCTTGTCTCGCGGGGCGTCACGTGGTTTCTGATGCCTGCCTTCTGCGTGCTTCGGGGTTCTGGATTGCGAGTCTACCGCTGGTCAAGCCGCACGTCCGCCGTCCACTGTGAATCTGACGACGCATCAGCGGCGTGTCGCGTCGTCAGATTCACAGTCGGCGCGTTGATCCCACCGGGGGGTAAGCACACCCAACGCACCCAATGCCACCGCAGCCGCGGTCGACGTCCGCAGCACGGTAGGGCCGAGCCGGACCGCGACAGCGCCCGCCTCAGTCAATGCGGCGATCTCGTCCGGCGCGATACCGCCTTCGGGACCGACCACCAGCACTAGCGAGTTTGCTTGCGCCACAGAGACATCCGCAAAGACGTCGGTGAGCCGATCGGTCGCCGACTCGTGCAAAGCCAGCACCACAGCGCCGGCGGCAACCTCGTCCCGGATCCGCTGCAGCAGCGCCGCAGTGGTCAGCACCCCGTCGACCGACGGGATGTGCGCCCGGCGAGACTGCCGGGCCGCCGAGCGGGCTACCGCACGCCACCGGCGCAGCCCCTTGACCACCCGAGCACCGTCCCAGCTTGCCACGCAACGGGCAGACTGCCACGCCACGAACGCATCGGCACCGGCCTCGGTGGCCATTTCGATGGCCGACTCCGAGCGTTCAGATTTGGGTAGCGCCTGCACCACCGTCACCGGTGGCCGCCCCGGCGCGACCGTCCAGCGTCCCAGTACCCGGGCACGTAGCCCATTGCGCCCGGCCTGTTCGACCAGGCAGTGCGCAAGGCCACCGGCGCCGTCGCCGAGCACGAGTTCCTCACCGGGACGGATCCGGCGCACCGTGGCAGCGTGAAACCCTTCGTCGCCGCCCACTACAGCTACCGCACCGGTATCGGGCAATGCGTCGACGTAGAACAGCGTCGCCACCATGTGCTCACCATATGTGCAGCCCCCCAACAACCGTTAAAACCGTGCTAGCGACTGGTAAAGGTCTCGCGCAGCCGGCTGAACAGTCCGCCGCCGGCGGCATGCGTCGAGCGAACCTCAGCCACGTCGCGGCTGCGGCGGCTCTTCAGTTCGCGCAGCAGTTCGGTGTCCTGGTGGTCCAGCCGGGTGGGGACCATCACCTCGACGTGGACGTGCAGATTGCCGCGAGTGTTAGAGCGCAGGTGCGGCATCCCTTGACCACGCAGTTCGATGACCGAACCCGGTTGCGTCCCAGGCGGAATGTCAATCTCGCTCATGCCGTCCAAGATGGCGTCCACGGTGATCGTGGTGCCCAGCGCCGCGTCGACCATCGGCACCGAAACCGTGCAGTGCAGGTCGTCTCCGTCGCGAACAAAGATGTCGTGGGCCTGCTCGTGGACCTCGACATACAAGTCACCCGCCGGTCCTCCCCCAGGCCCGACCTCACCCTGGGCGGCGAGCCGGACCCGCATCCCGTCACCAACACCGGCGGGGATCTTGACGGTGATCTCCCGACGGGCGCGCACCCTACCGTCGCCGACGCATTGGTAGCACGGGTCGGGGATGACCACCCCGACACCCCGGCAGGTGGGACATGGCCGCGCCGTCACCATCTGGCCCAGCAGTGAACGCTGCACGGTCTGCACCTCCCCGCGACCCCCACAGGTGTCGCAGGGTATCGGCGCGGAATCGCCGTTGGTGCCCTTGCCCTGGCATCGGTCGCACAGTACTGCGGTGTCGACGGTGACCTGCTTGGTGACACCGGTTGCGCACTCTTCAAGGTCGAGCCGCATCCGCAGCAACGAGTCCGAGCCCGGCCGTACCCGGCCGATGGGACCACGTGATGCCGAACCCCCGCCGAAGCCCCCGCCAAAGAAGGCTTCGAATACATCGCCTAAGCCACCAAAGCCGCCGAACCCTGACGCAGATGCTGCGGCGTTTTCCATTGGATCCCCGCCCAAGTCGACGATCCGACGTTTCTCCGGGTCGCTCAGCACCTCGTAAGCCATGCTGATTTCCTTGAATTTCGCCTGCGCGGCCTCATCGGGATTGATGTCAGGGTGCAGTTCGCGCGCTAACTTGCGATAGGCACGCTTAATGTCCGCATCGCTGGCATTCCTGCTCACACCGAGCAGCCCGTAATAATCGCGTGCCACGCCTAACTCTCCTAGCAGCGTCTTATGCCG
The DNA here is from genome assembly GCF_000340435.2 of Mycobacterium haemophilum DSM 44634. Taxonomy (NCBI): domain Bacteria; kingdom Bacillati; phylum Actinomycetota; class Actinomycetes; order Mycobacteriales; family Mycobacteriaceae; genus Mycobacterium; species Mycobacterium haemophilum. The sequence continues at coordinate 2,778,004 of NZ_CP011883.2, forward strand.
CTTCTAAGCGGCTGTCCACAGATTCCGTAGCGGGTGCGCGTTCACCGGGCACCCAGAACTTCGCCGATATACAAAGCAACCGCGGCGACACTGGCGATAGTTCCCGGATAATCCATCCGGGTAGGCCCCAGCACACCCATGCCGCCGTAGACAGTATCCGAAGTGCCGTAGGCGGTGGACACCATCGAGGTACCCATTATCTGCTCAGCCGCCGTCTCGTGACCGATACGCACGGTCACCTTGCCAGCCTCCTGCTGGGCGGCCAGCAGTCGCAGCACCACCACCTGCTCTTCGAGCGCTTCCAAGATGGGTCGCAGTGAACCACCGAAGTCCGCGGAGTTGCGGGTCAGGTTGGCAGTGCCGCCCAGCAACAAGCGTTCTTCGGTGTGTTCGACCAGCGACTCCAGCAATACGGTCGCCGAGCGGCCGATGGCGTTGGCCAACCCGCCCGTACCGCGAAACTGTCCGGCGAGGTCAGCAACCGCGGCCGAGGCCGCCGCCAGTTTCTTGCCTTCCATCGCCTGGCCGAGCATTTCACGCAGCTGGGAAAGCTGGTAATCGTCAATAACATCGCCGAGTTCGACGATGCGCTGATCCACCCGACCGGACTCGGTGATGACCACCATCAGCAACCTGGCCGGGTTCAGCGCGATCACTTCCAGATGGCGAACGGTCGACGTCGACAACGTTGGGTACTGCACCACTGCCACCTGGCGGGTCAGCTGAGCCAGTAACCGCACCGCCCGGCGCAGCACGTCGTCGAGGTCGACACCGGACTCCAGGAAGCTTTGGATCGCCCGCCGCTCGGCCGCGGATAGTGGTTTAACGTCTTCAAGTCGATCGACGAACTCTCGGTAGCCCTTCTCCGTGGGCACCCGTCCGGAGCTGGTGTGCGGCTGGGCGATGTACCCCTCGGCCTCCAACACCGCCATGTCGTTGCGGATGGTGGCGCTGGACACACCCAGGTTGTGACGCTCCACCAAGGTCTTCGACCCAATCGGTTCCTTGGTAGCGACGAAGTCGGCGACGATGGCGCGCAGCACCTCGAAGCGACGCTCGTCGGCACTTCCCATAGCCAGTCCACACCTCCTTAGTCGCGTTCATTTTACGGGCTCAAAATGGCGCTGACCGCCATGAGTGGCCGTCAGGCGGCGTACGGCTCGAGAGGATCGCGCGGTCGCGCGGCACGCTGGGAGTGGAGGCCGGAGCCTGGATCGAAGATATCGATGAGTAGACCGTCAGAGGCGGACACGACGAATCATCGGCCGCGGTGCCGGTGGCATGAATCACATGTCCCGGGGGCGTGTCAGAGGTAGTCCGCTGCACCGGGGTTGACGCCACGGCGTGGCTCACTTAATAGGGCCTAGGCTCCGCCGAGTGGGCGTTAGGAGATCTGGACATCACCACCGTCCCGCTGCACACCCACACCGCCCGGATGGACAATCGCGCTGTGGCGCTGTGGTGCTGCGGAATATCGCACCGACGTCTACGACGCCACCACGATCAGCGCCTGAATCGACCGATTGGAGAAGCTGTTATCCGCGATGACCGCCGACCCGCTTCTCCGGCTAGCCTGGGCCCATGACCACGTCGAGCTTGGGCGAGGCGTCAAAGAAGTTGCGCGGATGATCTTCAAAGGCGTCAGGGACGGCAAACCGTACCCCGAACATGGGCTGTCCTATCGGGATTGGGCAAAGATACCGCCGCAGCAGATTCGGCTCGACGAATTGGTTACCACCACCACCGTGCTCGCGCTCGACCGGTTGTTGTCGGAGGATTCGACGTTCTATGGCGACCTTTTCCCGCATGCGGTGAGGTGGCGAGGGGTCACTTATCTCGAGGACGGCCTGCACCGGGCGGTGCGCGCCGCGCTACGCAATCGCACGGTACTGCATGCGCGGGTCTTCGACATGGACGTGCCGATGGGCAGACGGAGATAAGTCGCGAGCGCCGTTGGTGAGTCGGTCACGTTTCGCGGCCACCAGGTGTCGACTAGGTGAGGAACAAAAGTCTTAGCTGTCGTCGCCCGATCTCAGGAGGATCGCCATGTCCCGGCTTATCGGAGTCTCCGACCACGACGCCGGCCTGAGCGCCAAAATCGCTTTCTTCTTCACTAAGCGGAAGCTGGCGCAGATGACTGGCTTGGAAACCGCCGGCATGCTCGAACCGCTGCGGCTATACGCGCATATCCCAAGGTTGCTCAATGCCTACGGCAGGCTAGAGCAGGCCGAATCGAAACTGGATATTCTCCAGCCGCGCCACCGCGCGCTGGCCGAGCTGAAGGCATCGACAACGGTTCGCTGTGAATTCTGCATCGACCTGGGTTCGCAGATCGCCCGGGAGTGGGGGATCACCGACGAAGAGCTGCTGGCGATGGCCGATTACCAGAACGCCTCCTGCTTCTCCGACGTCGACAAGCTGATCCTGGATTACGCCACCGCGATTAGCCGCACTCCAGTCGAAGTGAGCGACGAGCTTTTCGATGCGCTGCGCCCCCACTTCAGCACCGCCCAGCTGGTGGGACTGACCCACATCATCACGCTGGGCAACCTGCGTGCCCGCTTCAATCTGGCGCTTGGCATCGGGTCATCCGGCTTTTCCGCCGGCCGGGTCTGCGCGCTCCCCGACACCGGCCGGCAGCCGGGTGCTGGCGGCCCCTGATTATGGATGCGTCCGACACGTCCTTAACGGCGCGCTTCGAAGCGGCTCGACCTCAGTTGGGCGCCATCGCGTACCGCTTGCTGGGCTCGATCGATGATGCTCAGGACGCCGTGCAGGAAGCGTGGCTACGGCTGAGCAGCACCGACCCGGCCGGCGGGCACGCGCAGACCATCACCAATCTGGAAGCCTGGCTGACCACCGTGGTGGCCCGCATCTGCCTGAACACGTTGCGTGACCGCCATGCCCGCGGTCGAGAGGAACTGGTTGCGCAGCTGCCAGATCCGGTCGTGGATCCAGTGGGTGAATTCGACCCCGAACACCAGGCCATGCTGGCCGACGCGGTGGGGCTGGCGCTGTTGGTGGTACTGGATACGTTGCAACCGACCGAGCGGTTGGCGTTCGTCCTGCACGACGTCTTCGCGGTACCGTTCGACCAGATCGCACCCATCGTCGATCGGACACCGGAGACAACCCGCAAGCTGGCCAGTCGCGCACGCCGGCGCATCCAGCAGGCCGATCCGGTTCCCGACGCAAACATCACCGCGCAGCGCGAAGCAGTCGACGCGTTCTTCGCGGCCGGGCGCAGCGGCGACTTCGACCGGCTGGTGTCGGTGCTGCATCCCGACGTGGTGTTGCGCGGTGACTTGGGACCCGGCACGGCCGGCGTCCGCGCTGTTCAGGGGGCGTCCGCAGTGGCCAAACTGGCCCGCAGCTACGCGCTGCCGGAACGCGAAGTGCGCGCCGCGACCGTCAACGGCGCCGCCGGCGCGGTCATCTACGTCGCCGGTCGAGCAACGGCGATCATGGGGTTCGTCGTACACGACGGGCGGATCGCCGCGATCGACGTACTGGCCGATCCGCAGCGCATCAGCAAACTCGACCTGAGCGCCGTGAACAGGTAAGCGCAGGCAGCGGCGGGATTCGCTGGTGCTCAGCGCCGCCCAGCGGCCTGCAGCAACTCCATCGCCGAGTTGCGCGACAGCATCCAGCTGCCCTGGTTGACGAAGGTGATGTTCTGCGTCAACGGCGGGTTGAGTTTCGGGCCCGACACGGAAACGTCAGCCGTGGCTGAACCAGCGGCGCCCGGTTGAATATTCGTCACGCTAAACGACAACGGCAGGTCACCGTTCTGGGCCGCCTTTTTCAGCTCGTGGTCGCCGATATGGGCCTCGGTAAAGCTGATGCCGCCTTCGACCAAATTGCTCTTGTCCGCGAACGGAACGCCGGGATCGACAATGCTATTGAGCAGGTCGGTCAATTCGGCGACGGTCGGCACATTTGCGCCCGGGGCCGGAGGCGGGTCCTGCGGCAGCGGCACACCGAAGGCAACGGATTGCACCTGGGACGCGCCCGGGCCAGTCGGGGTAGCCATCAATGTCAGTCCGCCGGCGGCGGCTCCGATTGTGGCCAGCGCCGCCGCGCAGGTGGCGATGGATTTTATGGTCATCTCTTTCCCCTCCGATTGGGATGGACCGGGGCGGACGGCCGCAGACTGACGAAGCCGTTCACGTGTTCCATGGATGGTGCGCATGATATAGCTGGTGCACCTTGTTACTGGTGTTTCGTGTCTCGAGCGGCCATGTTACCTCCGAGCTGGGTTCAGCGTCGCGGAGCAACCTGTGCCGAAGCTATGCAGCAGCTCAGGATCTTGTATCTCCGGCTAGCAGGCCGGCGGCGTCCAGGTCGATCATCGGTGCATCCCGTCCGGGCGCCAGGCGACGACCGCGACGACCATGCTGATGACGATCACGGCGGCGAGCAAACCGGCGCAGGCCGGCCACCCTGCCCACCGGTAAAGCGGCGCGGGCGCCACGGCTCCCACGCTGCCGCCCAAATAGTAGGACGTCAGATACAGCCCGACCGCACTGGATCGCCCCGCACCACCGGCCGCGGCGGCGTATCCCGTGGCGCAGGATTGCCCACAGAACACGCCGGTGGCCGACGCGGCGAGGCCAGCGACCACGGTCGGTGTCGTCGGGATGAGCGTGAGGCCTAAGCCGGCCAGCGACACCGCGCTGGCCAGACCGTAGGTGCACGGCCGGCCGACCCGGGTGATCAGCGCTCCGGCCGCGGGTGTGACGACGACGGCGACCAGGAAGACCGCGAACACCGCGCCGATCTGAAACGTGGTCAGGCCAAACGGCGGTGCCTGCAGGTACAGCCCCGCGTAGGTAAACGATCCGACCTGCAGGAACAAGATGGCCGCGCCGACAAAACAGGTGCCGATCAGTCGCCCGTTGCCAACGTGTGCACCGATGCCGCGTGCGCTGGCCAGCAGCGAACCCGAGCGGCGGAATCGCCGGTCCGGGTCTAGCCACGCCGCGGTCGTGGCCAGGACAACCAGCAGCACGACCGCGAGCGCACCGAACGAGGAGCGCCACCCATAGTGGGTCGCCATCGCGCCAGACAGAAAGCGGCTGCAGAACCCACCGAATGCCGTGCCGGACACGTACAGCGCGTTCGCCGCGACCGCCGCCGCGCCGGCATGTTCTTCGGCGATGTAGGCGACGGCGACGGCGAACACAAACGGGATCAGCATGCCCTGCACGAACCGGAACGCCAGCAGCGCACCGAAGCTCCAGGCGACCGTGCACGCAACGGTGGCCGCCGCTGTGATGGCGATCGCAGCAAGCATCACCCGCTTGCGGCCCAGGTAGTCCGAGATCGAACCGGCGAACGGGGCCGCCACTGCAACGCCGAGCGTCGTCGCGGTGATCGTCCACGTCGCCCGGTCAACGGGCACCTGAAAGACCGCGGCCAGTTCAGCCAGCAAAGGCTGGGTCGAGTAGATGTTCAGCAGCGCGCACAACCCCAACAGGAAAACGGCGACCTTGGCGGTCGGCCGCAGTACTGGGGCATCAGCCGACCGGCTGATCGCGCCGACAGTGACCATCACGCCGGCTCGCTTCCAGCGCGATCGAGCAGCCGCGCCAGGAAAAGGGGGCCGAGAGCCGGAGTTACCAGGTATCCGCTGAGTTCATACAGCAACTCGGGAATCCCTGAATCCATGTCCTACCCGTCAGCCCTGTCTTGTCGTTGCCTGGACTTTTAATCGCGAAGAAATGTGCGCAGGAATTTCGATGCGGTGTAGGCCTTTCGTGATTCCGACTTGATCAGAGATGCGAAAAGCTCCGCCTGGCTTTCCTGCTCAGTGTCATACGATGTGCGGTTCAGTACGTGGGTGACGGTCGCCGGATCGATGATGTCGTCGGTATGACGGCCGATCCAGACTCCGCAGGGTTGCCCCGGGCCGGATAACCCAGAATGAGGGATTAACCGTATCGGTTTGCCACGCGCCTGCGCGGTAGTGCTGATGAAGACGTCAAGATCCCAGGGCGATGGAACATCCAATGCTCCTACCAGCTGGCATACTCGCTCAGCTCCCGCATCCACTCTATCCCGCAGGCTCATCGCGGACCTGACTGCATCGTCGCATCGTACTCACCAAAGTTTGCTCACCGGATTCAAGGAACTTCGGGAGGTACCTTGTTGATCACCTCAAGCATGCTGTCCAGATCGTCAATCGCCACGCCGCCCCGCAAAGCAAGGCGCTTGACACCCGCGTCACGGGCGGCGGCCAACAGTCGAAGCTGCTTGTCTAGGTGCTCGGCTTGGGGCCCTGTAGATGCCAGGTAGTCGGCGGGCACCCCGAAGTGTGTGATCAACCCACGAATGATGTCTGCGTCCGGGATGGTTGCGCCGTCATGTCGTAGGGCATGGATTTGGTTACCACTGACGGGGCGGCCAATGATCTGACTCACCGATCTCGCGACGTCGTCGGCGGACTGCTCGGCTTGATCCCGTGACCGATATACGTCGAACAGCCGGTTAAGTTTGGCCGGAAACGTCAGCGCGCTGTCGCTGCTGCCGATCATCCGTCGGCCCCTTCTCGTGGATGGTTGCGGCGTCGAAGTCGCCGCCGAAATGACGCCTCAAGTTCGGCGTCGATGCTTTCCAGGCGGCCTAGGAGCCATCGTCGGTACAGCTTCTCAACTTTCTCGGGATCATCTGCTGAGACCGGCGCCGAAAGCAACTCAGCAAACGCGTATTCCAGCAGCGGCTGCATCGGCTGGCCGCCCTTGGTGTGGTTACGTTCGAGCAAATCTGTCACATAAAGTCCGACGATGACGCTCAGGTGCTGATTGAGGGCGTCAACGAGGGGTCGGATTTCGCCGGACGGAATGGGTTCGTGCGAGTGGCCATCAATCACGTCGTTGAGTTGCGCCTGAGTCGTCATCATCGCCAGGATCCGGTCCAGCGGCAAGGCCACCGCCCCGCCCGCGGGCTCCAGCACCGCGCGCTTACCGACGTCCTGCCGAGTTTTCGGCTCATCACCGCCCCAGTAGACACTGGCCGCACTACCAGGTAGCCAGCGAAGTCCGACATCGAACTTCGACAGCGTGCTGGGACGCGGATCCTCAAGTGCTCCCGCTTCTGCCTTGGCCAGCGTCGGCGCGGTAGGTCCACCATGGCGGTTGACATCAACCAGCGTCATTCCGAGACTCCGGCGCCGCTGCGCAACTCTAGTGGCGAAGTGCTCCGGATGTCCTGTCATCAGGTGCTACATACTACGTCACAAATACATACGAAACAGCGATGAACGAGCCAGCCGTGTCACGGTAGATCTTGCAGTGGTCGACCTGGAGCCTATCGACTCACGTAAACCTACGTAATTTAATTATATTTTACTCTTCTTTGTTGCATATTGGCGATCGGTGACCTAGGTTCCATCCGAAGGATGCGGTCAACGGACAGGTGAATTGGAGGCGATGATGCTCGACGCTACTACCGCGACCCACGCCGCCGATGGTGCACCGGCTTTTGTGATCACCGCCAAGGGCGCCCTCCGAAGGTTCGGCATCGACGACGATGCGTTTGCGGCCTGGGTTGCCGCCGAAGACGATGAGCTGGCACACTACCTCCCCGCTCCAGGATTTGCCCCGTCGGGATCGACCTTGTCGGAATTGGTCTATCGGGCGCTAAGTGCCCATGTTGTCGTCGGCGACCCCGGCATCGAACTGAACATCCACGACCACGCTGACGGAGCCCGATATTTGGTGCGGCTCAACAATCGCGTCGGCCGCCAGCCCTTGGTGGGCCTGACCAGAGGGTGCCACGAACTACGCTGGCCGCCCAACGATCTCACTCCCAGCGATGAAGCCCGCCACTACCTGCAAGAGGTCTGCCGCATTGCCAACGCACTCCTTGCCGACCTACCGATCTCCCGTTTCCAGCAACTCGAGAACCGCTTCTCTGAAACTCTCGGCGAACGAGGTTGGCGCGATTTCCCGCATCAGCGCGCCCATCGGCAGGGACCAACTGCACCAACGGATCATCGAACGTGAATACGCGGGAGTGCGCTCGCTAGCCCTGCGCCTGAGCAGGCCATCAACACCCTCGCCACAACCCATGCCCGCAAGCTAGCCCAGCCCACCGACATTTCGGTTTAGTCCGAAGTTACTGCTGACTGTTCACACGAAAACTGTGTTGACCTTAGGTTTTACGTTGTACGGAGTCGAGCAATCCTGGCTACATCACGAATCTGATCATCAAAGCGGGCGGAGCTGCGGAAACCGGTTGGCACGAAAAGACATACCAGAGCGACACGACGGGAATCCCGGCATCTGACCATTGATACTACTGACACGCCGGGTCGCGGGCCGATAGCGCACACTGGCGGCGACGGCGCTACGGATATCTCTGACTTTGATTCATGGCACCATTTGCGATTGACTACGATTCATGACCGACGGCATACCGACCCGCGGATCCTGGCGATCCCGCGGCGCGGTAGCGATCAGCGCGCTCACGCTGCCGCGGATCACCGGGCTGCTGCAGCCGGAGCGAGCGTGGGGGGTCTGGATGGCGCGCCAGATCATCGCCCGGCTCATGGGCACACTCGGGCCGTCGTTGGCGGGTACTCGCGTCGAACAGGTCAACTCCGTGCTGTCCGATGGCCAGCGCGTCGTCGGGGAATGGGTGTACGGGCCGCGCCGCCGCGCAACCAACACCCGACGCACTGCCGGGGCGGTGATCTACTTCGTGCACGGCAGCGGCTACACCATGTGCTCACCCCGAACGCATCGACGGTTGACGTCTTGGCTGTCGTCGCTGACCGGGCTGCCGGTGTTCTGTGCCGACTACCGCCTCGCGCCGCGTTACCGGTTTCCCACCGCAGCCAATGACGTGCGGGCAGGCTGGGACTGGTTGCTGCAAACGTGCGGCTTGCCAGCGGAACGCATTGTGGTCGTTGCTGATTCGGCAGGCGGACATCTGTCGGTGGATATGCTGCTGCAACCCGAGGTCGCAGCACAGCCTCCGGCGGCACTGGTGTTGTTTTCGCCGTTGATCGACCTCACGTTCGCGTTGTCGACGGCTCGCGAACGGATCCGCCCCGATCCCGCCGTTCGGGCGGCGACCGCCGCCCGCGTGGTCGGCCTCTACCACGCCGGGATCGACCCGACCCACCATCGCCTGGCACTCAACGTCACCGGGGGGCCAGCACTTCCGCCGACACTGATCCAGGTCGGTGGAGCCGAAATGCTGGAGGGCGACGCGCGGCAACTCGCCGCCGATATCCAGGCCGCTGGCGGCCGTTGCGAGTTGCAAGTGTGGCCCGACCAAGTGCACGTATTCCAGTCGCTACCGCGGCTGACAGCCGATGCCGCCAAAGCCATGGCTTATGCGGCGCGTTTTATCGGAGACTCTCTTTGGCATGCCGAGTCCGCTAACACAGTCATTAACGAAGCGGGCTAAGACTGTTACAACTAGCCGCGACCCGCTGCCCACTGCGGTAGCGATCACCGTCCGCTAAGCGTCAGCGTCCCTTTGGTTTTGAGCACGTTGCGTGCCGTGATCTTCTCGACTCTGCGGGACTGGCGGTCAAGGTAGCGCTGCTTGGATTCGTCGAACTTCTCGCCCTCTTGCTCGAGCTCTTTAATCAGTAAGCCAAGATCGTCGCGCATCCAGGCGGCTTCGCCGGTGAAGTCTTCGCGTTCGAAAATCCGCCACTTCTTCAGCACCGGCATGACTACCTCGTTGAGATGGATCCGCGGATCGTAGACGCCGCCGACGGCGATGATCACAGCCTTGCGCCGGAACTCCGGGACCGTGAACCCGGGCATTTTGAAGTTACGCAGTATCCGGTGCACCGACTTCATCGCCTGGTTAGGCGCAATCTCGAGACCGGCTGCGCTGACATCCCGATAGAAGATCATGTGCAGGTTCTCGTCTGCTGACACCCTGGCGAGCAGTTTGTCCGCGATCGTCTCGTTGCAGATTTGTCCCGTATTGCGGTGCGACACCCGGGTTGCCAATTCTTGAAATGAAACGTACATGACGGAGTCGAATAGGCTGTCAGCAAACACGTCGCCCTGGTGGTTCTGGCCTGGGCTGAAGCCTCTAGTCATTTGCTCCAGGCGCAGCTTCTCCAGCTCGACCGGATCGACAGCGCGGGTCACCACCAAGTAATCGCGCAGCGCCGTACTGTGCCTGTTTTCCTCGGCTGTCCACCGGTTGATCCACTGCCCCCAAGGGCCATCCATGCTGAAGTTCATCGCGATCTCGCGGTGATACGACGGCAGATTGTCCTCTGTCAGCAGGTTTTGCACCATCGCGACCTGAGCCACGTCAGAGAGCTGGCTCTGCCCGGGTTCCCAATTGTCTCCGCCGAGGGCGTAGTAGTTCTTGCCGTCCGACCACGGAATGTAGTCGTGCGGACTCCATTCTTTGAACATCGACAGGTGTCGGTTGAGCAGGCGCTCAACCACGGGTTCAAGCTCACGGAGTAGCTGCAGGTTGGTCAAGTCCTTGGACACGACACCTCCCTAGTTATGTGTTTCGCTAAGTAACACTCAATTTAACTGTAGATGCTAGTCACATTCAAATCAGCCACGCCGGCGGGCCAGAGACGGGCTTGCGGAGCAAAGACATGACCACTGGCAGATCCCGGGTGCACACACGACGCAGGAACCCCGCTTTCTTTTCATATTCGCCCGTATCGGTTGCGGCTGTGGCCGAAGCATCGCTGGTGGACATATACCTCGACTAGGGCCGAAAGGCCCTAAACCCGGTTGTGCAGATGCAATCTAGGCAGTTCCAGAACCTGCGGCCGCGACGAGGCAACGTGGATGAGAAACTACTGGCGCGCAACCAAATACGGCGCCAGTGTGCACAGCTTCTCGCAGGTCTCCTCGAATTCGCGCTCGGGTTGTGACCCTTCGATGATGCCGGCACCGGCCCGCAGCCAGGTCTTCCCGTCGCACTCGTAGGCTGCTCGCAGCGTTAACGCGGCATCCAGCCCGCCATCTGCTGAAATCATCACGACGGCACCGGAATACAGTCCACGCGGGACTTCGTCAAGACGCAAGATGGCCTCGACGCCGGCTGCTTTCGGGATGCCCGACGCGGTGACCGCAGGAAATAGCGCCTCCAGCGCATCCATCCGGTCGCTCGACGCGCCTAGCCGCGCGCGCCGGCGGAGCCTGTCTCGACGCCGACCTCGGTCACGCTAGTAAACGTAGCCTAACCTAGAAAAACCCGCGCGGCCTGTCCCCCGTGGCGCACTTACTCGGATAGATCTCACCCAGAACAGCAGCGATAGCTGGTCTGGCGCCATCTTTCGCGCTGGATCACGCCGTTTCTCCCGGACGCCCTAAGGTCCCAAACTTTTCCCAACCGTTTACATACTGGCCGGTTGCTGTCCCCAGAGTTCTCCTAACATCACGCTAAGCCGTGTGGCCCCGGATGGGCGCGCGGACCGGGGGCTCCGTTCGCACGGGAAAGGAGGCTCGGTGAATGTGTTAGTGGATATATCCGACACGTCCATTGGCCGCCTGCCAGCCTCGTGTGGGACGTGGCGGTTGTGTACGAAGACCCGCGCCACCGCACGGCCGAGAATAGCGAATCGCGCCCACTGACCGGGTAGCGAAAAGGCTTAACACAACTTTAATTTTAATGCGATGGGGTAGCTCGCCGCGCTGCCGCCCGATCGCGGCCCGCCACCCATCGATTGAGAGGAACGCAATCATGTTCGTAATCCGGCTTACGGACGGCGAAGAAGTGCAGGCATCCGACCGCGACGAACTCACGATTAACCAAGAGACAGGCGTACTTACGGTTACCCGCATCGACGGCTTCGAGAAACCACCACACACTATTCACCATCGGCGTGGCAGTCCGTGACACATCGCAAACGCGGCGTCGAGGTGCGTCCTTCGCTGGTTTCGAACGCCCGGTAGTGGGCCTATCGATGCCTATTGACTATCTCGGCCGCCCTGCATCAGGGCTTACAGGTCGCGTTTGGCCATCAACCTCACAAGCCAGCGCGTGTACTGAGTGGCGGACTGGCCTGAGCAGGTCTAAGTTTCGACATTTGTCTGGATGTTCATGGTCGCGCCGCCGACGTTCGGTGCTTCCGTGAACGCCGCAGCGAGCACGGGAGGGCCGCTCAATGCTTCAAGAATTTTGCGATAATTTCACCCACAACCTGTTCAAGCCACTCCTGCTGTTCTTTTACTTCGGGTTCTTGATCCCAATCCTGAAGGTACGCTTCGAGTTTCCGTACGTGATCTACCAGGGCTTGACCATGTATCTTTTGCTTGCCATCGGCTGGCACGGAGGCGAAGAGCTAGCCAAGGTCAGGCCTAGCGAGGTCGGCAACATCGCTGGCTTTGTGTTGCTCGGCTTCGTGTTGAACTTCCTGATCGGAGGGCTGGCCTACTTGTTGCTGGGTCGCTTGAGTTCGATGCGGAGAGTCGACGTAGCAACGGTCGCTGGTTATTACGCGTCGGACTCGGCAGGGACCTTTGCCGCGTGCGTGGCCGTGCTGACCGCCATCGGCATGACGTTCAACGCCTACATGCCGGTCATGCTTGCGGTGATGGAGATCCCAGGCTGTCTGGTGGCGCTGTATCTTGTCGCGCGGCTCCGCCACAAGGGTTTGAGCCAAGCCGGATACCTGCCTGGTGAGTCGGGCTACGCCCCGCCGGTCAAGGTGGGGGTCGGGCCGGGCACGGCCGCGCGGCCGCCGCATGGCCGGACTTTGGAGGCCCAGCGCGAACGGGGCGTCGAGCAAGAACTGGAACTCTCGATGGAAAAGCTAGCGCATCCGAACTGGGAGCCCGACCAGCGCACACCCCTGGAGAAACCCAAGAGGATGCCGGTGTTCTCCCGTAAGCTGTTGCAGGAAGTCTTCCTAAACCCTGGACTCGTTCTCCTCATCGGCGGCATCCTCATCGGCCTCATCAGTGGGCTGCAGGGACAAAAGGTCGTTCAAGACGACGACAGATTCTTCGTCATGGCCTTCCAGGGCGTGCTGTGCCTGTTCCTACTCGAGATGGGCATGACGGCGTCCCGGAAGCTAAAAGACCTGCGATCGGCGGGATTCGGCTTCATCTTGTTCGGCCTGTTGGCACCGAATCTCTTTGCGCTGCTTGGGATCATCGTCGCTCATAGCTACGCCTACCTGACCCACACCGGGTTCAAACCGGGAACCTACGTGCTGTTCGCGGCGCTATGTGGAGCGGCGTCCTACATCGCCGTCCCCGCGGTCCAGCGGCTGGCGATCCCCGAGGCCAGCCCGACCCTGCCGTTAGCCGCATCACTGGGTTTGACATTTTCCTACAACGTCACCGTTGGAATCCCGCTGTATATCGAGATCAACCGGATGGTCGGACACTGGTTCTAAGCTGCGGTCGGCGCAATCCGGCCAACCGGGTTATCCCAGCAGCGTGCGTACCACCGCGTCGGCGAGCAGCCGTCCGCGCGGGGTGAGCACCAGACTGTCGCCCTCGAATACCAGCAGACCGTCAGCGACCACGTCCTCGGCGCGTTTGCGTTCGGCAGCCCCCAGCTGGGCAAGCGGGAGCCCTTGGCGCAGACGGGTTTTCAACAGTACGTCTTCGGTGTGCAGAGCATCCACGCTAAGCTGCTCGAAATCCGCAATGGGAAGCATTGCATTGCCCAGCATCTGAGCATAGGCGTTGGGGTGCTTGACATTCCACCAGCGCGTCGTGCCGACGTAGCCGTGCGCGCCCGGTCCTGCGCCCCACCATTGACCACCGTTCCAGTAGCCGAGGTTGTGCCGACATTCACCGCCTGGTCGAGACCAGTTGGACACTTCGTACCAGCTCAACCCGGCGGCGGACAGGCGCGCGTCGACCAGCTCGTAGCGATGCGCCTGCACGTCGTCGTCGGGAGCAGCCAGCTCACCGCGCCGGATCCGCCGCGCCAGCGCGGTGCCGTCCTCGACCACCAAGGCATACGCGGATATGTGATCGACACCGGCCTCGATCGCAGCGTCGACGGAGCGCACCAGGTCATCATCGGACTCCCCCGGCGTCCCATAGATCAGATCGAGGTTGACGTGTTCGAAGCCCGCGGCCATCGCCTCGCGAGCCGCGGTCGTTGCCCGGCCCGGCGAGTGCACCCGGTCGAGGGCGGCCAACACCCGTGGCGACACCGACTGCATGCCGAGAGATACCCGCGTGTAACCAGCCACGCGGATCGCGTCGAAGAAGTCCGGCCAGGTGGACTCGGGATTGGCCTCGGTGCTCACCTCGGCATCCGGCGCCAGCACGAAATGCTCCCGCACCATGTCGAGCAGCGTGGCCAGGCGCTCACCGCCCAATAACGAGGGCGTCCCACCGCCGACAAACACGGTGTTCACCGTAGGCGCGGCCAGCCGCGCGGCCGCCAGCTCGAGCTCAGTCCGCAGTGCCGCCAACCAAGCGTCGGGGTTGACACCACCCAGCTCGGCTGGGGTGTAGGTGTTGAAATCACAATAACCACAACGGGTCACACAGAAGGGGACATGCACATACACCCCGAATGGCTGTCCGGCACTGAGCTGCACGCCGGGCAACTCCACCGGTGCCCGAAGAAGGGTCATGCCAAATCATCGCATGACAACTAGGTCGACCCAGAGCTGAATAAGCGGGCCTCTCAGCAGATTCTCGGTTTTGTTTACCCGATCACTCAGGTTTGTTCGGTACTTTTAATCATCGTGAGAAGAAATTTGACCTGGTTGAGCGGCTCGTCGTTATCCGTGGCAGAATGGCGGCGTGATCGTCGCCAACCCCAGGCCGCGCCCCAACTTGCGCATCGCGCTGGTGGCGCGGCGGCATGTCGATCTCAAACGTGTCTGCAGCTGTTGCTGTCTGCCTTGATGCCGTAGACCCGACTACTCGCACTACCCGCTGGTCATCGGATCTGCGCCGCCGAAACATCGGTGAGCTGCGCGGTCCACGTCGGCAATGTTTGTGAAGGAGAACCCCCGAATGACCACAGCCCGTCCGGCAAAGGCTCGCAACGAGGGCCAGTGGGCGCTGGGAAATCATGAGCCGCTCAACGCCAACGAGGAACTCAAGAAGGCCGGCAACCCGCTCGACGTGCGGGAGCGCATCGAAAACATCTACGCCAAAGCTGGATTCGACAGCATCGACAAAACCGATCTGCGTGGGCGCTTCCGCTGGTGGGGCCTCTACACCCAGCGCGAGCAGGGCTATGACGGCAGCTGGACCGGCGACGAGAACATTGAGCTGCTCGAAGCTAAATACTTCATGCTGCGGGTGCGCTGCGACGGCGGCGCGATCTCGACTGCCGCGCTTCGCACGCTGGGCCAGATCTCCACCGAGTTCGCTCGCGATACCGCCGACATCTCTGATCGGGAAAATGTGCAATACCACTGGATCGAGGTGGAAAACGTTCCCGAAATCTGGCGGCGGCTGGCCGAGGTCGGACTACAGACCACCGAGGCGTGCGGCGACTGCCCGCGGGTAGTGCTCGGCTCACCACTGGCCGGTGAATCGCTGGACGAGGTGCTGGACCCGACCTGGGCGATCGACGAGATTGTGCGCCGCTACATCGGCAAACCTGACTTCGCCGACTTGCCGCGCAAGTACAAGACCGCGATCTCGGGTCTGCAGGATGTCGCGCACGAGATCAACGACATCGCGTTCATCGGCGTCAACCATCCCAAACACGGGCCCGGCCTGGACCTGTGGGTCGGCGGCGGTCTGTCGACCAACCCGATGCTGGCCCAGCGGGTCGGCGCCTGGGTTCCGCTAAACGAGGTGCCCGAGGTGTGGGCGGCCGTCACCTCACTGTTTCGTGATTATGGCTACCGGCGGCTGCGGGCTAAGGCGCGGCTGAAGTTCCTCATCAAAGACTGGGGTATCGAGAAATTTAGGGAAGTTCTCCAACAGGAGTACCTCAAGCGTCCTTTGATCGACGGCCCAGCCCCCGAGCCGGTCAAGCATCCGATTGATCACGTCGGGGTGCAGCGGCTCAAGAACGGGCTCAACGCCGTTGGGGTTGCTCCGATCGCCGGACGGGTGTCCGGCACCATCCTCACTGCGGTGGCTGACCTGGCCGAGCGGGCCGGGTCGGACCGGATCCGGTTCACCCCGTATCAGAAGCTGGTCATCCTCGACATACCCGATGCCTTACTCGATGACATGGTCGCCGGACTGGAAGCGTTGGGTCTGCGGTCTCAGCCGTCGCAATGGCGCCGAAATTTGATGGCGTGCAGCGGGATTGAGTTCTGCAAGTTGTCGTTCGCCGAAACTCGGGTCAGGGCACAGTCTTTGGTGCCCGAGCTCGAGCGCCGGCTTGCCGACATCAATTCCACGCTTGACGTGCCGATCACAGTCAATATCAACGGCTGCCCGAACTCCTGTGCGCGAATTCAAATCGCCGACATCGGGTTCAAAGGCCAGATGGTCGACGACGGTCACGGCGGCTCGGTCGAAGGCTTCCAGGTGCATCTGGGCGGCAGCCTCGGCCTGGACAGCGGTTTCGGCCGCAAACTGCGCCAGCATAAGGTCACCAGCGACGAGCTGGGTGACTACATCGATCGGGTGGTTCGCAACTTCGTTAAGCATCGCAGCGACGGTGAGCGCTTCGCGCAGTGGGTTATTCGAGCCGACGAAGACGACTTGCGATGAGCACCCCAGCTGCTAGGCCGACCGAAGACGAGCTACGTGAGCTGGCGGCGCGCGGCGCGGCCGAACTCGACGGTGCCAGCGCTATCGATTTGTTGCGGTGGACCGACGACATCTTCGGCGGTGACGGGGTTGTCGGGGGACACCGCGAAGGGGCAACGTGCAACTACGTGGTGGCCTCCAATATGGCCGACGCCGTCTTGGTGGATCTAGCCGCCAAGGTGCGCCCAGGCGTACCGGTGATCTTTCTGGACACCGGCTACCACTTCGCAGAAACCATCGGTACCCGAGATGCCGTCGAATCCGTCTACGACATCCGGGTACTCAACGTCACTCCGGAGCAGACGCCTGCCCAGCAGGACCAATCGCTGGGCAGCGATCTCTTCGCCCATAACCCTGGCGAATGCTGCCGACTACGCAAGGTCGTGCCCTTAGGCAAAACACTGCGTGACTACTCCGCTTGGGTGACCGGGCTACGCCGGATCGAAGCACCAACCCGCGCCAACGCCCCGCTGATCAGCTTCGACGAGGCGTTCAAGCTGGTGAAGGTCAACCCGCTGGCGGAGTGGACCGACCAAGACATGCAGGATTACATCGCCGAGTTCGACGTGCTGGTCAATCCGCTTGTCCACGAGGGGTATCCGTCGATCGGCTGCGCTCCTTGCACAGTCAAACCGGCCCAGGGCGCCGACCCGCGCAGTGGACGCTGGCAGGGGCTGACCAAGACCGAATGCGGGTTGCACGCCTCGTGACTACCCGCGCCGGCGACGATGCAGAACGTAGCGATGAGGAGGAGCGGCGCTGACTACCCTCGTACTGACCGCGCACGGGAGTGCGGATCCACGGTCGGCAGCCAACGCACGGGCCGTCGCGGCCCGGTTGAGGCGCATACGTCCCGGCCTCGACGTGCGGCTGGCGTTTTGCGAGCTCAACACGCCGAACCTGGTCGACGTGCTCAACGGGTGTTCGGGCCATGCCGTCGTAACCCCGCTGCTGTTGGCTGACGCCTACCACGCGCGCGTCGACATCCCGGGTCAGATCGCACGCTGCGGCGCCAATCACCGTGTGCAACAGGCCAATGTGCTCGATGTGGACGATCGGCTGGTGTCGGTGCTGCGTGAGCGCTTGATCGAGCTGGGCGTTTCGCCATTCGATGACACGCTGGGTGTGGTCGTGGTCGCGATCGGCTCGTCAATGCCCGCAGCCAATGCGCGCACCGCGACGGTCGCGTCGAAGCTGGCAGCGGGGGCCCGGTGGGCCGGAGTGACCACCGCGTTCGTCACCCGACCCGATGCTTCCCCGGCCGATGCGGTTCGCCGGTTGCGTCGCCAAGGTGCCCGCCGGGTAGTCATAGCGCCGTGGTTTCTGGCGCCGGGTCTACTGCCCGACCGGGTACAGACCTACGCACGGGACGCCGGCATCGCGATGGCACAACCGCTGGGTGCGCACACATTGGTGGCCGCGACCGCATTAGATCGCTACGAACACGCCCGGAAAACTCTGGACGACCGCATTGCGGCCTGACAGCCGCGCAGCTCGATGTTGCTGTCAGGCACCTGTGCCCGCCGGACCTGGCGTGGCACGGGTCTGCCCGGGTCATGCCGGCGTCAGGGCGCTTTGGTCTTCGTCGGCGGTGCCGTCGTCGTAGCGGGTGACCGAAATGTCATGGGCGATTGGCGGTATTCGGGTGGCGCGCACGTAGACGGTGTCGCCTTCTCGCAGGGCGAGTGCTTCGGCATCGCCGCGGGTGATCTGGGCGGTGAAGCTGCCTTGTGTTGCCGCGCTGGTCAGCTCGACTCGTACCTCGAAACCCAACACCACTACCCGGTCGACGGTGGCCCGGGTGACGCCGGTGGATTCTGCGGTGCCATCAGCGGAGGCGACCGCGAGGTTGGGGGTGCGGCCGACCCGGATGTCATGTGGTCGAACCAGTCTCCCATTCAGGGTGGATACCGCTCCCAGGAAAGACATGACGAACGGATTCGCCGGACAGTCGTAGACGGTGGTGGGGGATCCGATCTGCTCGATGCGCCCCTTGTTGAGTACGGCTATGCGGTCGGCGACGTCGAGTGCTTCGGCCTGGTCGTGGGTGACCAGCACCGTGGTGACGTGCACCTCGTCGTGCAGGCGCCGCAACCAGGCGCGCAGATCCTCGCGGACCTTGGCGTCTAATGCGCCGAATGGTTCATCGAGGAGCAGCACCTGTGGATCGACCGCTAGTGCTCGAGCCAACGCCATCCGTTGACGTTGACCACCGGAGAGCTGGTTGGGGTAACGGTTGTGAAATCCGCTCAGGCCCACCACCTCTAGTAGGTGGTCGACCTTCGCTGTGATCTCGGTCTTGGGGCGTCGACGAATCTTGAGTCCGTAGGCCACGTTATCGCGCACAGTCAGGTGTTTGAAGGCGGCATAGTGCTGGAACACGAATCCGATGCCGCGGCGCTGCGGCGGCACCCGGGTCACGTCGCGACCGTTAATCGTGATGGTTCCGGTGTCGGGGTGGTCGAGGCCGGCGATGGTGCGCAGCAGCGTCGATTTGCCCGAACCGCTGGGCCCCAGCAACGCCGTCAGCGAACCGGCGGGCACCACGAAGTCCACGTGGTCCAGGGCCACGAAGTCGCCGTACCGTTTGTGGGCGTCGCGCACGATGATCGCGTGCGCGCCCTGGCGAGTCGGGTCATCGATCATCTCCGGCGTCTCCTTGTCAGACGTTTCTGGCTGCTCGGGCCGCGCGGGCGTCAAGACTGACCTGGACGATCAAGACCACCACCGATACCGTCATCAGCAACGTGGACAGCGCATAAGCGCCGTATTCAGCCCCCCGGTTGTAGCGGTCGGCGACCAGCAGCGTCAGCGTTTGCGACTGCCCCGGTAGGTTGGACGACACCATGATGACCGCGCCGTATTCACCCAGCGTACGGGCGACGGTGAGCATAATGCCGTAGGTCAGGCCCCACCGGACCGATGGCAGTGTGATCCTCCAAAACGTCTGCCACCACTTCGAACCCAGTGTTGCCGCCGCCTGCTCTTGGTCGGTTCCCAGTTCGTGCAACACCGGTTCGACCTCGCGTACCACAAAGGGCAGGGTGACGAAGATGCTGGCAAGCACGATGCCGGGCAGGCCGAAGATGATCTTCAACCCCAAATCCTTCTCCACAAAGCCCAGCGCGCCGCCCGATCCCCATAGCACGACCAGTGCGACGCCGACGATGACGGGTGAGACCGCGAACGGTAGATCGATGATCGCCTGCAGTACACCTTTTCCTCGAAATCTGTTGCGCGCCAGCACTAATGCTGTTGGAATTCCGAAGACCACGTTCAGCGGAACCACGATCGCCACGACCAGAAGCGACAACTTCAGCGCCGATACCGCCGCTGGGGTACTGACCCAAGCCCAGAACTGGCCAAAACCCGGCTCGAAGGTCCGCCATAGGATCAGTGCCACCGGAATGACCAGCAGCACAACAATGTAGGCCAGGGCGACAGACCGCAGCAGATAGCGAACCCGAGGCGATGTCGTCACGCAGTCATCTCCTCGCGTCGGGCCGCGTGCGCGCCACCGACCCGCAGCAAGAAGAGCACGACAAACGAGATCGACAGCAGCACAATCGATATTGCGGCAGCACCAGTGCGGTCGTCGTTCTCGATCAAGGTCCGGATCCACTGCGATGACACTTCGGTCTTCCCCGGCACCGCACCACCGATCAGCACCACTGAACCGAACTCGCCGATCGCCCGCGAAAACGCCAGGCCCGCACCCGATAACAACGCCGGAGTCACCGACGGCAAAACCACCGAGAGGAAGATTTTCGGACCGTTGGCGCCCAGCGACGCCGCTGCTTGTTCGGCGTCACGATCGATCTCCAACAGCACCGGCTCGACGGCGCGCACCACGAACGGTAACGTGACGAACGCCAGCGCCACCCCCACGCCCCATCCGGTGTGCTGCAGATGAAGACCCACCGGGCTGCTGTTCCCATAGAGGGCCAGCATCACCAGGCTGGCGACGATAGTGGGCAACGCGAACGGCAGATCGATGATCGCATCGACTAGCCGCTTGCCAACGAAGTCGTCACGCACCAGTACCCAGGCGATCAGCAGACCAAACACGATGTTGATGACCGCGACACCGGCGGAGATGGTCAGCGTCACCCGCAACGAGTCGATCGCGGCATGCGAGGTGACCGCTAGCCAGAAGACTCGCCAGCCGCCGCCGGCAGCCTGCCACACAATGGCGGCCAGCGGCAGCAGCACGATCACCGAAAGCCACACCATCGCCGCACCGACCCGAACTGACGTGGTGCTACCGAGCCGGCCCGAGCAACGAGTAACGATGAGCGCAGCCGTCATCCGGTGGCCTGCATATAGATCTTGGTGATGCTGCCGGTGTTCTTGTCGAACAGCTGCGGATCCACCGTGTTCCAGCCACCCAGGTCAGCGATCGTCCACAGTTTCACCGGCACCGGGAATTGGTCACTGAAATCGGCGCCGACCGCCGGATCCACCGGCCGAAAACCCGCCTGCGCCCACAACCCCTGCGCGGCGGTGGTGTATTGGAAGTTCTTGAACGCGGTCGCGACCTCAAGGTGCGCGCTGGTGCTCACCACCGCCAACGGATTTTCGATCTTGAAGGTCACCGGCGGGTTGATGTGTTCGACCGGCTTACCCTGGCGTTCGGCGGCGATGGCCTCATTCTCATAGCTGATCAGCACGTCGCCGCTGCCCTGGACAAAGGCATCGGTGGCTTCTCGCGCGGATCCTGGCCGCAATTTGACGTGTTCGGCCACCAACCGTTTCACAAAGTCAATCCCCGCCGCGCTATTGCGGCCGCCTCCGCTTTTGGCGGCGTACGGAGCGAGCAGATTCCACTTGGCCGAGCCCGAGCTCAGCGGGCTGGGAGTGATCACCTCCACCCCGGGGCGCACCAGGTCATCCCAATCTTTGATGTTCTTGGGATTGCCGGTGCGCACCACCAAGGTCACCACTGACCCAAACGGGATGCCCTTGGTGGCGTCGGTATCCCAGGCTGAAGAAACCTTGCCGGCCTTGACCAATCTGGTGATGTCTGTTTCGACCGAGAAGTTCACGAGGTCTGCTGGCTTGCCGTCGACAACACCACGCGACTGATCCCCAGACGCACCATACGACGTAATCACCTGCACACCATCACCCGACCGGGCGGCATTAAACGCCGGAATCACCTTGCTCCACCCGGGTTCCGGGGCCGAGTAAGCGACCAACGTGATACTCGTATGCGCGTTACCCAGCCCGCCGCCAACGACGTCACTAGCACCACCACGACACCCAGCAACCACACCGACGGTCACAGCAAGCGCGACCACGACGACCATCGAATACCGCCAGCGCAGTACTGGCCCAATGTCGTTAAGCATGAACGGCCTTCCAATGCGGGACGTAGATATTTCGATTCCGTTGCTGCGGAAAGGCACCTAAAACTGGGGAGAATTCACGAACTCCATACCAGACCGCGCACGGGTTTGGAGTCAGCGACAACAGTCCACGAGGACACAGCACGCCATAACGCCGGGTGCTACCTGCATGGCGCGAAGCCTAACAGAATTGGCGGGCCCGCCACCGGGCCGCGCGCCTGAGCACGTCAGCAACCCAATGCTGGTCAGCGCGTCAGCAGCCACGCCACTATCACCAGCACCACGAGGGTGACCAGCACCAACGTCACATGTGACCGAGGCATCCGGGTTACCCGCGGGCCGAGCCAGCGTGGCGGGCCCGACGCATCAACTGGATGCCCTTGCCGAGCGCGGCGTCCAGCGCTACCGCGGTGCCGTAGGCCAGTGCGAGGACAACCGGCATCACCAACACCGCCTGCAGCACGAAGGCGAGCCCTGACAGCCACAGCTCGATGCTGTCCCACCAATTCAGGAACCCGTTCACTGGGCTCACACTATTCGCCCTGACATCCGAAACCAATGTGTCAAGATCGGCGGATGTCTCCCACACAGAACAAAACGACGTGTCTCATTGCCGGCGGCGGACCGGCGGGCATGATGCTTGGCCTGCTCTTGGCCCGCGCCGGCGTCAAAGTCACGGTGATGGAAAAGCACGCCGACTTTCTGCGTGACTTCCGTGGGGACACCGTGCACGCGAGTACCTTGCGGCTGCTTGACGAACTCGGTTTGGGGACGCAGTTCGCCCGCATTCCGCAGCGCCGCATCGACACCATCCGGATGCAGCTGCAAGGCCAACCCGTCGATCTCGATCTGAGCCATCTTCCCGCCTCGCATCAGCACATCGCCCTAGTGCCACAGTGGGACTTCCTCGAGTTACTGGCCACCGCTGCCGAAGCGGAACCCAGCTTTCGGTTGATGCGCAGCACCGAGGTGACCGGAGTGGTTCGCGAGGGCAACCGCATCGTCGGCGTCACCTACCGTGACGCGGCTGGAACCAACCAGATGCGCGCCGAGCTGACGGTGGCCTGCGACGGCCGAACCTCGACCGTGCGCTCAGCGGTTGGCATGACACCGGATGGCTTCGGCGCGCCGATGGACATCTGGTGGTTCCGGTTGCCTCGCTACCCGAACGACCCGGGGGGACTTGCCGGCATGTTCAACGCCGGACATGGGACCATCATGATCGACCGCGGCGACTACTACCAGATCGCCTACATCATTCCGAAGGGAACCGACTCCGAGATGCGGTCGCAGGGCATCGAGGCGTTGCACCACGTGATACTGAGCATGGTGCCCTGGCTGGCTGACCGCGTCGACAGATTGAGTTCATTCGACGACGTAAAACTGCTTGACGTACAACTTAATCGGCTCCGGCGATGGTATTCCGACGGTGTGCTGTGCATCGGCGACGCGGCGCACGCGATGTCGCCGGTCGGCGGTGTGGGAATCAACCTGGCGGTAGCCGACGCCGTCGCCGCGGCACGGATGCTGGCAGATCCGCTGCGTGCCGGGCGGGTAACCACCGGGCAGCTGGCCCGGGTGCAGATGCGCCGCTGGATACCAACGGCGATTCTGCAGGCGGCGCAACGGATGATCCACACGAACGTGGTCGCGGTCGCGGTGGCCGGCGCCGATCGACAACCGCCGCGAGGCGTGCGGCTGGTAAGCGAGTCACCGACACTGCGGCGAATGGTCGGTTACCTGGTGGCGATAGGACCGCTCTCCGAGCACGCGCCGAAGTACGCCAGGCGCGCCGGGTAAACCCCGACACGGTCAGCCACCGCAAACAATGGACGCCGGGCAGGTCGACAGATGATGATGTCGGGATGGTCCTGCACGCCGAACCCGCCGACCAACCCGCCGAGGCCGACGACGAGGCCGCTGCGGCTCGAGCGTTTGCCGCAGCCGAAACCACCGCCGGTGACGCGACCATATCCGCGCCCGTCGATTTCAGCTTGCCGGCGCCATTTGCCTCCGGCGGCGCGCTGCGCAACCCGTTTCCGCCGATCGCCGACTACGCATTTCTGTCCGACTGGGAAACGACGTGCCTGATCTCGCCGGCCGGTTCGGTGGAGTGGTTATGTCTGCCCCGGCCTGATTCCCCGAGTGTGTTCGGCGCAATCCTGGACCGCAGCGCCGGACATTTCCGGTTGGGCCCCTACGGCGTCTCGGTGCCGTCGGCGCGCCGTTACTTGCCCGGCAGCCTGATCATGGAAACCACGTGGCAGACACACACCGGATGGCTGATCGTGCGAGACGCGCTGGTGATGGGGCCGTGGCACGACATCGAGCGCCGATCACGAACGCATCGCCGCACCCCGATGGACTGGGACGCCGAGCACATCCTGCTGCGCACGGTGCGCTGCGTGAGCGGCACCGTGGAGCTGATGATGAGCTGCGAGCCGGCGTTCGACTACCACCGCATCGGCGTCGCGTGGGAGTATTCGACCAATGCCTACGGCGAAGCCATCGCACGCGCCAGCAAACAACCAGACGCCCACCCGACGCTGCGACTCACCACCAATCTGCGGATCGGGTTGGAGGGCCGTGAGGCCCGGGCCCGCACCCGGATGAAAGAGGGCGACGACGTGTTCGTCGCGCTGAGCTGGACCAAACACCCGGCGCCGCAGACCTACGAAGAGGCCGCCGACAAGATGTGGCAGACCACCGAGTGCTGGCGGCAGTGGATTAATATCGGCAACTTCCCCGACCACCCGTGGCGGGCATACCTGCAACGCAGCGCGCTGACGCTCAAGGGGCTGACGTATTCCCCCACCGGCGCGCTGCTGGCGGCCAGCACCACATCGCTTCCGGAAACGCCGCGGGGTGAACGCAACTGGGACTACCGGTACGCCTGGGTGCGGGACTCGACGTTCGCGTTGTGGGGCCTGTACACCCTGGGGCTGGACCGCGAAGCCGACGACTTTTTCGCGTTCATCGCCGATGTGTCCGGCGCCAACAGCGACCAGCGTCATCCGCTGCAGGTGATGTACGGGGTGGGTGGTGAACGCAGCCTGGTTGAAGACGAGTTGCACCATCTGTCCGGCTACGACCACGCGCGGCCGGTGCGGATCGGTAACAGCGCCTACGACCAAGTCCAGCACGATATCTGGGGCTCGATTCTGGACTCGTTCTACCTGCACGCCAAGTCGCGCGAGCAAATCCCGGAGACGTTGTGGCCGGTATTGAAAAGACAGGTGGAGGAGGCGATCGCGCACTGGCGTGAGCCCGACCGCGGAATCTGGGAGGTCCGCGGGGAGCCGCAGCACTTCACGTCGTCGAAGGTGATGTGCTGGGTGGCGCTGGACCGCGGGTCCAAGCTGGCCGAACGGCAGGGGGAGAAGAGCTACGCCCAGCAGTGGCGGGCCATCGCTGAGGAGATCAAGGCCGACATTCTCGAGCATGGGGTGGACTCCCGCGGTGTGTTCACCCAGCGGTATGGCAGCGACGCGTTGGATGCTTCGCTGTTGCTGGTGGTGCTGACCCGATTCCTGCCGCCGGACGACCCGCGCGTGCGCAACACCGTGCTGGCTGTCGCCAACGAACTCACCGAAGAGGGTCTGGTGCTGCGATACCGGGTGTCCGAGACCGACGACGGGTTATCCGGCGAAGAAGGCACGTTCACCATCTGCTCGTTCTGGTTGGTGTCGGCACTGGTCGAGATCGGTGAGGTGGCCCGCGCCAAGCGGCTGTGCGAGCGGCTGTTGGCCTACGCGAGCCCGCTGCACCTCTACGCCGAGGAAATCGAGCCGCGCACCGGGCGGCACCTGGGCAACTTCCCGCAGGCGTTCACCCATCTGGCGTTGATCAACGCGGTGGTCCACGTGATCCGCGCCGAGGAGGAAGCTGACAGCTCGGGGATGTTCCTGCCCGCCAACGCGCCGGTGTAGGACACCGAGATGGCGACCAGGGTCGTGATACCGGCCTCGAGCACAGCCCTAATGGCAATCTCGCGTCGGCGCCTACCTCTTGCCCTTGTCCCCCGCGGCGTCGGTGGACAACGCGGCGACGAACGCTTCCTGCGGCACCTCGACCCGCCCGATGGTCTTCATCCGTTTCTTGCCTTCCTTCTGCTTTTCCAGAAGTTTGCGTTTGCGGGTGATGTCGCCGCCATAACACTTCGACAGCACGTCCTTACGGATCGCCCGAATGTTTTCGCGTGCAATGATTTTCGATCCGATAGCGGCCTGCACCGGCACCTCGAACTGCTGGCGCGGGATCAGTTCCTTGAGCTTGGTGGTCATCTTGTTGCCGTAGGCGAAGGCTGAATCCTTGTGCACGATCGCACTGAAGGCGTCGACGGCTTCGCCTTGCAGCAGGATGTCGACCTTGACCAGCTGCGCCTCCTGCTCACCGGCCTCCTCGTAGTCGAGGCTGGCGTAACCTCGAGTGCGTGACTTCAGCGAGTCGAAGAAGTCGAAGATGATTTCCCCGAGCGGCATGGTGTAGCGCAGCTCAACTCGCTCGGGCGACAGATAGTCCATGCCACCCAATTCGCCACGGCGCGACTGGCACAGCTCCATGATCGTTCCGATGAACTCGCTGGGCGCAATGATGGTGGTCTTCACCACCGGCTCGTACACCGTTCGGATTTTGCCCTCCGGCCAGTCCGACGGGTTGGTCACCTGCATTTCGGCGTCGTCCTCTTTTACGACGCGGTACACGACATTGGGCGAGGTGGAGATCAGATCCAGGTCGAACTCGCGCTCTAAGCGTTCCCGGGTGATTTCCATGTGCAGCAAGCCAAGGAAGCCGCACCGGTACCCGAAGCCCAACGCCACCGACGTTTCCGGCTCGTAGGTCAGCGCCGCGTCGTTGAGCTGCAACTTGTCTAGGGCGTCGCGCAGATTCGGGTAATCCGAACCGTCGACCGGATACAGCCCCGAATACACCATCGGTTTAGGTTCGCGGTAGCCCGTTAACGCTTCGGTGGCACCGTGGCGCGCGGTCGTCACGGTGTCGCCGACCTTGGACTGGCGGACGTCCTTGACCCCAGTAATTAGGTAGCCCACCTCCCCGACGCCCAGGCCCTCGCTGGCCTTCGGTTCGGGCGAGACGATGCCGACCTCGAGCAGTTCGTGCGTCGCGCCGGTGGACATCATCACGATGCGCTCACGCGGGCTGATCTTGCCGTCGACCACGCGGACGTAGGTCACCACGCCGCGGTAGATGTCGTAGACGGAGTCGAAGATCATCGCGCGGGTGGGCGCATCGGCGTCGCCTTGCGGAGGCGGCACCCGCCGGACCACCTCGTCAAGAAGTTCAGCGACCCCCTCGCCGGTTTTGCCGGACACCCGCAGCACATCGCCTGGCTCGCAACCAATGATGTGGGCGATCTCAGCGGCATAGCGGTCCGGATCGGCGGCCGGCAGGTCGATCTTGTTGAGCACCGGAATAATCGTCAGGTCACGATCCAGCGCGAGGTAGAGATTGGCCAGGGTCTGAGCTTCGATGCCCTGGGCGGCATCGACCAACAGCACCGCACCCTCACAGGCTTCCAACGCTCGCGATACCTCGTAGCTGAAGTCAACGTGGCCGGGGGTGTCGATCAGGTGTAGTACATAGTTCTCCGTCGCCCCGCCCGCTGTGACACTCCACGGCAGCCGGACGTTCTGCGCCTTAATCGTGATCCCACGCTCGCGTTCGATGTCCATCCGGTCCAGGTACTGGGCACGCATCGACCGCTCATCGACGACGCCGGTGAGCTGAAGCATCCGGTCCGCCAGCGTGGACTTGCCATGGTCGATGTGAGCGATGATGCAGAAGTTCCGAATCTGCGCCGGCGCGGTGAAGGTCTTGTCGGCGAAACTGCTGATGGGAATCTCCTGGGCTGCGGTTACGAGGGGATGCTTGAGTGTGCGTTGGGCGGCGGTTCGCCGGTGCGTCCAGCGTATCCATGCGGGGTGGCCGAGACACACTGGGAGGCAATCCCGCCGGGCCTTTCACGTCTATGCTGCGAGTATGGCGTCGGCCCGGAAGTCGCAGTGGAAGACATTGCAACGGCTCGCCGAGAAGATGGTATTAAACCGGGCTCCGAATCTGGCCCGTCACATGCAAAATTCGCAAGCCGTGCTGCGGGAACTCCAGCAAGCGGTGAAGGTCACCGTGAATGTGATAGCCGCGGCTGCGCCGACATCATCTGTCGCGATCACCGCGGGCCGGCCGGTGACAAGCGCTAGCTTCCCCACCGCGCAGCGAGCCCGCAAGCTGGTCTACTCCCCTGACCTCGACGGCCGGGCTGATCCCGGGGAGATCGTGTGGACCTGGGTGGTCTATGACGCCGATCCGACCCGCGGCCAAGACAGACCGGTCCTCGTCGTGGGCCGCGACCATAGCGTTCTACTGGGGCTGATGGTGTCCAGCCAAGAACGCCATGGCGCCGACCGAGACTGGGTGGGCATCGGCTCTGGCAGTTGGGATTACGAAGGCAGGGAGAGCTGGGTCCGGCTGGACCGGGTGCTCGACGTGCCGGAGGAAAGTATTCGCCGCGAGGGCGTGGTCCTGGACCGGGAGATCTTCGATGTCATAGCCGCCCGGCTGCGTGCCGACTATTCCTGGCGTTAACCCTGGGTGATGTAGGACTGCAGCTGCTGCTGCTCGGCCTCGAGTTCTTCCATTCGCGTCTTCACCACGTCACCGATGCTGACGATGCCGATCAGCTTTTTTCCGTCGAGCACTGGCACATGGCGGACCCGGTTGTTGGTCATCAGCACGCTGATGCTGTCGACCGTGTCGGATTTTCTGCAGCTGGCGACCACGGTGGTCATGATCTTGGAGATTGGGCGAGACAGCACGCTGGCGCCGTACGTGTGGAGCTGGCGTACGACGTCACGCTCCGACACGATGCCGACCACGCCTTCGGCGCCGACCACCACCATGGCGCCAATGTTCTGCTCGGCGAGTCCGGCGAGCAGTTCCCGGACGGTCGCATCGGGATTGATCGTCACCACCGCCGCACCCTTGTTCCGCAAGACGTCCGCGATCCGCATCGAGGCCTCCAGCCGAAGGTTGTGATCTGCTTCACACCAGGCTACGGCTAACTCCGTCAACGGGAAAGCAAACAGAAGAACACACCCACTAATACCGACCGAATGAGGGGCCGAATGAGGGATTGCGCTGCTGCGCGCTCGTCCGGCTTGCAAGGATGGGACCATGATCGAGATCACACTGCTCGGCACCGGAAGCCCCATTCCTGACCCCAACCGCGCCGGACCCTCGACGCTGGTGCGGGCTGGCGGACAGTTGTTCCTGGTGGATTGCGGGCGTGGCGTGTTGCAGCGCGCGGCGGCTGTCGGCGTGGGCGCTAGCGGGTTGTCGGCGCTGCTGCTCACTCATCTGCACAGCGACCACATCGGCGACCTGGGCGACCTGCTCATCACGCGTTGGGTCACCACCTTCACGCCCGATCCCCCACCGCTGCCGATCATCGGACCGCCGGGCACCGCCGAGACGGTGGCGGCGACGCTGACGGCGTTCAATCACGACATCAGCTACCGGATCGCCCACCACGCTGACCTGACTGCGCCGCCACCGGTCGAGGTGCACGAATACACCGAAGGCTTGGCGTGGGACCGCGACGGCGTGTCGATCCGGGTGGCCCCCACGGATCACCGGCCGGTGACGCCGACTATCGGATTCCGGATCGAATCCGGACCGACCTCAGTGGTGCTGGCCGGAGACACGGTTCCCTGCGCCAGCCTGGACGAGCTAGCCGCCGGGGCCGGCGCATTGGTGCACACCGTAATTCGCAAGGACATCGTCACGCATGTTCCGCAACAGCGGATCAAAGACATCTGCGACTACCACTCGTCGGTCGAGCAGGCGGCAGCAACCGCGGCGCGCGCGGGCGTAGGCATCCTGGTCATGACGCACTATGTGCCGGCTCTGGTGCCGGGGCAAGAGGAACAGTGGCGGGCGCTGGCCGCGTCCGAGTTCAGCGGGCACATCGAGCTTGGCGATGACCTACACCGAGTCGAGGTCGGCGCGCGGCCATAGCGCACCGGCCGCTACCAGCCAGACCAGCGCCGAGACGCGTGCGACCGGCAGTATCACACCCAGCGTCGGCCAGACCAACACCAGTATTGTTGCTGCGGCGAGCGCGGCGATCGCCAGGCCGGTCCACGCCAACGGCCTGGACAGGAGACCTCGTATCAGGCTGGGCGCCGCCATACTGGCGACCAGCAGACCCAACGCCACCAGGTGTCCTGGGCTGCCGACCAGAAATACCAGCAACGAGATCGCCCGAACCAGCGCGGTGTCCGCGCTGACCTCCGGTCGCGACAGCGGCCACGCCAACAATCCGGTCAGACCTAACGCGCCGGCCGCCAAAATACCGCCGGTCAGCGCGATCGCCGCGGCGGACGACGTCGCGCCCAGCTGACGCAACCGGGCACTGGCTATCGCCGCGTAGAGCGCCAGCGGCACCGAGGACGCAAACGTGCCAATGGCGATCACCTGCACCGCGATCGGTTCGGCGCGCACGTACATCGCAACGCTGGCTATCGGCCCGTAGGGCAACGGGATCACGCCACCCAGCGCGACCCCGACGGCAAGTCCACCGAACAGCAACCCCATGCAGGCCAGTCCCAGACCGGGCATCAACCGACCCCGCATCGCCGTGGTTGTGCCTGCACTGTTAGTTCTTTGCGCCGACGAATCGTTCATTCACCGAACGGTAGAACCCCGGACCGCTAGGCCAGCCGAGTGACCTCCACGACCACGTCGAGGTCGGTTGCCCCCAGCCCAGAGTAGATCCCCTTCAGCGGGGCCACGTCGGCGTAGTCGCGCCCGACACCCACACTGACGTATTGCTCAGTGATTTCAGCGCCATTGGTGGGATCGTAATTCCACCACCCGCCCGTCCAGGCCTGAATCCAGGCGTGACTGCGTCCGTCAACCGTCTTTCCGACGACCGCGTCGCGTTTGGGATGCAGATACCCTGACACATAACGCCCGGGAATTCCCATGCTGCGCAACACAATCAACGTCAGGTGCGCGAAGTCCTGGCAGACGCCCCTGCCATGGTACAGGGCATCCAACCCGGACGAATGCACACCGGTGGCGCCCGGAACGTAGTCCAGCTCACTGCGCGCCCACCGAGCTGCGGCGACGACGGCTTCGGCGGGTTCGTGATTCTTGGCGATCCGCTTACCCACGGCCGCTACCCGATTGTTTACCGGGGTGTATGCGGTGGGCCGCAGAACTTCGTCAAATCGGTCTATCACGGCCATCGACTGCAGGTCGGTCCAGGTGATCTGGCCCGCCGGTGGCTCAGGGCGTTCGGTCTCGACAACTGACGAGGACGTCACCGTCAGCTCGGTGTGCGGCGCGTGCAGGTCGAACGCCGTCACCGCGGTACCCCAATAGTCGATGTAGCGGTAGGACCGGGTGGCCGGAATGGTTTCGACACGGTTGAGGATGACGGTTTGCCGGGTGTTGGATCGCGGCGTCAGCCGGGCTTCGTTGAAGGAGGCGGTCGCCGGCGATTCGTAAGCGTATCCGGTGCTGTGCACCACCCGCATCCGCCACATCAGGCTTCTCCCTGCTTGCCGACCAATCGGCCCCGGTGGCCGGCATCGGACCACGCCACCCACGGCGCGACGTGAAAGTACTGCAACGCCAAAGCCTCTCCGACATCACGGCAAGTGGTCTGCAGGCTAGCCAAGCGGCTGTCCAGTGTCTCCAGCAGGACGCCGGGTTGCACGAATTCCAGTTCGCTGCGGGCCTGCCCGAGTAACCGCTGCGCTTCCGCGGTGGCCCCAACTCGGCTCTGTGGATTGTGCAACAGCTCGTCGAGGTTGTGTTCGGCCAGCTTCAGCGAATAGAACACCGAGCGGGGAAACAACCGGTCGAGCAGCATGAACTCGACCACCCGGGCGGCATCCAGCACACCGCGGTAGGTGCGCAGATAAGTGTCATGGGCGCCCGCTGAGCGCAACAGCGTCACCCACGCCGGCGACGACGCGCTGTCCCCCACCCTCGACAGCAGCAGCCGCACCGTCATATCGACTCGCTCGATCGCGCGACCCAGCAGCATGAAGCGGTATCCGTCGTCACGCGAGAGCGTCGAATCGGCCAGGCCAGCGAACATCGCCGCCCGACCTTCGATGAACGACAGAAATTCGTGTGGCCCAAGACGTTTGGCGGCGCGTTCGCGTTCAGCGAGGGCATGGTAGGTGGTGTTGAGACACTCCCAGGTCTCGCTGGATGTCACTTCCCGCGCCGATTTTGCGTTTTCCCGCGCCGCCGAGATCGCGTCGACGATCGAAGAGCCGCCTCGGGCATTGGTGCTGAACGCCACCAGGTCGGTCAGCGACCAGACGTCCAACTCGTGGTCGGGGGGCTCAATGCCCAGCACCCGCAGCAGCGTCCTCGAGGCGTGGTCGGGATCCACGCTGGAATCCTCCAGCAAGTGGTGCACCGCGACGTCGAGAATGCGCGCGGTGTCGTCGGCGCGTTCAACGTAACGACCGATCCAATAGAGCGCCTCGGCGTTGCGGGCCAGCATCAGGGCACCGTTATCTGCTGTTGCGGTTGCTGAGCTTGCTGCGGCTGTTGCTTTGGTCGCGGCGATTCGTCGGGCACTGGGTCGGGCAATCGATTCGGGGACGGCGGCAACGAACGCACGATTTCGGCGGCGCCCAACTCACGCGCGCCATCCGACGCACGCGGCGCCAGCACCCAGGTGTCCTTGGATCCACCGCCCTGACTGGAGTTGACCACCCGCGAACCTTCAACCAGCGCAACACGGGTAAGCCCACCCGGCAGCACCCATACGTCGTTGCCGTCGTTGACGGCGAACGGCCGCAGGTCGACATAGCGAGGCGCCAGCGTACTTTCGATCTGGGTCGGCACAGTCGAGAGTTCCATCACCGGTTGCGCGATCCAGCTTCGGGGATCGTCACGAATCTTTTTACTGGCCGCGGCGAGCTCTTTCTCGGAAGCATCGGGACCAAAAACGATTCCGTAACCGCCGGACCCCTCGACCGGCTTGAGAACTAATTCGTGGATCCGGTCGAGCACCTCTTCGCGTTCATCATCCAGCCAGCAGCGCAACGTATCGACGTTCGCCAGCAACGGCTTTTCTCGGAGGTAGTACTCGATCATGGTTGGCACGTAGGTGTATACGAGCTTGTCGTCGCCGACACCGTTGCCGATCGCACTCGAGATGACGACGTTGCCCGCGCGCGCCGCGTTAACCAACCCGGCCACCCCCAGGACCGAGTCGGCCCGGAACTGCAGCGGGTCCAGGAAGGCGTCATCGATACGCCGGTAGATGACATCGACCTGGCGCTCCCCCTCGGTGGTACGCATGTACACCTGGTTGTCGCGGCAGAACAGATCACGGCCTTCGACTAACTCGACACCCATCTGGCGGGCCAGCAGCGAGTGCTCGAAGTACGCCGAGTTGTGCACCCCCGGCGTCAACACCACCACCGTCGGGTCGGCCTCATTGGTGGCAGCGGAGTTACGCAGCGCCCTCAGCAGGCGCGAGGCGTAGTCGTCGACCGCTCGCACCCGATGGGTGGCGAAAAGATTCGGGAAGACCCGCGCCATGGTGCGCCGGTTCTCCATGACATACGACACCCCGGACGGGGAGCGAAGATTGTCCTCGAGCACCCGGAAGTTGCCGCGGTCATCACGGATCAGGTCGATGCCCGCGACGTGGATGCGCACGCCGTTGGGCGGGACAATGCCGACCGCCTGGCGATGAAAGTGCTCGCAAGAGGTAATCAAGCGGCGCGGGATGACGCCGTCACGCAGGATTTCCTGATCGCCATAGATGTCGTCGAGGTACATCTCAAGGGCCTTGACGCGCTGGATGATACCCCGTTCCAACCGGCTCCACTCGGAGGCCGAGATCACCCGCGGCACCAAGTCCAGCGGAAAAGGCCGCTCCTGACCCGACAGCGAAAACGTGATGCCCTGGTCGATGAATGCGCGAGCCAACGCTTCGGCGCGAGCCTTCAGCTCGGATACGTCCGACGGCGCCAGCTCGGCGTAGATGCCCTTGTACGGGCCACGAACATTGCCCTGACCATCGAACATCTCGTCGAAGGCCAGCGAATAGCTGTCCGAGGTGTTGTACCCACCAAAAATGCGCTCCGGCCGGGCAGCGGACCGGCGACGAGACCGCGACCGTGGTCCAGTCTCCTGGAGCTGGTTGGGAAGACTCACCTCAGACATGCTGCCTCAAATTCGCTGTGTCAGCAGCACGGGGTTGTGCTTTTGGGAGAAAGCGTAGCCGACTGATAACCTGGTCAGTCGCCGTCGGGTAGCAGGGCACCCGAGCCTAATCGACAAAGGAACTTAACGCGTGGCCAACATCAAGTCGCAGCAGAAGCGCAACCGCACCAACGAGCGCGCCAGATTGCGCAACAAGTCGGTGAAGTCTGCGCTTCGTACCGCTGTCCGCGCGTTCCGCGAGGCGGCCCACACCGGCGAGAAGGAGAAGGCCGCGGAGCTGCTGGTGTCGACCAGCCGCAAGCTGGACAAGGCTGCCAGCAAGGGTGTGATCCATAAAAACCAGGCGGCCAACAAGAAGTCGGCGCTGGCCCGGACCCTCAACAAGCTCGGCTGACCCGTCAGTTCCGGTCGGCCACCAGCTCAGCCACTTTCCTGACCGCGGATTCCAGAGCGTAGTCGGCGTCAGCGACGGCCCCTTTGACGTCGGCGTTGAGCGCAGCCACCAGTTTCATCGCGGTTGCCACCGTGTCACGCGACCAACGCCGAGCCTGCTTCTGGGCCTTCTGCACCCGCCACGGCGGCATCCCCAACTGCGACGCGAGGCGGTAGGGGTCGCCGGATAGCGGCCCGACCCGGCCGATAGTGTGCACTGCTTCGGCCAGCGCATCAGCCAGCACCACCAGTAGTTCGCCGCGCATCATCGCCCACCGCAGCGCCTCCGCTGCTCCGCCGACATCGCCGGCCACCGCCTTATCGGCGATGTCAAAGCCCTTCACTTCCGCCTTGCCGCTGTGATAGCGCCGCACCGCGTCGGCGTCCACGTCACCGGCGGTGTCGGCAACCAATTGCGAACAGGCCGAGGCGAGTTCGCGCACGTCGGAACCAACAGCGTCGAGCAGGGCGGTCACCGTCTCCTCGTCGACCTTGACCCGCAGTGAACGAAATTCTTTGCGGACGAAGTCAGTACGCTCGCTGACCTTGGTGATCCGCGCGCAGGGATGCACCGCAGCGCCCAGCGACTGCAGCTCGTTGGCGAGCGTTTTGGCTCGACCGCCGCCCGAATGCACCACCACCAGCACCGTGCCTTGCGGGATGTCAGCGGCAGCCGACAGGATCAACGCGGCCGCCTCCTTGCCCGCTTCGGCGGCGGCCTCCAGCACGACGATCCGCTCGTCGGCGAACAGTGACGGGCTCAGCAGCTCGGCGAGCTCATAGGTGCCGACGTCACCGGCCCGCATTCGGTTCACGGGGACGTCCTGGGTGCCTGCCCGCTGCCGCGCCGACCGCAACACCTCCCCCACGGCCCGCTCAACCAGCAGTTCCTCGTCTCCTAGGACCAGGTGCAGCGACGAAACCTTACTCACCCCATGATGGTGGCACGACGGGCCGACGAGCCCGCTGTGAGCCCGCCGACCAGGAGCCCTGACAACGACCAGGCAAGCACGCACACGACCGCGACCACCAGGACTGAACTCATCACCATCCGAGCCCACCGCCACCGCCACAGGACCACCACCAGCACGGTGGCACCGCCGACCACCAGCACGCCGGGCGCACCCGCCGGAACGGGCACGGTTGCCACGGGCACCCAGGCCGCCCAGTGGGCCACACTCAACACCCACCACAATTCGGGCCCGGTGAAACGGATCAACAGCTGCGCACCGGCCGGCCACAGGCCGCACACCACAGCCGCCGCGGTGCCCAGGACGGTAATCGGTGCTATCACGGCCGCCACCGCGAGATTGGCGGCAGCGGCGACCAGACTGAACCGGCCCGAGATACCAGCGACCAGTGGAGCGGTGACCACGTGCGCGGCCCACGCGACGGCCAGGGCGTCGGCCAGCGGCTGAGGGCACCCTCGCCCGACCATGCGCCGTGACCAGACTGGCGCAAGGACGACCAGTGCGGCCGTGGCCAGCACGGACAGCGCGAACCCCACGTCGACGGCCAGGTGAGGAGCAGCTGCCAGCAACACCAGCACGGCGGCAGACAGCGCGGGAATCGCTTGTCGCCGACGCGAAGACAGCATCCCGGACAACGCGATGGCGCCCATCACGGCCGCCCGCAGCACGCTGGCTGTGGGCTGTACGACGATCACGAAGGCCACCAGTGCCGCTGCCGCGAGCACTACGGCCACGCGCGGACCAATCAGCCGGGCCGAGAACAGCACCGCCGCGCACACGATCGTGACGTTCGCCCCCGATACCGCCGTCAGGTGCGTCATGCCGGCCGCGCGGAACTCGCGGCCGGTCTCGGTGGTGACCGCCGAGGTATCGCCGAGAACCAGCGCGGGCAACATCGCGGCCTGCCCGGCGGGCAACACCTCGCGAACAACGGCGGCGAACCGACTGCGCACGGCGTGAGCCACCCGCTGCACCGCACCGGCCCGGCCCCGGGTCGGCGGGCCCGTCGCGTTGAGGACCGCCACCGTCAGATCATGGCGGGCCGGGCGGGTGATACGCGCAGTGAACCGCACCGGCTGGCCCACCATCACTGTGTTGGTTTCGAGGCTGGTTTGCGAACCGAAGTCCGATGACTGCGCGAAAACCACTACCCGGCCCGACATCTCGTCGGCGCGCAGCCGCTGTAGGGTCGCACGAAACATCAGCCGGTGCTGACCCCCTGGGCCCACCGACACCGCGCTCTCGCTGGGGGTGACCGTCACTGGGGCCGCTGTTCCGAACGCTGCGGTAATCGGGTGCCGACTCACCGCGTCCGCACGCAACGCGATCGCGAGCCCGAACCCCGCACCGACCACACCGATCGCCACCAGGCCAGCGCCGATAACCCGTAGCCGCGCGGCTCGGTCTGGCCAACGTGCCGCACACCACAGCAGCGCACCCGAGGCGACGGTCAGCACAACACAGGCCGATGCCAACACTCGGCCGACCGGCCACAGCATCCCGGCGGCGGTCACTACCCAACTGGTGAGAGCCGCCGGAACCAAGCGCACATCGACCGGCGCCACCGCGGATTCCGCGGGGCCGAGGTGGCACACCGGCGTCAAACACGGACCAAGGCACGCAGCTTCTCCAGCCGCGCCGGACCGATGCCATCGACACCGGCGAGCTGGTCGACGCTGGTGAACTTGCCGTTGGCCTGCCGCCAGGCCACGATCGCCGCGGCGGTGACCGGTCCGACCCCGGGCAGAGTGTCTAACTGCTGCACGGTCGCGGTGTTGAGGTCAAGCACTTCACTCGCCTTCGACGTGACCGATCCCGATGGCGGCCCTGACGCCGGTGACCCAGATACCGACGCCGAGCCCGAGCTCACCGAGCTGCCGAGCACCCTCGGCTGCCCGGGGAGAGGGGCCAGCCCAACCACGATCTGTTCTCCGTCGCCCAGCGGACGGGCCATGTTTAATCCGATGGTGTCCGCACCGTCGACCGCACCGCCCGCGGCCTGCACCGCATCGGCGATCCGCGCGCCGGGCGCCAACGTGACCAGTCCGGGGGTGTGCACCAGACCGACCACGCTGACCACCACCGGCCGATCAGCACCGGCTGGCTGGCCGGCACCCGGACTTGTGGACGATCTTGGAGTTGCCGACACAGCCTTGTCTACCGGGGGGAGCTTCGCCGACATCACCGGTGCAGGCCGGTCCCGCACCAAGGTGAACACGGCGATCAGCACCGCGAGGGCGGCCACCACCGCCAATGCGATGGCGCCGGCACGTCCGGGATCGGCGCGGACTCTGGCCATCCAGCCCATGCCGCTGGGTGCGTCGGGAACCCAGCGGGGAAGCAAGGAGTTCGGGTCATCGTCAGCGTCCTGGGCCGCATCGGGGTCAGCGGGCGCGTCGGTATTCGGGGCAGCCGCCAACCGCCGATGCAGTCGCTGGGTAGGGAATTCTGTTTGCATGCGCCGACAGTAAGCGCGGTGACTGCCATCACGGTTACGACCAACGCTGCCACGGCGCCCGCCTGTGGATTGACCCGAGGCTGTGCACAAATCCAGTCCGGGATAGGTCAAGATGGAGTTCGGGACGAACGACTAATGCCGAACGCCCCGCTGTCTTCCATCGGGCACGTTTCAGGACACCGGAGGCTGCCATGAAACTGGCACTGACCACCGAGGAAGCCGCGTTGCGCGACCAGCTCCGCGCCTTCTACACCACGCAGATCCCCGACGAGATCCGCGAGCTGATGCGCAGCGGCTCCGCGCTGAGCCGCGACCAGATCGTCACCAGCCAGAAGATTCTCAACGATCACGGGCTCGCGGTGCCGAATTGGCCGGTCGAGTGGGGCGGCAAGAACTGGACACCGACCCAGCACCAGATCTGGTCCGACGAGATGCAATTGGCGTGTGTCCCGGAGCCACTGAACTTCAACACCAAGATGGTTGGCCCGGTGATCGCCGAATTCGGGTCCCAGGAACTCAAACAGCGCTTCCTGCCACCGACCGCCAGCATCGATATCTGGTGGTGTCAGGGGTTTTCGGAGCCTGAAGCCGGCTCCGACCTCGCCTCGCTGCGCACCACCGCGGTGCGCGACGGCGACAGCTACGTCGTCAATGGACAAAAGACGTGGACAACGCTGGGCCAGTATGCGGACTGGATCTTCTGCCTGGTGCGCACCGACCCGCACGCGCCCAAACGCCAGGCGGGCATCTCATTTCTGCTCATTGACATGGCCACACCAGGCATCACCGTGCGGCCAATCAAGACGATCGATGGCGGCCACGAAGTCAACGAGGTGTTTTTCTCCGACGTTCGAGTACCGGCGGATCAGCTTGTCGGACAAGAGAACCAAGGCTGGACGTACGCGAAATTCCTGCTCAGTAATGAGCGCACCGGCATCGCCGCGGTGGGCCGAACCAAGGTGCGCCTCGCCGAGGTGAAAAAGCATGCCAAACAGACCGGTTTGTTGAGAGATCCGCTGTTCGCGGCGCGACTCGCCGAGGCCGAAAACGAGGTGCTGGCTCTGGAACTCACCCAAGCGCGGGTGGTCTCAGACTCCGGGGATGGCAGGGCCGGTAAGCCCAACCCGGCGTCGTCGGTGCTCAAGTTGCGCGGCAGCCAATTACAGCAAGTGGCCACCGAGCTCCTGGTCGAGGTGGCCGGACTCGATGCGTTACCGATCGACGGCGGCCAAAATATCGCCTCCCCCGACTGGGCGCAGTCCAGCGCCCCGCGCTACCTCAACTACCGCAAGACATCGATCTACGGCGGCAGCAACGAAGTGCAACGTAACATCATCGCGTCCACCATTCTCGGACTGTAAGGCAGCCATGGACTTTCAGTTAAACGACGAGCAGCTTCTGCTCCGCGACACCACCCGCGACCTACTGTCGCGCAGCTATGACCCGGAGAGCCGCAACAAAGTCATCGATACCGATCTTGGCTGGAGCCGTGATGTCTGGAGTCAGCTCGCCGATGTCGGGATACTCGGCCTGGGTTTCGACCCGTGTGAGGCGGGCCAGATCGAGATCATGGTCGTGCTCACCGAAATCGGGCGGCGGTTGGCGCCCGAACCGGTGGTGCATGCCGCGCTGGCACCCGGAGCGCTGATCGCCGAACTTGGCAGCGACACACAGCGGCAGCTGCTAGACAAGGTCGCAGCGGGTCAGAAACTACTCGCGTTCGCTCACCTTGAAACCGGTCACCGTAGACCGACCGCTGCTGTCACCACTCATGCTGTGCAGCAAGGTGATTCGTGGACACTGAGCGGAACGAAGAACCCGGTCCTGGCCGGTGACTGCGCCGACACACTGGTGGTCAGCGCCGCGTTGCCAGACGGTGGCACCGGGTTGTTCCTCGTCAGCGGTAGTGCCGTAAATAGACATTCCTATCCGACGTTCGACGGTCAGCGCGGCGCCCAGATCCAACTCGACTCCACCCCCGCCGAGCCTCTCGGCGACACCGCTCAGGTGCAAGACTTCTCCCGCGCCATCCGCAACGCCATCATCCGTATCCAGTCAGCGCTATGCGCCGAAGCCATCGGCGCGATGGAGGAAACGCTTCGCCTGACCACCGATTACCTTAAGACCCGCAAGCAATTCGGCGTCACACTCAATAAGTTCCAGTCACTGACCCAGCGGGCCGCGGACATGTACATTTCGCTGGAATTGGCCCGCAGTATGAACCTCTACGCCGCGATGTCGATCGCCGACGGCACCCTCGACCCGGTGATCGCATCACGTGCGAAGCTGCAGATCGGCCGGTCGGGGCGTCATATCGCGCAGGAGGCGATTCAGTTGCATGGCGGCATCGGGATGACCGCGGAGTATCCGGTCGGCCATTACGCGGCCCGGCTCACCGCGATTGAGCACACCCTGGGTTCCTCGCAGGACCACCTCCATGTTCTGGTTGACCACATTGCGCAGTACGACTTGGCCAGGCTCTGAAGCGGTTTCGTTCGTAACGTCGTATTACCTATGTGGTGTAAGGACCGTTTTCACCAACTCAGCCTTCACCATCACAGCCATCACCCAGATACGACAAGACACCGCCGCGCGGGCCCATTACCCGGCATGCCGCGCCCGCTGGAACAACTCGCGATCCACCGCCAGGAGTGTGGTGTCACCCACAGCGCGTACGGTTGCCGGTTGCGGGACATCGCGCAGGATCGCCTGCTCACCGAAGCCCTCGCCAGGGCGAAGCTTGCGCACGCGGGTCTCGTCCTCGAGCACTTCGACGGCGCCGTCAATGACGACGTAGTAGGTGTCCCCATAGTCGCCTTCGCGGGTGACGAGCGCGCCATCCGGCGCGGCCAGCACCCGCGCGGCGTCGGCGAGCTTGCGCACTGCGCCGGCATCGATCGCGGCCAACGGCGGCTGCGGCGCCAGCAGCTCGACAACCGATCGCCCGCCCAGAGCGACGTCGCGGTCCAACTCCACAAGTCGCTCCTCCACCGGCGGGGTGGCCAGCCGAGCACTGGCCAGCTCGTCCAGGCGCGACACTGCCCCAGTGGCGGTCCAGATCGCGCTGAGAAACTCGGCGCGATCCACGGCGACCAGGTCAAGGTCCTCGCGCGCTGTCACGGTGGCCGAGCGCGGCATGTCGCGCAGCAAAGCGATCTCGCCGAACGAGCCACCGTGACCCAGCGTGGCCAAGCGACGGCCATCGACGGTGACGTCGGCCACGCCCGCGGCGATCATGTAGAACCGATCGCCTGGGTCTCCCTGGCGGATGAGGTCGGAGCCCGCGGGAACCGTGAATCGCGTCGCGGCCCGGGCGAGCTGTTCGAGTGCCAGTGCAGGCAGCGGGGCCAGCATCGGGCTGTCCCGGATCACGGCTAGCTTTGCGGCGTCTTCGGCGCTCAGTGCGTCGGCGCGGTGCAATTTCGACCAGGCCAGTATCGTCATGAGCCCCACCGCGGCGCCCACGATGGCCAGCGCGGCGGGCACCCCGACCGACTCGATGAGCGCCGGTGTGATCAGGGCGCCCAGGGCGATTCCGACCAAGTACAGGCTTTGCAGGCTGGCCGCGGCGGGGACCATCGCCTCGGCGGCGACGCAACGCTGCACCAGCGTCGGCGCGATGGCGTACGCCACAGCACCCGCTGCACCCACACCGGCAGCTAACGCCAGGCCGACGGCGGGCACGACAACCTCCCCGATCGCCGTCAGCGTGACCGCCAAGCCCAACATCGCCCCGGCGAGCACTCGGGCCAGCCGGCGCCGCCCGACGATAGACAGCATCGCGAGCGCGCCGACCAGGCCACCGGCACCGAACAGTGTCATGACTATCGTGACGCCGCCCGGCCCGAGCCTCAACCCATGGGCGACCGACGCGCTCGCGACGTACCAGGCACCAAGCACTGCCATGTTGACGACTAACAGGGTGGCGGCCGCGGTCGCCGGGGGGCTTGCGAGGATCGCGCGGAACCCGGCGCCGACCGCGTTCAGGTGGGCTCGCGCCGATCCGCCACGAGTCCGCGAACCGCTGGCCTGTGGCTCAGCCTCGGGTCCGTCATGAGCGGGCGGGATCACAATCAGCAGCGCCGCGCCCGCCCCCACGGCGCAGGCGGCCGCCGGCAGGGCAAAAGCCCAGCCGATGCCCACCAGCCTTAGCGCCAGGCCCGCCAGCGCCGGCCCAACCAGGGCGCCGGCACTGACCAAGGAGCTGGTCGCGGCGTTGGCCGCCGCCGCCTCAGCCGCGGTGTCGGCCAGCCGCACGACGAGCGCGCCGTGCAGCGGCCGTACCGCGGCCGAGACAAGCGAGTCGATCGCCACGAACGTCAGCACGACGCCGACCGGCGGTCCGCTCAGCACCGCGATCAGGGTTGCCACGATCACCGCAACACGTGCACCAATCCCGATCGCCAGGTGTAGCTGGGGCCGTGGCCTGGTGGCCAGTGACGCCGCCACCGGCCCAAGCAGCCCGCCCGGCAACACGGTCAGCAGGGTCACCGCACCGACAACGCGGGCGCCGCCCGCCGAATAGGTAAACGCGACGGCGAGGACGAAATACGCGTAGAGCCCGATGTAGAAGGCGGTCCACGCCGCCATGAGCCAGCGCAGCTGAGGGTTGCGCGTTAGCCCGCGACTCGCACCGAGGCCCACGCACCTCACCATATGCCGACGGTCCACGCCGAGCCTGATAAATCGGGACGGTCGTAGCAACGTCGGTCAATCCCCCACAAAAGCCGAGGCCGAGTACTACGCTCAACGGCACTCCGGCAACCACACCGACAAGGGATCGCGATGGTGCGTTTTCTCACGCGGATGTGGATACCGCTGGTTATCGCGGCGGTGGTGGTGGTCGGCGGTTTTGTCGCCTATCGGTTGCATGGACTCTTTGCGTCGCACGCTGTTTCGGGGAGCGGTCAGGTCGAAGCGATCGTGCCCATCAATGTCAAGCGGGTGACATATGAGATTTTCGGCCCTGCGGGCACCGTAGGACACATCAGCTACCTTGACCAGGACGCCCAGCCGCAGGGGGCGGATTTCACCGCCCTGCCCTGGTCGCACACGGTGACTACGACCCTGCCGGGAGTCTTCGCCGCCGTGGTGGCCCAGGGCTACAGCGACACGATCGGGTGCCGCATCGTGGTTGATGGCCAGGTTAGAGACGAACAGTTCAGCAGCAGCTTTAACGCCCAGACATTCTGCTTGGATAAGGCTGCATGAGCGGCGGTCACGCCGAGGGGTCGTTGCTAGCGCGGACGATCCGGCGGATGGCGGTGCCGATCATTGTCGGCTGGCTGGTGCTCACCGTCGTCGTGCTGGTCGCCGCACCGAAGCTACAAGCGGT
The DNA here is from genome assembly GCF_000340435.2 of Mycobacterium haemophilum DSM 44634. NCBI lineage: Bacteria > Bacillati > Actinomycetota > Actinomycetes > Mycobacteriales > Mycobacteriaceae > Mycobacterium > Mycobacterium haemophilum. The sequence continues at coordinate 2,821,419 of NZ_CP011883.2, forward strand.
CGAGCGTGAAAACACGGTGGCGTTGTTGCCCAAGGATGCCCCGTCGTTGATCGGGATGAAGCGCATGGGCAAGCTTTTTCAGGAGTTCGATTCCGACAGCGTCGCGATGGTGGTCTTGGTGGGGGAAAGGCCACTGGGAGATGATGCGCGCCGCTACTACGACGACCTGGTGCGCCAACTCGAACATGACACCAAACATGTCCAGCACGTCCAGAACTACTGGGGCGATCTGATCACGGCGGCGGGTAACCAGAGCGCTGACAGCAAGGCCGCCTACGTGCAGGTGAACCTCGCCGGCAACCAGGGTGAGACGCTGTCGGACGAATCGGTCCACGCAGTCGAGGACATCGTGGCGCATTCGCACCCGCCGGCGCAGCTAAAAGCCTACGTGACCGGGCAGGCGCCGCTGACCACCGACACCACGGAGGCCGGCGACAAGAGCCTGGGGCAGCGTGTCACGATAACGCTTATCGTCGCCACGATCATGTTGCTGATCTTCTATCGCTCTATTACCACCATGTTGCTTGTCCTCAGCGTGGTCTTCGTCGAATTAGGCATCGCGCGAGGGACTGTCGCGATTATTGGCAGCTTTCATTTAATGGGGTTTACGACTTTCGCTGTCAGCCTGCTCATGTCGCTGGTGATAGCTGCCGGAACGGATTACGCGATATTCTTTATCGGCCGATATCATGAGGCGCGCCAAGCCGGCGACGATCGCGAGGCGGCGTTTTACGCCACATATCGCGGGGTTGCTCACGTTGTTTTGGGCTCCGGCCTCACCGTCGCCGGAGCTATGCTGTGCTTGCTATTGACGCGGTTGCCGTATTTACACACCCTGGCGATTCCCTGCGCGGTGGGGCTGCTCGTTGTGATCGCGGCGTCACTCACCTTGGTTCCAGCCATCCTCGTCGTGGGCGGCCGCTTTGGCCTGCTCGACCCTAAACGAAAGACCAACATCCGCAGGTGGCGACGAATTGGAACGGCGGTCGTGCGGTGGCCCGCGCCAATCCTTGCCGGCGCCCTCGTTGTCTCCGTCATCGGGGGGCTCGCTCTGCCCGGGTACCGGACCAGCTATGACAACCGTGCCTATGTTCCTGCCAAGATGGTATCCAATGTCGGAGATGCCGCGGCCGAACAACATTTCACTTACGCGAGACTGAATCCCGATCTGTTGCTGGTCGAAGCCGACCATGATCTTCGGAATCCGACGGACATGCTCGACTTGGATAGGATCGCGAAAAACATATTCCGCGTACCTGGCATCGCCCGGGTGCAGAGCATAACCAGGCCGTTGGGATATAACATCGAACACGGTACGATCCCGTTTCAGATCGGCCTGCAACCCGTTCCCATCAGGGATAATCTGCAGTATCTGCGGGATCGCCTAGCCGATATTCTTAAGTTGAGCCGCGACGACCTTGGCACGATGATCGCGACTCTGGAGCGTCAATATCGCTTGACGCTCGAGCTGGACGACGCGTATCACCATCTGGCCGGCACTTCGCACGATCTGTCGGCGATCACTAATGAGCTACGAGACTCGCTGGCTGATTTCGACGACTTCTGGAGGCCGATTCGCAGCTACTTCTATTGGGAAAAGCACTGCTTCGACGTCCCACTTTGTTGGTCGTTTCGATCGCTTTTTGATTCGCTGGACAACGTCGACAAGCTCAGCGAAAACCTTCAAACGATGGTAAACGAACTAGACCACGTCGACACGCTGATGCCCCAAATTCTCGCGCAGATACCGCCAATGATCACCGTCGCAAAATCGATGCAGGCCACGTTCCTGGCCCTCTACAGCAGTTTTTCGGGTCTGCTAACCCAAATGGACCGCATGACCGATACGGCGACCCTGATGGGTAAATACTTTGACAACGCTAAAATCGACGACTTCTTCTACGTCCCCCCTGAGGTGTTCAACAGCCCAGACTTCAATCGAGGGCTCAAACTGCTGGTCTCCCCTGATGGCAAGGCTGCCCGAATTATCATCACCCACGATGGGGATCCCGCCAGCCCCGAGGGCATTTCACACGTCGACGCGGAACTCAAGGCCGCGTACGAAGCCGTGAAGGGCACCCCGTTGGCAAACGCCAAGTTTTATTTAGGCGGCACCGCGGCGGCCTTCAAAGACATACAGGAAGCCACCAAATACGACGTGATGGTCGAAGCGATGGCCGCGCTGATCCTGATCTTCATCGTCATGCTGGTGATCACACGCGCACTGATTGCCGCGCTGGTGATCGTCGGGACGGTGGTGCTGTCGCTGGCCACGGGATTTGGGCTTTCCGTGCTGGTCTGGCAGCACCTTGTCGGCTTGGATTTGAACTGGATCGTGCTGCCGTTCTCGGTCACTATCCTGCTGGCGGTGGGATCCGACTACAACCTGTTACTGGTCTCCCGGTTCAAGGAGGAAACCGGCGCCGGCCTGAAGACAGGCATCATCCGGTCCATGGGCGGCACCGGCGGAGTCGTGACAGCCGCGGGCCTGGTATTCGCCTTCACGATGGGCTCGTTGATCGTCAATCAACTGCGCACGCTTGGGCAAGGCGGCTCAACCATCTGCCTAGGCTTGCTGGTCGATACCTTGATCGTGCGCTCGCTGATGACGCCGTCGATTGCCGCACTGCTCGGGCGTTGGTTCTGGTGGCCACTGAAGGTGCGCTCGCGACTCGCCAACCATTGGGCCCCAGCCAACGGCGTCCTGGTGACGCGCACACCACCACGTTAACGCCGTCCCTCGGCGGAATGCCCATGTTCCCAGAGGGTTACCGCACCTCGTCGCCCCTCCGCTGCCGCTTCCGTCTGCCGCCGAACGATCCGTGTTCAGCCGCGCTTAGAACTCGAAACCGGCCTCGGCGGTGACATCGCTGGCGAATGCGGCGTCAAGTCGACGCAGCAGACGAAAGTCTTTGACGCGCAACCGATTCGCCGCGGCAAACATCGACGCACGGTGCGCACCAAGGTACAAGCTGCCCAGTACGTCGAGACCCATCTCGACCTCAGCCGGCGCATCGGTCGGTGTGCAACTCGCACGGCCGTTACGGATCTGCAGCGCGAACCGGCCGCGTTCGGAAACGTCGAGCACCGTGGCGAGCTCCCCGAGTTCGGCAGAATAACTGCGTGCCTCGAGTGCGGCCGGTATGTCGATGATGCGCAACCAGAGGCCGTCCTGGCGGCCGGTAGTGCGAGCCAGCCGGGTATCGGTGAGCAGGTACGGCAACGGGTCATCGCCATGGGTAATAATACTGACCCGATCCATCGAATCGAGCCCAAGTAGCGCTCGCCACAACGCGACATGCGCATCGGTGGTGACGGCCCTGAGCTCGCAGACCCGTGCCAACCTTAGATCCGCGTCGTCCACCCGATACAGCGCGTAACCATCGGGATGCAGGAGCGCAAACAATTCGCGGGCCTCGCGACGCGACGTCCCGTTGTCGTCCAGCAACTGATCCCAGAGCAGCTGCGGACGTGCCAATCCGCCCGGCACCTGCTGACGCCAGCGCTCGTAGATCGCCGCCAACTGGTCACCTTGCTCGGCGGGCTTGATCAACCGGACGGCACCGGGATCGGGTGCGTCGGCATGGAACCGGGCGAAGCGACGATCAATGGTCAGCTCGTGCACGATGGTGGCGGGTCCGTAGCCAAACCTGCCGTAAATGCCGCCCTCGCTGGCATACAACGCCGCGATCGGGTAACCGGAATCGGCCATCCGCCGGTGCAATTCAGCGCACATCGCCCGCAACGTCCCGCGCCGGCGGTGTGTCGGCGCAACCGCGACAAAGCTCAGGCCAGCCGCCGGAAGCACCGCCCCACCCGGCACTGTCAACCGCAGGTCGAGATACAGCGCCATCCCGACGACGTCATGGCCATCGCAGGCGACCACCGCGCCATCGTCGGGTATCAGGGTGCGCAAGGCGTTCGTCGAATCAGCACCGATGAACTCGGTGAAACTGGCGGCAGCCAAGCGATACATTGCCGGCCAGTCGTCGTCGCTCGGACTACGGACAGCCAGGGAGGTAGGTAAGGCACTCGGCACGGTCTTCGGCACAGTCGCAGTCACGAAATCCAACTGTGGCATACCCGGCACCCGAACGCACCCGAATATTTTGCTAGCGGCCAACGCGAATGCGGCAATGCCCGAGCCGCTTTTCGACAATGTCTGCGCCTATGAGTACACGCAGCCCGGACCGTCCACTGCGGGTGATCCAGTGGACGACCGGAAACATCGGTCGACGATCGCTGCACGCCATCATCGGCCGACCCGACATGGAGCTGGTCGGGGTGTACGCACACGGACCGAACAAGGTCGGTGTCGATGCCGCCGACTTGGCCGGCTGGCCAGAGCCAACGGGCGTGCGAGCAACCAATGACATTGACGCGTTGCTCGCGCTGGGCACCGACGCGTGTTGCTGCAACCCGTTCAACGCGGCGGCTCGACCATGTTCGGCAGCGGTGCGCACCCTGGGATGACGAACCTGGCCGGCATGGTGCTGAGTGCCTGCTGCGAGCATGTCGACGAGATCCGGATTACCGAGTCGGTGGACTGCTCGACCTATGAATCGGCGGAAACGCAGACCGCAATGGGGTTCTCGCAAGACGATGACCTTCGAGGTCACGTCACCTTTACCGCCGCCACCAGCGACACCGATCTGGGCTTCATGACCATCCCCGGCCGGAACCGTGGCCAGTGTCTACGGCTACCACCGCGGCCGGGCCGGTGGTCGCAACGTCGTCAGTGTCGGATTCCCGTCACCAATGCGGTCCCGGCCGTAGTAGCTGCCAAACCCGGGATCGTGACGCTGGCCGATCTGCCGCCGGTCACCGGCCGGGCGGCGAACTAGGGACCCGGAGGAACGTTTGCGTCCTCTAAGGGTTAATGTACTTAGCCGAGCAAAGGTTCTGTGGGCATTACTTGGAGATTACGCCGGAAGCAAGCTTTCCCCTACGGCGTTACAGACCTAGGTCGGCGAGCGGAAGGCGGTCAGATGAGGGCTGATCCAAATTCAGATCCAAATTCAGGCTCAAATTCCGGTCGCATTACCCGCGCACTCACACGAGCCTGGATGCCGCTGGTTTTGGTGACGGTGCTGGCCGTCTCGGCATTGGTCGTGGTACGGCTGCACAAAATCTTTGGCTCTGCGGACCTCAATGCGAATGCTGGGGCGGGCATCGAGATCGTGCAGTTCAACCCCAAGGTCGTCAAATACGAGGTCTCCGGCTCACCAGGGAGCACCGCAAACATCAACTACTGGGACGAGAACGCCAACACCCATCAGGTCAATGCAGCCCCGCTGCCGTGGTCGTACACGATCTCGACAACACTGCCCGCGGTTAGTGCCAACATCATGGCCCAAAGTGACGGCAGCCAGATCAGCTGCCGGATCACTGTCGACGGTGTCGTGCGGGATGAGAAAAGCGCCGACGGCCTCAACGCTCAGACGTTTTGTCTGGTGAAGTCCGCATGACCAATCCAAACAGCAAGAGCACCGAGAGCACGGTGACCCGCGAGCCCAGCACCAGAACCGGGCGCGGCCGCCGCCCCACTATCCCGCACGCAGTCCGCATCTTTGCAGTCCCGATCATCCTGGCCTGGGTGCTCCTGACAATCGTCGTGAACGTCATCGTCCCGCCCTTAGAAGTCGTCAGCGAGCAGCACTCAGCGCCGATGGCTCCGACCGACGCGCCGTCCATGAAGGCGATGATGCTGCTAGGCCACAACTTTCACGAATTCGATTCCAATAGCACCGTCATGATTGTTCTGGACGGTCAGCAACCCCTGGGCGATGACGCGCACCGCTACTACGACAACGTGATTCGCCAACTGCGGCAGGATCCCAGACACGTCCAGCACATCCAGGACTTCTGGGGGGATCGACTAACGGCGGCGGGAGCACAAAGCGCTGACGCCAAGGGCGCCTACGTCATGTTGAACCTCGCCGGTAACCAAGGCACCACGCTGGCCAACGAATCTGTCGAAGCCGTCCGCACCGTGATCGACCGCAGCGTTCCACCCCCTGGGGTGAAGGCCTATGTGACCGGTCCCGCCGCACTCAGTGATGACATACACATCATCGGTAACGCGAGCCTGGCCAAGATCACACTGTTTACCTTGGGCGCCATCGCAGTGATGTTGCTGCTGGTCTACCGCTCCATCGTCACCACACTCGTCCAGCTGTTTATGACCGGTATCGCGTTGGCTTCGTCGCGGGGAGTCATCGCGGTTCTCGGATACCATGACGTATTCGGGCTCACCACGTTCGCCGCGAACATCCTCACGATGCTGGCGATCGCCGCCGGAACGGATTACGGGATCTTCCTCGTGGGCCGCTATCAAGAGGCGCGTCAGGCCGGCGTGGATCGGGAAACGGCGTACTACAGCACATTTCGTAGTGTAACCCCGGTTGTGCTGGGGTCGGGTCTGACCATCGCCGGGGCGACGTATTGCCTGAGCTTCACCAGGCTGCCCTGGTTCAACACTATGGGTGCACCGGTGGCAATCGGAATGTTGGTCGTGGTGTTCGCCGGGCTCACGCTGGGTCCGGCTGTCGTTTTCGTGGGCAGTCGTTTCGGTCTTTTCGAACGCAAGCGAGCGGCCAGCGGCCGACTGTGGCGGCGGGTCGGTACCGCGGTAGTACGGTGGCCCGCACCGGTTTTAGCCGTCAGCACCGCCATCGTCTTGATCGGCATGATCGCGCTACCGGGATATGTTACGAGTTACAACGACCGCTACTACCTGCCCACCAACGCCCCGGCCAATCTTGGCTACCAAGCCGCGGAACGGCATTTCTCCCAGGCCCGGATGAACCCGGACATGTTGATGGTCGAAGCCAACCACGACATGCGAAATCCGGCCGACATGCTGGTGCTGGACAAAGTGGCCAAAAACATCATTCGCGTGGTGGGGATCGCCATGATTCAGGACATCACCAGGCCGCTGGGCATTCCGATTCAACACAGCTCGATACCGTTTCAGAACAGCATGCAGAGCCAAACAACCATGCAGAATATGGACTTTCTGAAAGATAGAATGGTCGACATTCTCAAGATGGCCGACGAAATGCAGTTCATGATCGACACCATGCAGCGCATGTATGTCGTGACGCAAGACCTTGCCAACGCCGCTGACGACAGCGCAGAGACCACGGCGGAAACACGCGATATCACCGATAGTTTACGGAACCACATCGCGGATTTCGACGACTTCTGGCGGCCGATCAGAGCCTTCTTCTATTGGGATAGACACTGTTTCGATATCCCGATCTGTTGGTCGTTGCGATCCCTATTCGACTCGTTGGACGGGTTCGACCAGCTTGCCGAGCAGTTCCACAAACTCACGGCTGACATCCAACACACCGCTGCGGCCACACACGAGATGCTGCCGTTGATTCCGCCGATGATCGCCACGATGAAGACCACCAAGGGCCTCACCCTGACGATGTACGCCACCTTCTCGGCGATGATCCATCAAATGGAGGCCATGAGCGATACCGCCATCGTCATGGGGCAAAGCTTCGACAACTCCAAGAATGACGACTTCTTCTACTTACCTCCGGAGGCGTTCGATAACCCGGACTTCCAGACGGGTCTACGAATGTTCTTATCGCCAGACGGCAAGTCAGCGCGCTTTTTCATCACCCATCAAGGCGATCCGATGACGCCGGAAGGCATCTCGCGCGTCGCTGCAGAGCGAACCGCCGCGCAGGAGGGACTGAAACAGTCCTCCCTGGCGGAGGCCAAGGTGTACCTCGGAGGTACCGCCGCGACCTTCAAAGACATGCACGACGGCGCCAAATACGACCTGATGATCGCGGTGGTCTCGGCGCTCACGCTGATCTTTATGATCATGCTGCTGCTCACCCGAAGCCTGGTGGCCGCGTTGGTGATTGTGGGCACCGCGGCTAGCTCGATTGCCGCGTCCTTCGGACTGTCCGTGCTGGTCTGGCAGGACCTTTTCGGCATTAAAATCCACTGGATCGTCATGGCGCTGTCCGTCATCATCCTGCTGGCAGTCGGATCCGACTACAACCTACTTCTGGTCTCCCGATTCAAAGAAGAGATCCACGCCGGACTCAAGACGGGAATCATCCGATCGATGGCAGGCACCGGTGGGGTGGTGACGGCCGCGGGTCTGGTGTTCGCCTTCACTATGGCTGCCATGATCGGCAGCGAGCTGCGGTCTATCGGTCAGTTCGGTACCACCGTGTGCATTGGTCTGCTGCTCGATACGCTGATCGTGCGCACCTTACTGATGCCGTCGATCGCTACGCTGCTGGGCCGCTGGTTCTGGTGGCCGCAAGTGGTCCATCCCCGCGGACACAACGCCCGGCGGAGCCTTAGTCCCAGTTAGTTCCACGCAAACTGCGACGGCTCCGGCACCGACGTGCAGCGCCAGCACCGGACCCAACGGCGTCACGATCGCCGGCGCGCACGCTGGTAAGCGCTGCGCCAGCGCCGCGGCCACCTCGCTGGCGCCCGCTGCGTTGGCGACGTGGTGCACCGCCAGAGCCGCGGGGTCCTCACCGATCACTTCGCAAATCCGATCGATCATCGCTGCCGTCGCGTGCCGGACGGTGCGCACCCGTTGGACCAGAACAAGTTTGCCGTCCTCGATACGCAGCAGCGGCTTGAGCGCCAACGCGGTGCCCAACCAAGCTTTGGCACCACCGATGCGCCCGCTGCGGCGCAGGTTGTCCAAACGGTGCACCACGATGAACGAGTGACTGCGGCCTACCGCCGAATTCGCAATGGCCGCAACGGTGTCTAAGTCAGCGCCGGCGGCCGCTGCCCGGGCGGCGGCCAGGACCACAAAACCGGCGCCCATACCGGCCGACTTCGAATCGACGACCCGCACCGCCGGGCCGAGGTCGGCCGCAGCCCGTTGGGCGGCAGCGCAGGTTCCCGACAGCGCCGACGAAATATGCACCGCCACCACACCGTCACCGCCGCTGTCAGCCAACGCCTGCTGGTAGGCGGCACAGAGTTCGGCCGGAGTCGCCGCCGCGGTCGTGGCGTGGCGCGCGTACACGTCGTCGGGGATCTCGTCCACACCGTCGCGCAGATCGACACCGTCGAGCAAAATGTGCAGCGGAACCAGGCGTATCGCCCACTTTTCGCACATATCGTCCGGTAGACGCGACGACGCGTCGGTCACCACCTTAACAGGCATGGTTTAGCCGTTCGGCACGCCAGCTTCGGCCAGCGCCTTGATCATCAGCTCCGCGACCGCCTGGTGCGCCTCGAAATTCCAATGAATGCCATCGGGATTGCCACGTCCGCTCATAATGTGCTCGGCAACAGCGGCTTTGAGATCCACTAAGGGAATGGCATGGCGCTGCGCCCATTCCGTGATCGCCGCCACGGTCCCCATCCGGCCGTGGTGAGCCTTGCCGTAAGTCTCAGCGATGTGCACCGACGGCAGCGATGCCACGATCGGGATGCCTGGGCGGTTGAAATCGATTGCGCCACGAGTCCATTCAAGGTACTTGACGGTCAAGGACGGCGGCAGCGCCGCTTTGGCCACCGGTGACAGCCGCGGCTGCACCCAGCCGTATCCGCCACGGACCCAACGCCGCAGCCAGGGCGGCCGCACATAGCGGATCAGCTCACGCAGCGCAGTCGGCAACACCGAGGGCAGCGAATCCATTCCTCCGGTCGCGAAGATCACCGCGCCCGCTCTGGGCAGCGCCGCCCAGGCACGCGGATCCTGGGTTGCCGCCCACCAGACATCCCGGCACGTCCAGCCGATTCGACCCACCAGCTCCAGATCCCAACCTAATTGCGAAGCAACAATATTGGGCCAAATACGGGGATCGTCGGCAGGCAAGCCGCCGGTAGGTCCGTAGTAGGCCAGCGAGTCGGCGAAGACCAGCAATACTGGCCGTGACGCTACCTCAGAGCACATCGTTAGAGACCTGCGCCGAAGCGTTCCATACGTCTAGCCGCCACCGAATTCCGTCAAAGTCTGCTGAATCATCGGAATGACCGGACAGCTGCACCCAACTGGCGTTACCCATGCTGCCCAAAATCGGCCAATTGGCGACCGGCAGCCTTAACAGCGCAGCCGACAAGGCGGCGATCAAGCCACCGTGAGCCACCACCACCACCGGTCGATCCAGTTCATGATCCTCACCCCACTCCGGCTCACCGGACACCACCTCGGCGACCACCGGCAAACTGCGGGCCGCCACGTCAACCCGGCTCTCCCCACCATGCGGTGCCCAGGTTGCGTCTTCGCGCCATGCCAGCCGAGCGCCCGGAGCATCGGCATCAATCTGGCTGTGGGTTAGGCCCTGCCAGTCGCCGAGATGGGTCTCACGTAACCGGTCGTCGACCCGGACCTTCAGCCCGGTGCGCTCCCCCAGTTTGATCGCCGTGTCATAGGCGCGCCGCAGATCCGACGACACGATCCGCAGCGGCTGCAACTTGCCCAATACCTCGGCGGCGGCGACCGCCTGGGCGCGGCCCAGTTCACTGAGCTCGGTGTCTAGCTGGCCCTGCATCCGGCTACCGAGGTTGAAGTCCGTCTGCCCGTGCCGCAACATCACCAAACGACGCGTCCTCACCACGGGCTCGCTGATTGCCCGGAGTTTTGGGATATGTCCACCGGTACCACCGGGCAATCACCCCACAGTCGGTCCAGGGCGTAGAAGTCACGATCGTCCTGATGCTGAATATGTACCACGATGTCGCGGTAATCCAGCAGCGTCCAGCGGCCTTCACGAGCACCCTCGCGGCGCGCCGGCCGGTGGCCTGCTCGGCGCATTTTCTCCTCGACCTCGTCGACGATGGCGTTGACCTGCCGCTCGTTGGACGCCGAGGCGATGACAAAACAGTCCGTGATGCCCAGCTGCTCGGAGACATCGATGACGACGACGTCGTCGGCCAGCTTCGCGGCGGCCGCTGCGGCGGCCACCGTCGCCATGTCGATCGCCTCCTTGGTGGCGCTCATGTGTTGTTTCCGGCGGCCAGGCTGGGCGTTGTTGCAGCCACGCCGCGAGGTCCGCGATAGAGCCGGCGCTTGGAGACGTACTGCACGACACCGTCGGGCATCAGGTACCACAGCGGTCGACGCTGCTCAGCACGCTGCCGGCAGTCGGTCGACGAGATCGCCAGCGCCGGGATCTCGACGAGGGTCAACGCGTCGGCTGCCAGCTCGCCCAGAACCCCGGTGATGTGCTCGTGGCCCAGCTCATAGCCGGGTCGGCTGACCCCGACGAATCGCGCCAAGGTGAACAGCTCTTCCCAGCCTTGCCAGGACAGAATGGACGCCAACGCGTCGGCGCCGGTGATGAAGTACAGCTCGGAGTCAGGGTTGAGGGCGTGCAGATCGTGCAGCGTATCCCTGGTGTAGGTGGGGCCGGCACGGTCGATGTCGACTCGGCTCACCGAGAAACACGGATTGGACGCGGTCGCGATCACCGTCATCAGGTACCGGTCCTCGGCGGCGGAGACGTGGCGGCCCTTTTGCCAAGGCTGCCCGCTGGGCACAAACACCACTTCGTCGAGTTCGAACAGGTGCGCCACCTCACTCGCAGCAACCAGGTGACCGTAATGGATGGGGTCGAACGTCCCACCCATGACTCCCAGCCTGCGAAGGTGTTTTTGCACGATTTGCCAGCTTACTTGAGCACCTCGTGAAGGTCAGATCGCGCGAATTAGCCCAGGCAGTTAAATGGTAGCCTCTAGGCATGCGTGCAACCATTGATAAGGCAGGCAGATTGGTTATCCCGAAGCCGCTACGCGACCATCTCGGGCTGCAACCGGGCGAGGTCGAAGTGACCGCTGACGGCGCTGGACTGCGCATGGAGCCGCTGGCCGGTGACTCTCTCGACGAGCGGGAGGGGCGCTTTGTGATACCGGCAGGCGGGGCGGAAATCACCGACGCGGTCGTCGCGACATTGCGCGATGCCGCTCAGCGCTAGCACACCCACATCACTCGTGGACACCAGCGTCGCCGTCGCACTGGTAGTCGCCGATCACGACCACCACGAGGACACCTTCCGAGCGTTACGCGGCCGGAGATTGGGTCTGGCCGGCCACGCCGCATTTGAGACGTTCTCTGTCCTGACCCGCCTGCCGCCGCCGGCCCGCAGGACTCCGGCGACCATCGCGAAGGTACTGGCACAAACCTTTCCGGAGACCAGGTTTCTCGGGACTCGCGCCGCCACTGCACTACTGGCACAGCTCGAAACGGCCGAGATCGCCGGTGGCGCAATCTATGACGCCCTAGTCGGCGCCACGGCCATGGAACATCAACTCACCCTAGTGACTCGTGATCGGCGAGCAGTGGAGGTCTACCGCACCCTCGGCGTGGCCATCGAACTGCTGGCCTGAGCAATCGTGGCGGCGCGGGCAGCTACCGAATTTAGCGGGGCACGACCGCAACAGCCCGGCGGATCGTATAAAAGGTGTGTGGACAATTTGCCGCTCGAATCAGGCGAGCCGACACAGCTGATGAAGGAGTCCATGATTCGGCGGTTTTACAGCCGATCGGTGGTCACCGGCGAGATCACGCTGCCGGCCGTTCCGAGCCTGATCGACGAGTACGTGAAGATGTGCGACAGCCTCTTTGCCACCGTGGGCAGGGAGTTTAACGACGAAGAACTTGCTCATCTGAGGAAGGTGCTCGACGGTCAGTTGGCAATGGCCTATTCGACCTCCCCGCGTTCAACCATCGTCATCTCCTACAACGCCCCGGTCGGCCACACCTTGCACTACCACGTCAACCCTCGGTGGTGGACGGTGTCGAACGCCTACGAGGACTGGATTAGCACTCGAGAGGCGCCGCTGTTCGGTACCGAACCCGACGCCCGGGTGTGGGCGCTAGCCACCGAAGCTGCCGATCCCACGACGCATTGGGTGCTCGAAATTGGAGCGGGAACCGGGCGCAACGCCCTGGCGTTGGCGCGACGTGGACACCCGGTCGATGTGGTGGAGATGACCCCGAAGTTCGCCGACATGATCCGCGCCGACGCCGAAAAGGAATCCCTGAACATCCGCGTCATCGTGCGTGACGTCTTCACGACCATGGATGATCTGCGGCAGGACTACCAGCTGATTGTGCTCTCCGAGGTGGTATCTGATTTCCAGACGACGCAGCAGTTGCGTGGCCTGTTCGAACTCGCCGCCCATTGCCTGGCTCGTGGTGCCCGCTTGGTGTTCAACATCTTCCTGGCGCGCGGCGGCTACACACCCGAGGCGGCCACGCGTGAGTTCGGTCAGCAGGTGTACACGAGCATCTTCACCCGACACGAGATGTCCGCCGCAACAGCCGGGCTGCCCCTCGAGCTCGTTGCCGATGACTCCGTCTACGACTACGAGAAAACGCACTTGCCCGCAGCCTCCTGGCCGCCCACCAGCTGGTACGCCAACTGGGTTAGTGGCCTCGACGTGTTCCCCGTCGAGCGGAATATGAGCCCGATCGAGATGCGCTGGCTGGTGTTCCAGAAGACGCGCTGAGGCCAGCGTGACGCTGGGCAAAAACCGGGCCTCAGACCGGTAACAGCTGGTCGATCACCGCGGCAAGCTGCTTGGCGGAGCGACATTCATGCATCGTGATCACCTCTTGGTAGCGCGGCGCCGCCGAGTCGCCGCTGCCCCATAGGTGTTTGGGCTCAGGGTTCAACCAGTGCGCATGCCGGCTAGCGGTCACCATATCGACCAGTACGTTGATGGCCGGGTCGCGGTAGTTGGTGCGCCCGTCCCCCAGCACCAGCAGCGAGCTGCGCGGCGACAGCGCATTCGGGTGAGCCTGCATGAACGAGACGAATGCGTTGCCGTAGTCGGAATGCCCGTCGCGGCGGTAAACACCGGCTTCCCGGGTGATCCGCTGGATCGCCACAGCCAGATCGGCATCCGGGGAGAACATTTGGGTCACCTCGTCGGTGGTGTCGATGAATGCGAAGACACGAACGCGTGAAAACTGTTGCCGCAGAGCGTGCACCAGTAGCAGGGTGAAGTGGCTAAACCCAGCGACCGAACCGGACACGTCGCACAAGATGACTAATTCCGGGCGGGCGGGACGTGGTTTGGCCAGCACGACGTCGATCGGCACGCCGCCGGTCGACATCGACTTGCGCAGCGTCTTACGCAGATCGACCGACCCGGCGCGGGCGCGGCGCCGACGGGCCGCCAGTCGGGATGCGAGCGTACGAGCCAGCGGGGCCACCACCCGGCGCATCTGGCGTAGCTGATCACCTGAGGCGCGCAGGAACTCGACGTTTTCCGAAAGCTGTGGGATGCCGTACATCTGGACATGTTCGCGACCAAGTTGCTCAGCAGTGCGCCGCTTGGTCTCGGCGTCTACCATGCGACGCAGCTGTGTGATCTTTTGCGCTGCAATCGCTTTGGCGATCTGCTCCTGGGTGGGTGTGGGCTCGTCGCCATAGCGGGCGAGCAGCCCCGCGAGCAGCTTGCCTTCCAGTTCATCCAGCGCCATTGCCTTAAGCGCTTGATATGTCGAGAACGCTCGCCCGCGGCTGGAGTTGTATTTGCCGTATGCCTCCACGATCCGCGCGATCATCCCCACCAGCCGCTCGTCCATGTCGGCGAGGTCTTCATTGTCGGTGAGCAGCTCCAGCAGCAGCTGGCGCATCCCCTCGACGTCGTCCGGCGGCAGACTGCTGACATCGGATTCTTCTGCTTCTTCGTTGATGACGACTGCGCGTGCGCCCAATGCCGCCGGAAACCATAGATCGAACATGGCGTCGTAGGTGTCGCGGTGATCCGGCTGGCGCAGCACTGCGCAGGCGATACCCTCGCGGAGCACCTCACGATCGCCCAGACCTAAGGTTGCCAGCACCCGGCCGGCGTCTACCGTCTCGGACGAGCCCACCGAAATCCCGTGCTGGCGAAGCGCTCCCACGAACCCCACCAAGTGGCCGGGCAGCCCGTGCGGGGCAAGCGGCCGGGTGGGACGGATGCGGCGGGTGGCCATTAGCTGGGCCCCATCATTTAATTCAGCCTCAGTTCCCCAACGGCGCGTTGTTGATCGGATTGGTGCTTGAGGACGACGCCGAGCGTGGCGGCAACAACCGCGTCGTCGATGGTGTCCAGACCCAGTGCCAGCACGGTGCGGCCCCAGTCGATGGTCTCGGCAATGGAAGGCACTTTCTTGAGCTGCATCCCACGCAGCACACCGATGATCCGCACCAACTCCTCAGCGAGGTGCTCAGGCAGCTCGGGGACGCGGGACAACAGGATCCGGCGCTCCAGCTCAGGGCTGGGGAAGTCAATGTGCAAGAACAAGCAACGACGCTTCAGCGCCTCCGACAGTTCGCGGGTAGCGTTGGACGTCAACAACACGAACGGCGCCCGGACCGCGGTGAGGGTGCCCAGTTCTGGGACCGTCACCGCGAAATCGGAAAGCACCTCCAGCAGTAAGCCTTCAATCTCGATGTCGGCCTTGTCGGTTTCATCGATCAACAGCACCGTCGGTTCGGTGCGCCGGATCGCGGTCAGCAACGGGCGCTGCAGCAGAAACTCCTCGCTGAACACATCATCTTTCGTACGATCCCAGTCGCTGCCGTCTCCGGAGCCGGCCTGGATGCGCAAGATCTGCTTGGCGTGATTCCACTCGTACAGCGCGCGAGCCTCATCGACCCCCTCATAGCACTGCAGCCGAACCAGACCGGAGCCGGTGGCCTGAGCGACTGCGCGGGCCAACTCGGTCTTGCCGACGCCGGCAGGGCCTTCCACCAGCAGCGGCTTGCCCAGCCGGTCGGCAAGAAACACCGCCGTCGCGGTGGCAGTGTCTGGCAGGTAGCCGGTCTCGGCCAGCCGTCGCGAGACGTCAGGGATATCGGCAAACAGCGGCGTGGGCCGAGCGGGCACAGTCACAATCGGATGCTCCTAAGCTGGGTTGGGCCCGGCGAAATATCGAAGGATCAGGCCGGTCGGATCTGACCGTCTCCCCACGCGATCCACTTGGTCGAAGTCATTTCCGGCAGTCCCATTGGGCCACGGGCATGCAATTTCTGGGTGGAGATACCGATCTCAGCGCCAAAACCGAACTGCTCACCGTCGGTGAACGCCGTCGATGCGTTGACCATCACCGCGGCCGAGTCCACTCCGTCGGCAAACCGTTGGGCGGCAGCCATATTGGTCGTCACAATCGCCTCGGTGTGTCCGGTGCCGTATTCATTGATGTGGGCGATCGCGGCGTCGACGCCGTCGACCACTGCCACCGCGATGTCCATCGACAGGTATTCGCGGCGCAGGTCGGCTTCGTCCGGGTCTCCGGAAAGACCACCGTGCACCGTCACCCCGGCATCTTGCAGGGCAGCGACCAGCCTGGGCATGGCGTGATCGGCGATCGCTGCGTCGATCAACAGCGTCTCGGCGGCATTGCAGACACTGGGCCGGCGGGTCTTGGAGTTCAGCAGGATCCGCTCGGCAACCTCCAGGTCGGCGTCCTGATGCACGTAGACGTGACAGTTGCCGACACCGGTCTCGATGGTGGGCACTTGCGCGTCACGGACCACCGCGTCGATCAGGCTCGCTCCCCCGCGCGGGATCACCACGTCCACCAGACCGCGGGCTTGGATCAGGTGGGTGACCGTGGATCTATCGGCAGCTGAAAGCAGCTGGACCGCGTCGGCGGGTAAGTCCTCGCTGACCAACGCGGCGCGCAACACCTCGACGAGCGCGTGGTTGGACTTCGCCGCCGACGAGCTGCCACGCAGCAGCGCCGCATTACCTGACTTGAGCGCCAACCCGAAAGCGTCGACGGTGACGTTAGGCCGGCCCTCGTAGATCATGCCGACCACGCCGAGCGGAACCCGCAACTGGCGCAATTGCAGCCCATTAGGCAACGTGTAGCCGCGCAGCACCTCCCCGACCGGGTCAGGCAGACCGGCGACTTGGCGCAAACCGGCCGCGATTCCTTCGATGCGCTGCGGGTTCAATGCCAATCTGTCGAGCATCGCGGCCGGCGTGTCGGCAGCCCGGGCGGCCTGCAGATCTTCGGCGTTGGCCGCCAGGATCTGGTCGGTGTGGGCAGCCACCGCCGTTGCCGCGGCCCGCAGCGCGTGGTCCTTGGCCACCGTCGGCAGCACCGCGAGGGCGCGGGCAGCGACTCGGGCTCGCCGGGCAGCGTCGTGGACTTCCTGGCGCAAGTCGGGACGCGATGGTGCTTGCAGATTCATCAATTCAGGGTATCGGGCTTTCCTTGGCCGGTTAAGACCGCCTGTTCGTCGGGGCCGGTATCGAGGCCGAGGCAAAAACCTGCCCGCGATAACGGCCCCGCAACGCCATGTTCCCGCTTTACTATCGCCATATGCAGATATCCGTCAAATTCCGGTTATGTTCCAAATTCCCGGAATTGCAAGCCCTATGGAAAATCGCCGACCGACTCGGATTCGACGCAATTTGGGATTACGACCACTTCTACGGGCCGACGGAGCTCACCGAGCCAACGTTTGAAGGCTGGACCACATTGGCTGCCATGGCGGTGACCGTTGAACGTGCGCGGATCGGCTGCCTGGTGTCCGGTGTGACGTATCGGAATCCGGCGATTCTCGCCAATATGGCGGTCACGGTCGATCACATTTCCAGCGGGCGCCTAAACTTCGGGATCGGTGCCGGATGGCACGAAGACGAGCACCGCGGCTATGGTATCAATTTTCCGAGCCCTGGCATCCGGGTCGCGATGCTCGATGAGGCGCTGACCGTGATCCGCAGGCTCTGGACCGAAGAGTCGGTGACCTTTACCGGGCGCTTCTTTACCCTCGACCACGCCCTGTGCGAACCCAAACCGCTTCAGGTCCCACACCCGCCGATTGTGATCGGCGGCTCAGAGCCAAAGATCCTGCGGGTCATTGCGCGCCACGCCGACGAATGGAACATGCCCAGCTACGACGGGCCCGAGAAATGGGGCGTTGCGAACGCAGGCCTGAACACGGCATGCGCCGAAATCGGTCGCGACCCCACCGAGATCCTGCGCTCCGCACAGGTGCCGCTAACCTCGACGGTGGCCGGCCAAGTCGATGAGCAGCTGGCGATGCTGCCGGAATTCGAGCGGCTCGGCTGCGAGCGCATGGTATTCGCGTTTCCCGAGCCACCAACGGTGGAGCTACTCGAACGCTGCGCCGCACTCAGATGAGCACTGCCACCGGTACCGACACCCCGCTTTACGTTGCCGCTCGTTCCCCCCGAGCCGCTCGCCGAGCTTTACGCTGCCGCTCGTCGATCAGCCGGCCCAAGTCCTGCAGCAGCAGAGGCTTACGCATCACAATCTGTTCGAGGTGTTCGCGATCGACCTCCAGCGCCGTCACCTCTTCTAGCGCGTATGCCCCGGCGGGATTGGGTTGACGCGTCAGCGTGGTCACGCCCAGGAACGCTCCCTCGGTGAGCGTGCCAATCGGCATGACCGTGCCGTCATCGCCGGTTGCGGTCAAACGGACGCTGCCGGCGATCAAAAACGTCATCGCCTTGGGCACCGCACCTGTGTATTGCACGATTTCGTCGGTCCCGTAGCGCACCACCTTCGCATACGAAATCAACGCCTGCTGATCACTAAGGCTCAGCCGCAGTTCGGGGCCCACGACCGTGCGCAAAGCGCTCTCGACACGCTCCGTCGTCGAGAAGTCATCATGCGCATCGTCAAGATGAAGCTGTTCTCGGCGAGCGGCATACCAGACCCACCGCAAGAACGTCGCCCGCGCGGCGCCGTCGTCGGCGGGCGAATTCAGCCCGACCGTCGTGCAATATTCGGCATTGCCGAGGGCAACCGTGGTCGGCATGATCCCCGCCTTGAGGTGAGGTAGCGCGCTAGCGACCCGCGTCAGCATCGCGCATACCTTGTCCGGGGAGTCGGCGGCGGAAAATGTTGTCGTGATTGAACATTTGTGCTTACCCACCGGGCGGCTCAGGTTCGTGAACGACGTGCTGGCCAGCACCGAATTTGGCATGATCCGCATTCCACTGCCGGTGTCGATGTGCACCGCCCGCCAGTTCACCTCGACGACGCGTCCCCGCCCGGTAGTGGTATCCAGCCAGTCGTCGATCCGGAAGGGCTGCTCGAACAGCATGAACAAGCCCGACACGATCTGGCCGACCGAGTTCTGCAACATCAACCCGATGACGACCGATGTCACGCCCAATGCGGTGAATAGCCCGCCAACCCGGACACCCCAGATGTAGGACAAGATCAGCGCTAGACCAACCCCGATCAGTGCGAACCGTGCAACGTCGAGGAAGATCGTGGGCAGTCGTTTGCGCCAACTCCCTTCCGGCGCTCCCTGAAACACCGTGGCGTTGAGCCCGGAGAGCAACAGCACCAACACCAGGAAGCCGAACAGCGTGGTGAGGATTCGCACCGAGCCTTTTCCGGCCGAGATCTCCGAAGCCTTGACAAGCAGCAGCAACAGCGCACCGAGCGGCAGCAGATAGTTGCGCAGCAGGCCTACTTGCCTGGCCAGATGACTTTTCCTGCGCAGCAGTGCGTGCTGCATTTCGGTGAGAAGGATGATCCCGACGGGCAAGCTGACCGCGATACCAACGGCCCAGTAGAACCACGACGAATCGAAAGCGTTCATCACCGCTCCGATGCTCGATAGATCGCCTCATCAGTTCCGCCAACCGAAATCGTGCCGGCCGGCGTGAAATGCCGAACGTCCCGCATCGCTTCGTATACCTGCGAGCTGACGTAGATACCGGGCTGCGGTGAGCCACTGTGCATTCGGTAGGCCAGACTGACCGCGCCACCCCACATGTCATAGACGAGACCTGATCGACCTACCAGCCCGCTGACAACGTTGCCCATGTTGATACCGACTCGGAGGCGCAGCTCGTGACCGGTTTGGCTGTTGAACCGATCGATGATGCGCCGCATTTCCACCGCAAACTCGACGCTTCGGTGAATGCTGTCTAGTCGTGGAGTTGTTAAACCACAGCTGGCGAGGTAGCCATTGTGGAACGTGCGAATACGTTCGACGCCAAGGGTTTCAGCGGCCGCATCAAACTGCCGGAATAGTTCATCCACAATCCCGACCAATTCGTCGCCTGACAGATCATTGGAAATCTCATCGAGCCCAACGATGTCGGCAAAGATGATGGCCACGTCCTGGTGTTTTTGTGCGATGGTCTCCTCGCCCTCGCGATACCGTTGCACGACCGACTCAGGCATCAGCGCCAACAACAGCCGGTCGTTTTCCCTGCGTTGCTCGTTGAGCAGCTCTTCTTTGATCGCCAGATTCCGACTCATCTCGTTGAAAGCCGCAGTGAGATCACCGATTTCGTCGCGTGAAGTTACCGGGATACTGACCTCGTAGTCACCGGAGCTGATCTTCTGCGTGCCGGCCTCGAGCCGCCGGATCGGCCGCAAGAGTACCTGGGCAAGCAGCATCGATGCGACACAGATGACGAAAATCATCGCCACGACCGCCAACACGAGTGTCTTGCTGAACTTGCTCAGCCGCGCAAAAGCATCCGAATCGTCGCGGGTCGTCAGAATCGACCAGTGCAGATCGGAGTTCGGCACGGTCAACGGGGCATAGGCTTCCATTTCTCTATTGCCCTGATAATCAGTGGCGGTGACGGTTCCAGTCTGTCCACGTTGGGCGGCGCGCAGACCCGCACTTGGAACCGGCTGCACCAGCGTTGTGCCACCCAACCGGATCGCGGTGTCTACGACGTCGGGCGGAGTACCGGCAGCCACCGCCTCGCGCCGGTATTCCTGCGGGTCTTCCAGGAAGAGCCGTGAATCCGAACGCATCAAATCGTCGGGGCCGGCCAAATACGTCTCGGTCGATGGGCCCATGCCGGCAGCTTCCCAATGTTTGTCGGCAGTCATGATCTTGTTGATCTTCGAAATCGGCAGCGGCAGAGCCATAACGCCTTCGATCTTGCCGTTCATTCCGACTGGCGACACCACCCACGCCGTGGGCGCGTCAAGTTGAGGCTGATACTGCTGGAAGTCAGTGATCCAGACGAAGTCGACATCGTTGGACCGCAACGCTTTTTGGTACGCGTCTCGCAGGTTAGATTCGCGATAGGGGCCAGTAAGGATATTGGTTCCGAGGTCGGGGCCTTTGTCGACCGAGTAGACAACGTTGCCCTGCATGTCCAGCAGCAGCGCGTCCCGATATTCAAAGCGGGTGGCAATATCGCGGAGGTAGAAGTTGTAGCGGGCATTGGCAGCCGACCATGCGCTGCCGTCGCCGGCGTCCTCAACAGCCATTGAGTCAGACACCGACCTGAACGGTGCCGTGTAGTACGCCTGAAGGTATTTCTGGGCATTGGAACTCGGCAGAACGGCGTTGAGATCGAGTGTGTCACCGGTCATCTGATTGATCGGCTTGACCATCTCGCTGTTGTAGTAGTTGACAATCTCCTGTCGCTGAGTGAGATTGATCGTCGCGTTAGCCAATTGAGCGAATCCCGCGCTGAACGCGATCATCGCGTCGAGGATACCGAACCCACTGCTGTAGATGATCAGCGAGTCCGTCACCTCCTTGAACAGCGCCTCTACCTGACGCTTCTGCGACTCACGCAATTCGATCAACCGCTCGGACTCGACTTGCCGCAATGCACTGCGGCCGGATAAAGCACCGATGACACCAACCGCGCCCACCGACAGCACGCTGCAGACCAACAGCGTCACCAACAGCTTGGACTGGATGCCCACCCGGAAAAGCCGGAAAAACCGGCGCCTACTCTTGTGGCTCTGCCGCGTCGTGCTCTCCGTGGCCGGAGCGGTTTCTGGCTCGGGTTCCGATTCTGTTAGCTCACTCGCTGTCAATCGCCTTCCTTATCCCTCTGGCCGGACTCAGCTTCGACTAACGCAGCAGACTAGCGCGCGAATCTCACAATATCGGCGGTTGCCGCAAAGCAACCAACCACAGAAGGCTGGCGCAGGGGCCTTAGAGGAGAGCGGTGCCGCGGAAGCAGGTGGTGGTGCTTCCGCCAACCCAGACAGTCCCGTCGGGATCAGTGGATATTGTAATGTCTCCGGCTCTGCCCAGACGCGCCCCTTGGGAGACTTTGTAGCTGCGCGACGCGGTTCCCGTGCTCATCAGCCACTGCGCGACAGCGGCGTTCATGCTGCCGCACACCGGATCTTCGGCCACTCCGACGCCAGGGGCGAAGGTGCGTAGCTCAAAGGCGTACTCCGATCCCGACGGGTAAGCACCGATCGCCCCTACCATGGCCGAGGGGATCCGCGACAAATCAGGTTCAAGGTCGAGGACTTCTTGTGCCGTGGCAAGCTGCACGACCGCCCACCCAGGACCGTTGTCGACCCACTGGTGAGCGAGCACCTGGTCGCGATCAATACCAAAGGCGGTGACAATCTGCACCAGGTACTCCTCGTCGAGATCGCCCGTACGTTGAGTAGGTGGGGCGGCAAACGACAAGATGCCCGCACGGCGATGCACGTGGATAAGTCCGGCTCGGCACTCCTGCACGATGCGGTCTGCACAGCGTGAGCTTTCTTGACGCTCGAGCCAGGCATGCGCTGAGCCAAGGGTAGGATGACCGGCGAACGGAAGCTCGCCTTCAGGAGTGAAGATCCGTAACCTGTAGTGGGCGTTCGGGTTCCGTGGCGGCAGCACGAACGTCGTCTCCGAGAGGTTGGTCCAGCGGGCTACCCGCTGCATCGTATCGTCGTCCAGCCCGGTCGCATCAAGAACGACGGCAACAGGATTACCCAGGTACGGCGTCGAAGAGAACACATCGACTTGAGCAAAATCGTATGAACGCGCCACGGGCATCGCACCTTCCCCATATTGAGTCGGGTTGTTGCGCCAATGATGGTAATTGCTCGAGGCCGATCACGGTTTACCCCGTTCCGGCGTGCCGCCCTGCACGTATCAGTCTTGATAGCGTTCACCGAGGTACGGCGTGATACATATTTTGATCATATCCGCCCATGCAGGTGGTGCTCGAAATATCGCGCATCGGTCGTTTTGTCGTATACGATCGATATATGAATCATCGCGTGCCAGTAGTGTATGACACTGCTGAGTTGGGCGAACACATCCGAAAGGCCCGTCAAAAAAAGGGCTTTCAGCAAAATGAGCTCGCCGAGCGTATCGGCGTCACCCGGATGACCATCTCCCGGCTCGAGCGCGGAGAATCTGTCAGCGTGGACACCGCGCTGCGCGCGCTCTCTGAGTGTGGCACCGCACTGGCAGTGGTACCGAAGTTCTCCCGGGTGGCGGTACAGGATGGCCCGTAGGGCACTCGACGTCTGGTCATACAGCATTCCCGTCGCCCGGCTCAGTAAACCGCGCCGCCTTCAACTGCGTTTGGACCTCACCGAGGAGGGCTTCTTGAGCACCCTGGAGAGGAGTTCGTGGCCGAAAGCACAGCGACCAGCATGGCGGCCCGTGTCTGCGTGGTAGGCAGCGTGAACATGGATCTGACGTTCGACGTTGCTAGCCTTCCGCTCCCGGGTGAGACCGTATTGGCGTCGTCGGTGACCTACACGCCCGGCGGCAAGGGCGGTAACCAGGCCGTGGCGGCGGCGCGTGCGGGTGCGCAAGTACAGTTCGTCGGCGCGGTCGGCGACGACCTGGCCGCCGACCGATTGCGAGCACACCTGCAGGCCAACGGCGTTGGACTGGAAGGAATGGTCAAGGTGCCCGGACCGAGCGGCACGGCGATCATCGTGGTCGACACCAGTGCTGAGAACACCATTGTGGTGGCGCCGGGCGCGAACGGCCAGCTGACGCTTGCCGATGCGGCCGTCCGCGCGATCGTCGCCGACTGCGACGTGTTGTTGACCCAATTGGAGATTCCGCTGCTGACGGCGGTAGCGGCGGCACAGCAAGCCCGGGCAGCCGGAGCGGTCGTCATGGTCAATGCCTCACCGGCCGGACCGCAGCACGGGCCGCTGGCTGAACTGGCAGCCCTCGCCGACGTCGTGATCGCCAACGAATCTGAGGAGCACGAATGGCCTTGGCGACCAAGCCACTTCGTGACTACTCTGGGCGCTCGGGGCGCGCGATATATCGGTGCGGACGGCAAGTTCGCAGTATCCTCTCCGGCGGTTGCCGCGGTGGACACCACCGGGGCCGGCGACGTGTTCGCCGGAGTCCTGGCCGCGAACTGGCCGCGCAACCCGGGCCCGAGCCCAGCTTTTAAAGCTCAGCGGCTGCGCGCTGTGCAACGCGCCTGCGCAGCGGGCGCGTTGGCGACGCTGGTGCCCGGTGCCGGTGACTGTGCACCGGATAACGACGCGATCGAAAGGAGCAGCCCATGAAAGCCACCACTACCGCCGACATTGCCCTCGTGCTATTTGCGGTGTTCGGCGCGCTCGGATTCGGTTGGCGTAGTTGGTTACAGCACCGGCGTACCGGATCGACCGGTTTTCGTGGCACCAGCGGCCGGATTGGTTCGCTGGAATGGATGGCCGGGGCGGGCTTTGTCATCGCGCTGGCGGTGGTAGTGAGCTCTCCAATCCTGCAACGGGCCAACATTGTTGAACCTGTCGGTGTGTTGCGGGCAGTTTGGATTCCGGTCGCCGGGATCCTCGTCGCGATTGCCGGGATCACGGCGACGGTTTATGCGCAGCTGCAGATGGGCGATGCCTGGCGAATCGGTGTGGACGAGCAGGAGGCCACCATGTTGGTGCGCACCGGAGTGTTCGGGCGGGTGCGCAATCCTATCTATACCGCCATGTTCATATTTGGCCTCGGGATCGCTTTGGTGACACCGAACCTCGTTGCCATCGCGGGGTTCGTCCTGCTCGTCGCCACGACCGAGGTACAGGTCCGCCGCGTCGAGGAACCTTACCTGTTGCGGACGCACGGCGACTCCTATCGCGCCTACACCGCCACCGTGGGCCGGTTCATCCCGGGTGTCGGGCTGATCCGCGAGCGAGGCTCCCGGCGCACATCGTGAGCAATGGCTCTCCCGGTCTGGAAGGCGCGCCGCAATCGACTACTCTTCGGGTACTTCGCGTTCGATCTCGTCGAGCCAGATCCGTGCGGACATATCTGACGGGGCACGCCAATCCCCGCGCGGCGATAGCGCGCCTCCGTGAGACACCTTGGGGCCATTGGGCAACGCTGATCGTTTGAACTGACTGAACGAATAGAACCGCTGCACAAAAATCTGTAGCCAATGCCGAATCTCCTTGAGTGAGTAAGACAGTCGCTTATCCTCCGGGAATCCGGGCGGCCACTTGCCGCAATCGGGATCGCTCCAGGCGTGCCATGCCAGGAAAGCGATCCGGGACGGACGAAATCCGTACCGCAAGACTTGAAACAGCGAAAAATCTTGCAGCGCAAACGGGCCAACCTTTGCTTCGCTGCTCTGAAGTTCTTCTTCCTCATCGCTTGGAATAAGCTCCGGAGTGATCTCGGTGTCGAGTACCGACTGCAGCACCTCATCGACCTGCGACTCGAACTGACCCGACCCGATGACCCAGCGAATCAGATGCTGCACCAACGTCTTTGGCACACCGGCATTGACGTTATAGTGCGACATCTGGTCACCCACACCGTAGGTCGACCAGCCCAGCCCCAGCTCCGACAGGTCACCGGTGCCGAGCACGATGCCGCCATGCTGGTTGGCCAGCCGGAAGAGGTAGTCGGTGCGCAGCCCCGCCTGGACGTTCTCGAAGGTGACATCGTAGACCGCCTCGCCGCGTGAGAACGGATGACCGATCTCTTTCAGCATCAACGTTGCGGTGTCTCTGATGTCGATTTCCGTGAACGTGACACCCAGTGCGCGACACAGCTCGGTGGCATTGCGTTTGGTGCGATCTCCGGTCGCGAACCCGGGCAGCGTGAACGCGAGAATATCGCTGCGCGGGCGTCCTTCTCGGTCCATCGCGCGCGCGGCGACGATCAGCGCATGTGTCGAGTCCAGTCCGCCAGAAACTCCGATGACAACCTTCGGGTAGTCCAATGCGCGCAACCGCTGTTCGAGCCCGGAGACCTGGATGTTGTAGGCCTCATAGCAATCCTGCTGCAACCGCTGCGGATCGGCTGGGACGAACGGAAAACGCTCAACCTCGCGGCGCAGTCCGATGTCGCCAGCCGGCGGCTCGAGCCGAAACTCGATGCGCCGGAATGGCTCGACTAACGCTCGGTGATGGCGGCGGTTGTCGTCGAAGGTGCCCATGCGCAATCGCTCGGATCGAAGCAGTTCGGTGTCGACGTCGGCGACCGAGCGGCGTTCCTCCGTGGGGAAACGCTCGGATTGTGCGAGCAGCACCCCATTCTCCCAGATCATCGTCTGGCCGTCCCAGGCCAAGTCGGTCGTGGACTCACCCTGCCCCGCGGCGGCATAGACGTAGGCGGCCAGACACCGCGACGACGCCGAGCGGGCCAGCAGGCGACGGTCTTCGGCGCGGCCGATCGTGATCGGGCTGCCGGACAGGTTCGCCAACACCGTCGCGCCCGCCAACGCAGCTTCGGCACTGGGCGGTACCGGCACGAACATGTCCTCACAGATCTCGACGTGCAGCACCAGGCCGGGCAAGTCAGCCGCGGCGAACAGCAGGTCGGGGCCGAATGGGGCCGCCACGTCGCCGATGCCGATGGTGCCGCGTTCGTCGTCTCCGGGTGCGAGTTGACGACGCTCGTAGAACTCCCGGTAGGTGGGCAGGTACGACTTGGGCGCCACACCGAGCACCACACCGCGGTGGATGATCACCGCGGTGTTGTAGATGCGGTGCCGGTAGCGCAGCGGGGCGCCGATGACCAAAACCGGCAACAGATCGGCGGAGGCCGAGACGACATCGAGCACGGCGTCCTCGACGGCCTCGAGCAACAGGTCCTGGAGCACGATGTCCTCGATGGAGTACCCGGACAGCGTCAACTCCGGGAAGACGGCCAGGGCCACGCCGTCGTCGTGGCACTGGCGGGCCAACCGCAAAACCGACGCGGCATTGGCCGCCGGATCGCCGATGGAGGCGTGATGGGTGCACGCGGCGACGCGGACAAAACCCTGGCTGTAGGCGTTGTAGAAGTCCATCGCCCTCTCATTGTCACCCGAGTGGTGTCACCAAGCGTTCGCCGGGTTGACACGCCGAACTGACAGTGCAGCGCGAGCGTCCGCAGAATGCCAGCGTTATCGGCGTGTCGCTGTACAGCAACGCGCCCTCGCACGGGGGTATTGGGCCCGCGTTACACCGAGACGAGGTCGTCCGCGTGCACCGCGGGCCGGCGCAGCTCGCCGGGCAGCTCCGAGGTCGACCGGCCCATCATGGCGGCCAGCTCGGTCGCGTCATAGGCGACCACACCGCGGGCGACCATCGTCGCATCCGGTCCACGCAATTCCACGACATCACCGCCGTAGAACCGGCCCGACACCGCGGTGATACCCGCGGCCAGCAGCGAGCGGCGTTGCTGTACCACTGCGCGCACCGCACCCTCGTCCAGAGTCAGCGAGCCGGCAGAGTCGGCGGCATAGCGCAACCAGAACCGGCGGGCCGACATCCGGTCTCCCCGCGCGGCGAACACCGTGCCGATCGAGGCGTCCGTAAGCGCGGTCGCGGCGTCAGCCGCGGCAGCCAGCAGCACTGGCACGCCCGCATCAGCGGCCAGCAGCGCCGACGACATCTTCGACACCATTCCACCGGTCCCCAAGGAACTGCCCCGGCCGGCGACCACACCATCGAGATCCGCCGGCCCAGCCACCTCGGGAACAAAGCGCGCGCCGGGGTTCTTCCGCGGATCCGAGTCGTAGAGCCCGTCGATATCGGAGAGCAGCACCAGAGCTTCGGCGCCGACCAGGTGCGCCACCAGGGCCGACAGCCGATCGTTGTCCCCGAACCGGATCTCGTTGGTGGCCACGGTGTCGTTCTCGTTGACGATTGCCACCGCATGCAGCGCCCGCAACCGGTCCAGGGTGCGCTGGGCGTTGGTGTGTTGGGCTCGCATCGAAATATCCTGCGCGGTCAGCAACACCTGCCCTACCGTGCGGCCATACCGGGCGAACGCCGCACTCCACGAGTTCACCAGCGCGACCTGCCCGACGCTGGCCGCGGCCTGCTTGGTCGCCAAATCTTTTGGGCGACACGATAATCCGAGCGGCTCGATGCCGGCGGCGATGGCACCCGACGACACGATGACGACGTCGGTACCGGCCTTCATCCGCGCCTCTATCGCGTCGGCAAGCCCGGCCAGCCGGCTAGCATCAAACACCCCGGACGGCGTGGTGAGCGCGTTGGTCCCAACCTTGACGACCAGACTCCGAGCAGTCCTGATGGCGTCGCGAGGTGTGCTCACGACTGGTCACCGTGTTCGCGGCGCTGACGCGGCCCATCGGCGCCGCTCCTCCTCATCGCTTCCGCTCTGCATCGTCGCTGACGCCGCGCAGCCTTGCGCTCGGCGGCACCGACGCGGTCGGTGCGGTCCAGCCGCGCATCGGTGCCCCGGCCCGACAGCGTTGTTCCTGCGAACTGTTGCCCCGCAGGCGTTTGCGGCTCCCAGTCGAACGTCATTTCACCGATGGTCACGGCACACCCCGGTCGCGCACCCAGCCGCAGCAGTTCGTCCTCGACACCGAGACGCGCCAGCCGGTCGGCGAGATAGCCGACGGCTTCGTCGTTATCGAAGTTGGTCTGGTGAATCCAGCGTTCGGGGCGCGTGCCGGTAACCACGAAGCCGCCCTGTCCGTCCGGTTCGACGGTAAAGCCGCTGTCGTCGACGGGCACCGGACGAATCACCGGCCGTCGCGGCACCGGCTCCGGCCGCGCGGTGTGGTACGCCGAGATCAGCTGCCACAGCCCGAAGATCAACGGCTGCAGGTTTTCCCGAGTGGCCGTCGACACGGTAAACACCGGCCAACCGCGCTCGGCGGCAATGTCGTCGCGAACGAACTCGGCGAGCTCGCGGGCGTCCGGCACGTCGATCTTGTTGAGCACCACCGCCCGGGGCCGGTCGGCGAGGTCACCCAACGTCGCATCTGCGTGCAGTGTCGGGGAATACGCCGCGAGTTCGGCCTCCAGCGCGTCGATGTCGGAGATCGGGTCACGGCCAGGTTCAGCAGTCGCGCAATCCACCACATGCACCAGCACCGCGCACCGTTCGATGTGCCGCAGAAAGTCCAGTCCCAGGCCACGGCCCGCCGAGGCGCCCGGGATCAATCCGGGCACATCAGCCACGGTGAACGCGTGCTCGCCGGCCGAGACCACGCCGAGATTGGGCACCAGCGTGGTGAACGGGTAGTCGGCAATCTTGGGTTTGGCCGCCGAGATCACCGACACCAGCGACGACTTTCCGGCCGAGGGAAACCCGATCAAACCGACATCGGCGACGCTTTTGAGCTCCAGGGTGAGGTCACGGGACTGGCCTTGCTCACCGAGCAGTGCGAAGCCGGGCGCTTTGCGGGCACGCGACGCGAGCGCGGCGTTGCCCAAGCCACCGCGACCGCCAGCGGCGGCTTCAAAGCGGGTGCCCGCGCCGACCAGGTCAGCCAGCAGCCGGCCGTCTTCGTCCAGGACGACAGTTCCGTCGGGGACTTTGACTTCCAGGTCCGCGCCGGCCGCGCCGTCGCGGTTGTTGCCCATCCCCTGTTTGCCGGACGGCGCGGTGATATGCGGCCGGAAATGAAAGTCCAGCAGCGTGTGCACCTGGGGGTCAACAACGAAGACCACGCTGCCGCCGCGGCCACCATTGCCGCCATCGGGGCCACCTAACGGCTTGAACTTCTCCCGATGGACCGACGCGCAGCCGTTACCGCCGGAACCCGCCCGGGTGTGGATGACGACGCGATCGACAAACCGAGGAGGCATCGGTTATCAGTCCTCCGAACGTAGCGCCAGGGCGAAAAATACCTCGCGGAGGCGCCGCAGCGTTTCCCCCGCAAGCGGGAGGTGCCCCCAGCTCGCGAAGCCTAAGCCTGCGGCGCAATGCTGACGGTCTTGCGTCCACGCTTGACGCCGAATTCGACGGCTCCCGCCGCGGTGGCGAATAACGTGTCGTCGCCGCCGCGCCCGACATTCATGCCGGGATGGAACTTGGTGCCGCGCTGGCGGACCAAGATCTCACCGGCCTTGACGACCTGACCGCCGAACCGCTTGACGCCCAGCCGCTGAGCGGCGGAATCGCGACCGTTACGCGAGCTGGAAGCGCCCTTCTTGTGTGCCATCTGTTCGCTCCCTACTTGATGCCAGTGACCTTGAGGACGGTCAGCTGCTGACGGTGTCCCTGCCGCTTGTGGTAGCCGGTCTTGTTCTTGAACTTGTGGATACGGATCTTGGGCCCCTTGGTGTGCTCGAGCACCTCACCGGTCACCGCAACCTTGGCCAACGCTTGAGCATCGGTGGTGACGGTGGCGCCGTCGACGACCAAGGCGACCGGCAGCGACACCTTGGCTCCAGGCTCGGAGTCGAGCTTCTCGATCTTGACCACGTCTCCGACGGCGACCTTGTACTGCTTGCCGCCGGTCTTGACGATTGCATAGGTCGCCATCGTTGCTCCTGCCTCTATCTTTCTAGCCGCTGCTGGGCACGTCGCGCGCGTGCCACCGGCTCTGCGCGTAGCTGAGTCTGGGGTGCGGGCCCACACCTGATCACTGGGCTGAGTCCCGCTGTCGCCGGGCTAGTCTAACCGCCGGCCTGTCGACAACTGCCCAAGGGTACTTGACCAGCGGCTACAGGGTCAAACCGGTCCCCGACCGCTGCTCGATCGGGTGCAGGTCAGTCCAGGTGAACCGGTGGCCCGGCCGGACGGCCCGCCGCGCGCCGCCGGCGCGGACGGGCAAAACCTGATCCGGCGCTGATCGGGATAGTGGGGCTGTCAGGCAGTTCGGCGTTGTCGATGTCGGAGTCTGACTCGTCAACGTCGAGGTCGTCGTCGAGATCGAGTTCCTCGTCGCTAAGGTCCTCCTCGCCAAGATCTTCGTCGTCGTCGAGTTCCTCGTCATCGTCGAGTTCGTCTTCCTCGTCGGTGTCTTCTTCGTCGGCGTCGAAGTCGTCCTGGTCAACATCCTCTAGACCAGCGGCAGCCTGCTCGTCGATCTCCCCGGTGAGTTCCGCAGCGGACTCGTCGGATTCGGCGTCGCCGCCAACAACCACCGAGGACGAGCCCGCGGCCATCGCCTTGAACATCGGATGCTCGCCCGGAGCATGAACCGGCACCCTTGCCATCACCGGGGCCACTTCCGGCTCGTCCGACCGGTTCTTCTTCGATCGCTTGCTTCGCCGACCACCTGACTCAGACTTGCGCCCCGCCGCCGGGGCCGAATCGACCGGGTCGGCATGCAGCAGGATCCCCCGACCCGTGCAGTTCGGGCACGAGGTCGAGAACGCTTCGACCAGCCCGGTGCCCAACCGCTTGCGGGTCAATTGCACCAGACCCAGCGACGTCACCTCGGACACCTGGTGACGCGTGCGGTCGCGAGCCAGCGCCTCGGTCAGTCGGCGCAACACCAAGTCGCGGTTGGACTCGAGCACCATGTCGATGAAGTCGATCACCACGATGCCGCCGATGTCACGCAGCCGCAGCTGGCGCACGATCTCCTCAGCTGCCTCCAGGTTGTTCTTGGTGACGGTCTGTTCGAGGTTGCCCCCGGACCCGGTGAACTTGCCGGTATTGACGTCGATCACCGTCATCGCCTCGGTCCGGTCGATCACCAGTGTGCCGCCCGAGGGCAGCCACACCTTCCGGTCCATCGCCTTGGCCAGTTGCTCGTCGATGCGATGCACCGCGAACACGTCGGGCCCGTGCTGCCCGTCCGGCCCGATCGGCGGCTCGTATTTTGTCAGCTTCGAAACAAGTTCGGGAGCAACAGAATTCACATACTCATTGATGGTGTTCCACGCCTCGTCGCCGGAGACGACGAGGCCGGCGAAATCCTCGTTGAACAGGTCGCGGATGACCTTGACCAACACGTCCGGTTCTTCGTAGAGGGCCACTGCGGCGCCAGCGGCCTTCTCCTTGGTCTGGGTTGCCTTGGCCTCGATTAGTTCCCAGTGCTCCTGCAGGCGGGTGACGTCTTTGCGGATGTCGTCCTCTTTGACACCCTCTGAGGCGGTGCGGATGATCACGCCCGCGTCGGGCGGCACCACCTCGCGCAGGATCTCCTTGAGGCGCTGGCGTTCGGTGTCGGGCAGCTTACGGCTGATCCCGGTCGACGACGCCCCCGGAACGTAAACCAGGTAGCGACCGGCCAACGACACCTGCGTGGTGAGCCGCGCGCCTTTGTGCCCGACCGGGTCCTTGCTGACCTGGACGACGATGTAGTCGCCGGGTTTGAGGGCCTGTTCGATCTTGCGGTCGGCCCCGCCTAATCCGGCGGCTTCCCAGTTCACTTCTCCGGCATAGAGCACGCCGTTGCGACCGCGACCGATGTCGACGAAGGCCGCCTCCATCGACGGCAGCACGTTCTGCACGATACCCAGGTAGATGTTCCCCACGAGGGAAGCAGAAGCGGCTGAGGTGACGAAATGCTCGACCACGATGCCGTCTTCGAGCACCGCGATCTGGGTGTATCGGGCGCCCGGGTGCGGCGGCTCAGCGCGGACCCGATCGCGCACCACCATGACCCGCTCGACGGCCTCGCGGCGAGCCAGGAATTCGGCCTCACTCAACACTGGTGGACGACGCCGTCCGGCGTCGCGCCCGTCTCGGCGGCGTTGCCGCTTGGCCTCCAGTCGAGTCGAACCGTCGATACCCTTGATCTCGGCGCTGCCCGCGCCGTTGTAACCATCGTCAGAGCTAGCAGACCTGCCAGCCGCGCGGGGTGCCCGTTCGTGCACGACGGTGTTCGGCGGATCGTCGGGCGCGGGCCCCTCGTCGTCGTCACCGGACCCCGACTTGCGGCGTCGGCGCCGACGGCGGCGGCGGTTGCCGGCTTCCGACGACCCGTTCTCGTCGTCACCGGCTTCGGTGTCTTCGGAGTCGTCGGAATCTTGCCCATCGAGGTCCTCAGCGTCGGCCTCGTCATCCGAGTCGCTCTGGATGTCGGATCCACCCTGTTCACCGCGACCCCGGCCACGACCCCGACGGCCACGACGCCGACGACGGTTCGCCGGTCGATCGGCTTGGTCTTCGTCGTCGTCCACGTCGGAGTCGTCACCGGATTCCACACCATCATCAGCGCGGGCGTCGTCATCGACTTCTATCGGTTGCGGCGCCACGAACAACGGCATGTAGTGCGGCCGCTCTATTGCAGTCTCGAGCAGCAGCCGGGATTCGGGCTCTTCGGGCGCGGCCGGGTTATCAGGTACGGCAGTCAGGTCGAGAGGCAAGTCGGGTTGGCTGGCCAGCAGATCACGGACCCGGACCGCGTCGACGCGGTCGACGCTGGAATGTGCGCTACGGATCCGTCCGTCCAGAGCGCTCAGCGCATCCAACACTCGCCTGCTAGTGGTTCCCAACGTTCGGGCTAGCGAATGGACTCTCAAGCGGTCGGGCAGTTCCTCATGCTGCGTCGGCTCTTGTGATGGGTCTGAAGGGGGTGCACCGTCTATCACGTATTCTCCTCAAGCCCCCGGGCGCGTCCGATCGACGCGGCCACGCGAGGGCTTCGCTATGTGTCCGGGTCACTTCTCCCGGACTTGTGATGGTCTCGCCCCGAGCAGCTCATCTAGAGCTCACTCGGCGCCGTGCTGAATGACGGCTCGACACGCCGCGCCACGTCGCGGGATCGCGATGGTCGCGCTTGTCCAAGTCTTCATTCGGGTGTCTGACGCCGGTACGACGACGTTCACCCGCTATCAGTATCCCACATTGCCGGGCGCGTCCACTCGCCCCTGATTTGGCTACCCACGGCCCGTTCAGGAACCCGCTCAGAACCCGGCACGCCCCCTCTCGTTCTCGCCGTTAAACGCCGGGAAACCACAGCGCGATTTCGCGCTTTGCCGAATCGGTCGAATCGGACCCGTGCACCAAGTTGAACTGCGTTTCCAACGCGAAATCGCCCCGGATTGTGCCCGGTACCGCCTTCTCCACCGGGTCGGTGCCCCCGGCGAGTTGGCGAACCGCCGCAACGGCACGTGGTCCCTGCACGATCGCTGCCACCACCGGACCCGACGTGATGAACTCCAACAACGATCCAAAAAATGGTTTGCTCTCGTGCTCGGCGTAATGCTGGCTGGCCAGCTCCTCGCTGACCTTTCTGAGCTGCAGCGCCGCGATAGTGAGGCCTTTCCGCTCGATGCGGCTGATGATCTCCCCAATCAATTGCCGTTCGACGCCGTCCGGCTTGATCAATACGAGGGTCCGTTCGGTCACGGCGCACAGCGTACCGAACGGCTCGCCGATCAGTCCGACGGCGGCACCGGAGTTATTTCTGGCGCCGGCGGACCTCGGCGCGGAAATAGGCGATCAGCGCCCACACCACGGTGAACAGCACACCGATGAATCCCACACCGGGATACACCGCGAAGCCGGCCAGCGCCACCACCTGTACACCCAGGTTCACCCAGATCGCCCAAGCCCTGCGCTGCAGTCCGGCCAGGACGATCAACAGCCCGGCCAGCCCAAGCAGATAGATCAGCGCAGCCGGCGTCAGCCCGCCGCCGACCGCGCCCACCACCGGTAGCGCCAGCAGCACCACGATTGCCTCGAGCAGCAGCGTCGCGGCCATCACCGCGGCCAAGCTCTTCCAGGGGTCGGCCGGTGGCAGGGGCTTTGGGGGGATTTGGCGGCCTTGCTCCCCCGGGCTGTCAGTCATTGCGGGTCGCGCCCAAACAAGGTCCGGGCGGCGCCGGCGGTGACCACCGAGCCGGTGATGACGATCCCGCGGCCGGAGACGCCGAACCCCTCGGCTTCCTCATCGGCTGCGGCGTCGTCGACCAGCGCGGTCGCTGCGTCGATGGCGTCGCGCAGGTTCGCCACGCTGATCACCCGGTCGGGGCCGAACCGCTCCCGCGCCGCCAAGGCCAGCGACTCGACATCCAGCGCCCGCGGCGAGCCGTTGTCGGTCACAATGACGGAATCCAGCACCGGCTCTAGCGCGGCCAGGATACCGTCGATGTCCTTGTCGGCCAGCACGCTGAGCACCCCGACCAGGGTTCGGAAGTCGAATTCGTCAACCAGCGTGCGCGCCAACGCGCCCGCGCCGGCGGGATTATGGGCGGCGTCGATGAACACCGTGGGGGCGCTGCGCATGCGCTCCAACCGGCCGGGGCTGATGACGGCGGCGAAACCGGCCCGCACCGCCTCGACATCGAGCTGGCGCTGCGCCCCAGCGCCGAAAAATGCCTCGACCGCCGCAAGGGCCAGGACCGCGTTGTGCGCCTGGTGTTCGCCATGCAGCGGCAGATAGATGTCGTCATAAACCCCACCAAGCCCCTGCAGCTGCAGCACCTGCCCACCGATTGCAACCTGGCGGCCCAAGACTGCGAACTCGCAATCCTGCCGGGCGACTTGCGCGTTGGCGGGTACCGATTGGGCCAACAGCACCTCCATCGCGGCCGGCGCCTGGCGGCCGATGACCGCGACGGTATCCGGCGCGCCCTCGGGGGCTTTCGTGATGATGCCCGCCTTCTCGCGGGCGATCGCGGCGACGTCGTTGCCGAGATACTCGACGTGGTCAATGCTGACCGGGGTGATGACGGCGACCGGTGCATTAATCACGTTGGTCGCATCCCATCGCCCGCCCAAGCCCACCTCGACCACCGCGATGTCGATGGGCGTATCCGCGAACGCCGCGAACGCCATCGCGGTGACGACCTCGAACTTGCTCAGCGCCGGCCCCCCGGAGGACTGCGACTGCGCGTCGATCATCTGCACGAACGGTTCAATCTCGCGGTACGTCGCCACATACTGCGCCGGGCTGATCGGTTTTGCATCGATCGCGATGCGTTCGACCGCCGACTGCAGGTGCGGGCTGGTGAAGCGGCCAGTGCGCTGGTGCAGCGCGGTCAGCAGCGCGTCGACCATCCTCGTCACCGAGGTTTTCCCGTTGGTGCCGGCGATGTGTATCGACGGGTAGCTGAGTTGCGGTGAGCCGAGCAAATCCATTAACGCGCTGATCCGGGTCAGGCTCGGTTCGATACGGGTCTCTGGCCAGCGCTGGTCCAGCAGGTGTTCGACCTGCAACAGGGACGCGATCTCGTCTGGTGTGGGGGCCGCGTCGATGGGCTCGAAGGTCATTGCAGTGCGGCCAGCCTGGCCATGATCCGATCGGTTTCCTCCTGGGCCACGCGCTGACGGTCACGGATCTTGCCGACGACGTGTTGGGGAGCCTTGGCCAAGAAGTCCGTATTGGCCAGTTTGGCGGCCGTCGATTCCAGGTCCTTTTGCGCTGCGGCCAAGTCTTTTTCGAGGCGGCGGCGTTCGGCGGCCACATCGATGGAGCCCGACGTGTCGAGTTCGACGACGACCGTACGGTTCACGTTGGGGCCCAGCCGAACCTCCAAGGACACGGACGGGCGGAACTCGGGACCCGGTATGGTGAGCCACGCTAGCGATGTCACGGCGGCCATCTGGGTGCTCAGATCGGCGTCGTCGACACCGGACAACCGAGCCGGCACCTTCTGTCGATCGGCCAGACCCTGATCACTGCGGAACCGGCGGATCTCGGTCACCAGCTTCTGCATATCGCTAATCCGCTGCGCGGCAACCGGGTCCAGGCTGATGCCGGAAGGCTCCGGCCAGTCGGCGATCACCAGTGACTCTCGTTGGGTCAGCGCCTGCCAGAGCGTTTCAGTAATGAACGGCATCACCGGGTGCAGCATCCGCAGCAGCGTATCGAGCGCCGCAGCCAGCACTGCTGTGGTGTGCGTGAGCCCATCGGCAAGCTGCGCCTTAGCCAATTCGACATACCAGTCACAGAACTCGTCCCACGCAAAGTGGTAGAGCGCCTCGCAGGCGCGACTGAACTCGTAGCTGTCAAAGGCTGAATCAACTTCGGCGCGAACCTGTTCCAGCCGTCCAAGAATCCAGCGATCGGCATCAGTCAGCGCTGTCAGCGCGGGCAAGGGCGCCAGTGCAGCACCGTTGAGCAGTGCATACCGGGTGGCGTTGAACAGCTTGGTGCCGAAGTTGCGCGACGCGCGGACATGATCCTCGCCGATGGCCAGATCACCACCGGGGCTAGAGCCGCGTGCCAGCGTGAAGCGCAGCGCGTCAGCTCCGAACATCTCCATCCAGTCCAGCGGGTCGATGACGTTGCCCCGGGACTTGCTCATCTTGCGGCCGAATTCGTCACGGATCAGCCCGTGCAAGAAGACGTCGGTGAACGGCACCTGCGGGCCGCGGCGACCGCCTACCGTGATGGCGTCGTCCCCGCCGACGAAGGTGCCGAACATCATCATCCGCGCGACCCAAAAGAACAGAATGTCGTAGCCGGTGACGAGAACACTTGTCGGATAGAACTTTTCCAGCTCCGGAGTCTTTTCCGGCCAGCCCAGCGTGGAAAACGGCCACAGCCCGGACGAGAACCAGGTGTCCAGCACGTCAGGGTCTTGCTCCCACCCCTCAGGGGGTGCTTCATCGGGACCCACGCACACCTGTTCGCCGTTGGGCCCGTACCAGATCGGGATGCGATGCCCCCACCACAGCTGCCGCGAGATGCACCAGTCGCGCATGTCGTCAACCCAGGAGAACCAGCGCGGTTCCATGCTGGCGGGGTGAATCACGGTGTCCCCGTTACGCACCGCGTCGCCGGCGGCCTTGGCCAGCGATTCCACCCTGACCCACCATTGCAGCGACAAGCGTGGCTCGATGACTTCGCCGCTGCGCTCTGAATGCCCCACGCTGTGCAGGTAGGGTCGTTTCTCCTCGACGATGCGGCCCTGCGCCGCCAGCGCTTCGCGCACCGCGATGCGGGCCTCGAATCGATCCATGCCGTCGAATTCGGTTCCGGTGTCAGCGATACAGGCCTTGACGTCCATGATGTTCGGCATCGGCAGGTTGTGCCGCAATCCGATTTCGAAGTCGTTGGGATCATGGGCGGGTGTGACTTTGACTGCGCCGGTGCCGAATTCGGGGTCGACGTGCTCATCGGCGACGATTACGAGTTCGCGGTCGACGAACGGGTGCGGCAGCGTCGTCCCGACCAGACTCCGGTAGCGCTTGTCATCGGGATGCACGGCGATGGCGGTGTCGCCGAGCATGGTCTCGACCCGGGTGGTGGCGACCACGATGTGTGGCTCGTCATCGTCGAGTGACCCGTAACGGAGCGAGACCAGCTCGCCCTCGATCTCGTCGTATATGACCTCGATGTCGGAGATCGCTGTCCGAAGTACCGGCGACCAGTTGACCAGCCGCTCGGCTTGATAAATCAGCCCGGCGTCGTAGAGCCGCTTGAAGATCGTCCGCACCGCCCGCGACAAGCCGTCGTCCATGGTGAACCGGTCGCGGTTCCAGTCCACCCCGTCGCCGAGCCGGCGCATCTGGCCGGCGATGGCACCGCCGGATTCACGCTTCCAGTCCCACACTTTGTCGACGAACAGCTCCCGACCGAAGTCCTCCTTGGTCTTGCCGTCGACCGCAAGCTGCTTTTCCACCACGCTTTGAGTCGCGATGCCCGCGTGGTCCATGCCCGGCTGCCACAGCACCTCGTAGCCCTGCATCCGTTTGCGGCGGGTCAACGCGTCCATCATGGTGTGTTCCAGCGCGTGGCCCATGTGCAAGCTGCCGGTCACGTTCGGCGGCGGAAGCACGATCGAATACCCGGGTTTTGTGCTGGTGGGATCCGCGGCGAAGTAGCCGGCGTTCAGCCACTTCTGGTAGATCACGCTCTCCATCGCGCCTGGGTCCCACGACTTGGGCAGCGGGTCAGCGGAGGGCCTCGGGCTGGCGGTCACCGGTCAATTCTAGGGAGCCCGATTAGCGCGCGCGAAAGCGCCCGAAGTCGCAGGTGATGGGTCTGCGTTGGGTCTGCGATTACGGAATGGTGAGGACCTGGCCAGGGTAGATGAGATCAGGGTTGGGCACGCCGTTGGCATCGGCGATCACACCGTATTTGCTGCCGTCGCCGTAGAAGCGTTCCGCGATGGCCGACAGGGTGTCCCCGGACACGACGGTGTACGTCCGGGCGGCCGGTTTCGGCGCCGGCTCGGAAATAGCGTCACAAACTGGCTGCGCCATGGGCTCGTCGGCGCTCGACTGCTCCGCGGCAGTGGGCTCAGCCGCTGCTGGCGGTGGATTCTCGGTCTCGGTGTGCGTCGACCAGGCCGGCCCATCAGCGGCGTAAAGCACCAGGTTGCGATCATCTTGAAGCACGAGCTTGACGTCCTTCTTGCCCTTGGTGTGGGTGTCCCACACCGGTTTGTCCGCCGTGTACAGGACGAAGTTGCCGTCACGCTGCACTTCGGCGCGCACCACATTCTGGCCGGTAGTCGACGTCGACCACAGGGCCTGGCCACGGGAGGCCAGCACCAGGTTGCCGTCGTCCTGCAGGGTCAGGGTATAGGCGCCATTGTGCGAGGCAAGCGATTCCCCGCGCACTAGCTGCTGTCCTTCGATGAGCGTGTCTAACATGACATTCCCTCTCGTTACCAGTCCGGTCGGCTGGTGCCGGACATCATTGCCGGTGCCCGATGGCCGGGCGCCTGCAGATCATGGTTCGACCTGGGCATTTCCCCTATCGACGCAACCGAAACCACCCAGCAGCTGGCTGTGTTGGGCTACTTCTTGTCTTGCGAGTTGTGCTGCAGCCCGCTGAGCAACACCGGCACCAGCATGTGGACCGCGCCGACGTTATTGGCGCCGAGCTTGGCTGCGATTTCCGATGCGGGAATCTGGGCGTAGAGACCATCAAGACCGGCCATCGGTGTGTCCACCTTCATTGCTAGATATATAGCCAAGTCGATTACGACACTAGCCCGATCCGATCTCCGGCGATACCCCTCAGCAACGCCGTTGCCGCCGCCGAAATCGCGAGTGCACAGTCAGATCTGAAGGGAAGGAACCGAATCCGCAGCCGTGGTCGATGCGGCTTACCGTCGCCTCGCGGCCGGTCTCAGTTCAATCGCTCGGTCTGCAGCGACACACCCGCGGCGGGGAACCGTGCCAACAACGCATCACCCATCGCGGCCGC
This sequence comes from Mycobacterium haemophilum DSM 44634, assembly GCF_000340435.2. Classification (NCBI taxonomy): domain Bacteria; kingdom Bacillati; phylum Actinomycetota; class Actinomycetes; order Mycobacteriales; family Mycobacteriaceae; genus Mycobacterium; species Mycobacterium haemophilum. The sequence continues at coordinate 2,861,313 of NZ_CP011883.2, forward strand.
GGGCGTAAGCACGCCCCGCAGGCCGGTGAGCTTGTCACGGTCGAATGCCAGCGCCAGACCGCACTCCCCGAGCAGCACCGACGTCGCCTGGTAACCGGGGTCGCCGTCCTGCGCCATGCGCGCCACGTACCGGGCACCGGTTGTCGTGGTGGTGTATGTCTCGATCCGATAGAAGCCGCGCTCCCGAGTCGCCGCACTTGGGCCGGTGCCGGGTTTGGGAACGACTCGCTCCACCAGCCCACGCGGCAGTAGCCGGAAGTAGCGGCTGCCCAGTCCGGACATCACGTTGCCGACCCCGCTGACGATGGCCGACGCCACCGGCGCCACGGTCGACGAGCCTAGGCTCATGCTTTCGCTATAGCGGAACCGTCTGCCATACGCCCAGCCCAATAACGCGTTGCTGCGCCGCACGATCCGCGTGTTCGTCGGCGCCATCATAAATCCGGCCGTCCACAGACCGGCCAGTTCCGGCGCAATCTGACGGCCACGACGCCACGGCAAATCGGGTTGCGGGCCGAGTTCGGGCTCGGCACCGCGGTCGGTGCTCAGCGTGTATGGATCCGCGAATTGGCGACGCATGTCGGGATCACTGGAGACGGTGTGCAGCACTTCCAGCAGCGACGCGATGGTGCCGCCGGAGAGCCCGCCGGCCACGGCACGCACCACGAAATCGGTGCCGACCAGCTCACCGGCACCGTCCTCGGTAGCCGTGCGATACAGGGCGTAGACGGTCAGATCCGATGGCACCGAGTCGAATCCGCAGGCGTGGACGATGCGGGCGCCGGTGTCGACGGCCTGCTGGTGATAAAGGTCGATGCTGTTGCGGATGAATGGTGGCTCCCCGCTCAGGTCGGCATAATCAGTACCGGCACCAGCGCAGGCAGCCACTAACGGAAGCCCGTAGCGGGTGTAGGGCCCAACCGTAGTGACGACGACTCGGGTCCGGGCAGCCATCTCATTCAGGGTCGATGGCGATGCCGTATCGGCGGCCAGAACCGGCCAGGACTGCGCGGATTCCCCCAGGATGTCGCGAACGGCCCGCAGCCGTTCCGTTGAGCGGCCGGCCAGTGCAATGCGGGCATCCCCACCGGCCCGGGCTAGATATTCGGCAGTCAGCTTCCCGACGAAGCCTGTGGCTCCATATATGACGATGTCGAATTCGCGCTGGGTTGCGGTCATCGGCCCGACGCTACTCTCGACACCTCAGCTGCTCCCCGCGCGTGTCGGGCGCGTATCGGGAAGGAAGACAGCCCAGGTGCCCCACTGCGTACCGGCCGTCTCAGGGTATCGCGGGCCTGGGCCCCGAAGGTCCGGCATTGTTGGCGTGCGACAGCGGTCCGTTCCTGGGCAGTCAGTTCAGGTAGTTTGTCAGCCGCGCCGGCCACAGACCGGCCAGGCGCCGATGCCCTGGGAGCGCAGCACATTCTCGGCCACCCGGATCTGCTCCTCGCGGCTCGCGTTGTTCGCCGATCCGGAGCCACCATTGGCTCGCCAGGTGCTGGGGCTGAACTGCAAGCCGCCGGAGTAGCCGTTACCGGTGTTGATCGACCAGTTGCCACCGGACTCACACTGCGCGATCGCATCCCAGTTCACGCTGTATGCCTTGATCGGCACCGGAGGCGGCGGGGGCGGCGCCGGATCAAAACCCACCGGCGCCGGGGGCGGCGGCACGTCGGGCGCCGGAAGCGGCGGGGGCGGCGGCACGTCCAGGGCGGGCCCGGCCGGCCCCAAGTTCGGGTCCATGCCCACCACATCCGCGTTGGCGGTAGCGGCGGATGACACAGTCACGAGCGCCCCCGTGACGGCGGCGACGATGAGCATCTTGCGGACGTTCTTCAAGACTGTTCCTTTCGCGGTGCGCGCACCAAAGCCAGCCCACGGTTGTGGGTTGGGGTGTTTTGTCCATGCGGGATTGCTGCTTTGGGACGTGTCGTCTGCTCTGACACGACAGCGGGGCCTGAGTTGTCCGGCGGCTGCTACCACCGGCTTCGGAGCGACTGTCGCCGTCCTCAGCCCCGCTCACACGCGGGTCCGTGGATTATTTTTTATGGGCCCATATCGGGCCGCGTTGAGCACAGTACGAGACCAGATTGCATTCGTCATCTTCAACAAAACGCATATCTCGGTCCTATAACGACCCGATCACGGCGCAATCGCAGAACTATCTCTGCAGGTCAGCCATCGGTTTTCAACTGGCGCCAATACTTCGCCACCAAGATGTACTCGTGAGCCAAATCACGCAAATACTGTGGGCTGGGACACGAATTGGGCCGAAAGTGACACAGCCAGTTCGGCCTACACCGCGCGACCATGAGAGATGTGGGGCGATAGCGAGGTTCGCCGGATTCAACCCCACCGCGCCCGAGCCGGGCCAACAATTCCCGCCTACAAATCTAAACAGCAAGCGCTACAACATTATTCGACGATCTCCATGAGCAGGAAAGCGACATCGCACGCTATCCGGGATCGGCGCGATACAATTACTTCACATCGACAACAATTTCTATCAGCTACCAATGCTTGTGGACATCAATGGCCGCGCAGCGCCCCGCCCGGCCAGGCGCGATCCGATCGGGCAAGGATCTGATCTGCGATTTTGGGTAAACAAATTCGCCACAAAACTCTCTGGGCGCAGGCAATGCCACATCTGATTGAATCCAACGCGCCGGATGACTCAAAACAACGCTGTTCCAACACAATACGGTATGCGTCCAGGCCGCCCAGATGGATCTACTCCGAGTCAGCTCACGCGAATATGACACGTCACCGTCTCGATTAAAGAGAACTTTCTCGCCAGACAACCGGGCAAATTACTCTGTGATTCGACAAGGAATTTGGAGCGAAAAATTACGGAATAGCCGACTCAGAATCCGAACTGCGTTAATGCGCGCAAATCAGCGGCCGTATTGACGTTCGTCAACGGCCGCGAGTCCGACATCACGATCCGCTGCGTGTCCGACGCGTCGACCAATGCGCGCATCGTGCGCTCACCGGCGGCCACCAACGCATCAGCTCGGTCGGCCAGATCCGTCCGGTACACCGCGGAGAGGTAGTGGTCCTGGCCGTCCCACGGCAACACGACCTCGGCGGCAGTCTCGCGGGCCCGGCGGACGAGGTGATCGATCAATTCGACGGAGAGAAGCGGCATGTCGACGGCGCAGACGAACGCAAGCCGAGCACCCGCCTCTGCCGCCACCCGCAATGCCCGCCCGGTCGCCGGCAACGGCCCCAGCCCGCGCACCTCGTCGCGCATGATGCGGGCCTGCAGCGCAGGCAACGGTTGTCCTGGGGCGGCCATCACGAAAACCGGTTCGCAGCGCTGGACAACAATGCCAAGGACGTGCTCAACCATCGTGGTGGCTCCCCCAGGCACCGCCAAGCTGGCCTTGTCACGGCCCATACGCCGCGATTCGCCCCCAGCGAGAACGACACCGGCCAGCGACACCGCGTCGAGCATTGGCTCAGCCACGTCAGTCGACGGTCCAGGTGTCGCGCCCACGCACCAACGATTGCAGTGCGGCCCTATCGGACGCAGTCGAGCTCTGGGCGGCACGGACCTGAGAGCGGGCCGCGTCATCGTAAGTTGGCCGGCTGATCTGGCGGAAGATGCCCAGCACGGTGTGGTCGAGGTTCTGATCGGATAGCCGCGATAGCGCAAACGCATAGGCTGCGTCGTCGGTATATGCGTCATGCACGACGATCTCCTCGACAGCGACGTCGGCGGTCTTAGCCACGTCGAGGGAAAAGCCGGACTTCACTACGCAGTATTCGCCGTTGGCGCCAAACACGATCGGCTCGCCGTGCCGGACATTGATCACCCGCTCTTCGGCGCCCTCTTTGCGCAGTGCGTCAAACGAGCCGTCGTTGAAGATGGGGCAATCCTGCAGGATCTCGACCAGGGCAGCGCCACGGTGCTGAGCCGCGGCGCGCAGCACCTCAGTGAGCCCGTTGCGGTCCGAGTCCAGCGCGCGGCCGACGAAGGTCGACTCGGCGCCCAGCGCCAACGACACCGGGTTGAACGGGTAATCCAACGAGCCCATCGGGGTCGATTTGGTGACCTTGCCAACCTCTGACGTCGGCGAATACTGGCCTTTGGTTAACCCGTAAATCCGGTTGTTGAATAACAGAATTGTCATGTTGATGTTGCGGCGCAGCGCGTGGATCAGGTGGTTGCCGCCGATCGACAACGCGTCACCGTCACCGGTGACCACCCACACCGACAGATCTTCGCGAGCCAACGCCAGACCGGTCGCGATCGCCGGCGCGCGGCCGTGGATCGAGTGGAACCCATAGGTCTCCAGGTAGTACGGGAACCGGCTAGAGCATCCGATGCCGCTGATGAACACGATGTTCTCGCGGCGCAGCCCCAATTCGGGCAGAAAGTTGCGGATGGTGTTGAGGATGACGTAGTCGCCACAGCCCGGGCACCAGCGGACCTCCTGGTCGCTAGTAAAGTCCTTGGACTTCTGCGGCTGTTCCCCGGGAGACACAGTGGGCACACAAGCATGTTTCGTCGACGTCGGAGTCACTCCGAGGTCGGTGCCCGCCAGATTGCCGATCGCGCTAGTCATGAGCGCCGCTCCTCCTCATCGCTTCGCTCGGCATCGCCGCATCGTCGCATCGTCGCGGCGCGGGTCATGCCAACCATGCATTAGACTCCCGCTCCAACCGTGGCCGCCGCCAATCTGGCGACCATCGTCTTATCTTGCTCGATCTCAGCCAGTGTGCCGCCCAGCGCGGCACGGATAACGCGGCCCACCTCGTCGGCCAGGAACGAAACACCCTGCACCTTGGTGACCGACTGCACGTCGACCAAATACTTGCCGCGCAGCACCATCGCCAGCTGACCCAGGTTCATCTCCGGTGCCACCACCATCGGGTAACGCCGCAGCACGTCGCCCAGGTTGGCCGGGAATGGGCGCAGGTACCGCAGGTGGGCATGCGCGACCTTGATGCCCTTGCGCCGGGCGCGTCGGCAGGCTTCACCGATCGGGCCGTACGAACTGCCCCACCCAATCAGCAGCAGCTCGGCATCTGAAGTCGGATCGTCGACCTCTAGATCGGGAACCCGGATGCCGTCGATCTTGGCCTGGCGCAACCTGACCATGAGGTCATGGTTGACCGGCTCGTAGGAAATGTTGCCGGTGCCATTCGCCGCTTCCAACCCACCGATGCGGTGTTCCAGACCGGGGGTGCCCGGGACTGCGAATTGTCGAGCCAGTGTTTCCGGGTCACGAGCATAGGGCTGGAAGGGCTCGTCGGGTTTGGCGAAGGTGTGCTCGATGGGCGCCAACGCGCTGACGTCCGGGATTCGCCACGGCTCCGAGCCATTGGCGATGGCGCCGTCGGACAACACGATTACTGGCGTGTGATACGACACCGCGATGCGCACCGCTTCGAGGGCAGTCTCAAAGCAATCCGACGGAGACCGCGGTGCCAGCACCGCCACCGGTGATTCCCCATTGCGGCCATACAACGCCTGCAGCAGGTCAGCCTGCTCGGTCTTGGTCGGCAGACCAGTCGAGGGTCCGCCCCGCTGCACGTCGATAACCAACAGCGGCAGTTCGGTCATCACACCGAGGCCTAGCGCCTCGGTCTTCAGCGAAAGGCCTGGGCCCGATGTGCTCGTGACTCCCAGCGCACCGCCGTAAGCGGCGCCCAGTGCGGCGCAGATACCGCCGATCTCGTCTTCCGCTTGAAACGTGATCACGTTGAAATTCTTGTGCTTGGACAGCTCGTGCAGGATGTCCGATGCCGGTGTAATCGGATAGCTGCCGAGCACGACCGGAACGTTGGCAAGCTGGCCGGCTGCGACGATGCCGTAGGCTAGCGCGGTGTTGCCTGAGATCTGCCGGTATTCGCCGGCCGGCAGCGTCGCTGGGGGCACCTCGAACGTGGTGCCGAAAGCCTCGGTGGTTTCGCCGTAGTTCCAGCCCGCCTTCAGCGCGAGGACGTTGGCCTCCGCGACATCGGGCTTGCGCGCGAACTTCTCCCTAATGAAAGTTTCGCTGGTCAGGATCGGCCGCCCGTACATCCACGACAACAACCCCAGCGCAAACATGTTCTTGGCGCGCTGCCCGTCTTTCTTGGACGCGCCGATCACTTCGACTGCCCCGAGGGTCAGGGTGGTCATCGGGACGGCGTGAACGACGTATTCCTCCAGCTCATCGGACTCCAGTGGGTTGGTTACGTAGCCCACCTTCATCAGGTTGCGCTTGGTGAACTCGTCAGAGTTCGCGATCACCATTCCGCCACGCGGCAGATCGCCAAGGTTGGCCTTCAGCGCTGCCGGATTCATCGCGACAAGCACGTCCGGTCGGTCGCCGGCGGTCAAGATGTCGTAGTCGGCGATTTGAATCTGGAAAGAGGAGACGCCGGGCAGGGTGCCTGCTGGTGCGCGAATCTCGGCGGGGTAGTTCGGCTGGGTAGCCAGGTCGTTGCCGAAAAGCGCCGCCTCCGAGGTAAACCGGTCGCCGGTCAGCTGCATACCGTCGCCGGAATCCCCGGCGAAACGGATAACAACCCTTTCCAGGCGTCGTCGGTTGGGCCCGGTATCAGCAGCAGCCCCAGTATGAGACTCTGACCCGGCGCCGCTGCCATTCGGATCCACGTCTCCGCCTTCCATCTGTTCTCCGGACAGGCACTCCGCGCTGCAGCTTCAGGTTACGCGCCGTCGGAGTGACTCCCCCGCGCTCGCGCTCTATGTCACTGGCGGTGCCAATTATGGCACTGCTTCATGAGGCATACGCCCGTCGTGGACCCCGGACAGGCGGCGAGTTCGCCGTCAAAAGACCACGTCAGTGAGGGATAGCTGGGGCGAACGTACGAAACTGTGGTATTAGTCACGTCTGCCGGGCACAGGCCCACATCCGAGCAACTCCACCCGGTGAACACGTTCATTTTCTGGTGCCGATCCCGACGTCCCGGCCGGCCTGAGCGTTCTCGTCGCAGGGCTCGAACGGAATTGCCCGGCTCCTCAGCCGGCCTTTCCGGCCGGCATCGTCGCAGGGCTAGGCACTCTTGTCGCGGCGCTCAGTGCGCGACGGCTTGCGCGGCACGATCGTCGGCAACACGTTGTCCTGCACGGTCTCCTTGGTCACCACCACTTTGGCGACGTCGTCGCGGCTGGGTATGTCATACATCACGGGTAGCAGGACTTCTTCCATGATGGCCCGCAGGCCACGAGCGCCGGTGCCGCGGTGGATCGCTTGGTCGGCGATCGCTTCCAGCGCGTCGTCGGTGAATTCCAGCTCCACGCCGTCCATTTCGAAGAGCCGGGTGTACTGCTTGACCAAAGCGTTCTTCGGCTCGGACAGGATCTTGACCAACGACTCCATGTCGAGATTGGTGACCGAGGCGATCACCGGGAGCCGCCCGATGAACTCAGGGATCAAGCCGAACTTGATCAGATCTTCGGGCATCACGTCGGCAAAGTGATCGGTGGTGTCGATTTCGGCCTTGGAGCGGACTTCGGCGCCAAAGCCCAAGCCACGCTTGCCGACCCGCTCGTAGATGATCTTCTCCAACCCGGCGAAGGCACCGGCGACGATGAACAGCACATTGGTGGTATCGATCTGGATGAACTCTTGGTGCGGGTGTTTGCGGCCACCCTGCGGAGGCACCGACGCCTGAGTGCCTTCCAGGATTTTCAACAGGGCCTGCTGAACTCCCTCGCCGGAGACGTCGCGGGTGATGGACGGGTTCTCGCTCTTGCGGGCGATCTTGTCGACCTCGTCGATATAGATGATGCCGGTCTCGGCGCGCTTGACGTCGTAGTCGGCGGCTTGGATAAGTTTGAGCAGGATGTTCTCGACGTCCTCACCGACATAACCGGCCTCGGTCAGCGCGGTGGCGTCGGCGATGGCGAACGGCACGTTGAGCATCTTGGCTAGCGTCTGGGCCAGGTAGGTCTTGCCGCAACCGGTAGGTCCCAGCATCAAGATGTTGGATTTAGTCAGCTCGACCGGTTCGCACCTCGAGTCGCGACCCTTCTCGCCGGCTTGGATCCGCTTGTAGTGGTTGTAGACCGCAACGGCCAGTGTCCGCTTGGCGGTGTCCTGCCCGATGACATAGCCCTCGAGGAACTCCCGAATCTCAACGGGCTTGGGCAGTTCGTCGAGTTTTACCTCGTCGGCGTCGGCCAGTTCCTCTTCGATGATCTCGTTGCACAGGTCAATACATTCATCGCAGATGTACACCCCGGGACCCGCAATGAGTTTCTTGACCTGTTTCTGACTCTTCCCGCAGAACGAGCATTTCAGCAAGTCACCGCCGTCTCCGATGCGCGCCATGGTGCGTCAGTGCCTACTTCCTGTTCGCCGTTCGTCTTGCTATGCCGCGTGTATTCCCCGACGCTACCCGCTTGTTCGGGCCCGACGCGACCGTTAGCGCCGAATCGCGTCGTTGATATTCGCGGGTGTTCGTGGGACGTTCATGCCTATCCGTCTGACATGAAACATATAGCCCGACTCCGCCCGCCACTCGTCGAGACGCGCAATCCGTGTCTCTGGCGTGTCGCGGTCGTTACGTGACCGAAGCCCCTGAGCTGCCGAACCTTCGGGTAATCACCTTACAGTGACCTGGTGGGACTGGCTGTTCACAGCGAATCCGTGCTGATCAACGACGGTGGGCTGGCCACCGAACTCGAAGCGCGCGGAAACGATCTATCCGACCCGTTATGGTCGGCGAGACTGCTGATGGACGCCCCGCAGGAGATCGTCGCGGTGCACGTCGCGTACTTTCGCGCCGGCGCGACGATCGCGACGACCGCGAGCTATCAGGCATCGTTCGAAGGCTTTGCAGCACGCGGGATCGGCCACGATGAGGCGATCAGGCTGCTGCGCCGCAGCGTCGAACTCGCCAACGCCGCGCGTGACGAGATCGGCGCGGGTGGTCACGCGGATGGCTTGAGCGTGGCCGCCTCGGTCGGACCGTACGGCGCGGCGCTGGCCGACGGGTCAGAATATCGCGGACGCTACGGCCTGTCCGTCGCGGCTCTGGCCCAGTGGCATCGCCCGCGGCTAGAGGTACTGGCCGAGGCCGGCGCGGATGTACTTGCCCTAGAAACCGTTCCCGACATCGACGAGGCCGAAGCGTTGGTCAACCTGGTGCGCTCGGCCGGCGTGCCGGCGTGGCTCAGCTACACCATCAATGGGACCCCCGACGGGCCCCGGACCCGCGCCGGACAACCGCTTGCCGAGGCGTTCGCGGTGGCCGCCGGCGTCCCCGAGATTGTCGCGGTCGGCGTCAATTGCTGCGCACCCGACGATGTGCTGGCGGCCATCCGCATCGCCAAGATCGGCAAGCCGGTAATCGTCTATCCGAACAGCGGGGAACGCTGGGACGGCCTGCGCCGGGCCTGGGTCGGTCCGCGGCGGTTTTCTACGGAGCTAGCCCTGCAGTGGATGGCGGCGGGGGCGCGCATCGTCGGCGGATGCTGCCGGGTGCGGCCGGCCGATATCGCCGAACTGACGACGGTGCTGGCGAGCCGTTAGGCGGTCTGCGCCGAGAGCTTCCGGTACTCCAACACGGTGTCGATGATCCCGTAGTCCTTGGCCTCTTCGGCGGTCAGGATCTTGTCCCTGTCGGTGTCCTTACGGATCACCGCGGCATCCTTGCCGGTGTGGCGGGCCAGCGTCGTCTCCATCAGGGTGCGCATCCGCTCGATCTCGGCAGCCTGGATCTCCAGATCGGAGAACTGGCCTTGGATCACACCGGACAGCGACGGCTGGTGGATCAGCACGCGCGCGTTGGGCAGCGCCATCCGCTTACCTGGGGTTCCGGCGGCCAGCAGCACCGCCGCCGCCGAAGCGGCCTGACCCAGACACACCGTCTGGATGTCGGCGCGGACGTACTGCATGGTGTCGTAGATCGCCATCAGCGAGGTGAACCCGCCGCCCGGCGAGTTGATGTACATGGTGATGTCGCGGTCAGGATCCAACGACTCCAGCACCAGCAGCTGCGCCATAATGTCGTTGGCCGACGCGTCGTCGACCTGGACGCCGAGGAAGATGATGCGTTCCTCAAACAGCTTGTTGTACGGGTTGGACTCCTTGACGCCGAAGCTGGAGTGCTCGATGAACGACGGCAGGATGTACCGCGCCTGAGGTTGGATCTGAGGGTTCTGGGATTTCACTGCACTTCTCCGTTGACGTGGGCGCGGGTAATGATGTGGTCGACGAAACCGTATTCCAGGGCTTCCGGGGCGGTGAACCAGCGGTCGCGGTCAGAATCGGCCTCGATGCGCTCGATCGGCTGGCCGGTGAACTCGGCGTTGAGCCGGAACATCTCCTTTTTGATGACAGCGAACTGCTCGGCCTGAATGGCAATGTCGGCCGCGCTGCCGGTCACCCCGCCCAGCGGCTGGTGCATCAGGATGCGGGCGTGTGGCAGCGCGTAACGCTTGCCCTTCGTTCCCGCCGCCAGCAAGAACTCCCCCATCGACGCGGCCATACCCATCGCGTAGGTGGCGATGTCACACGGCGCCAGCACCATGGTGTCGTAGATCGCCATCCCGGCGCTGATCGATCCGCCGGGGGAATTGATGTACAGGGAAATGTCTTTGGAGGCGTCTTCGGCGGCGAGCAGCAATATCTGTGCGCAGAGCCGATTGGCGATGTCGTCGTTCACCTCCGAACCCAGGAAGATGATGCGCTCGGAGAGCAAGCGCTCATAGACCGAGTCCGTGAGGGTGAGACCCTGCGAGTTTGAACGCATGTCAGTCACGTGGCCCACAGTGGGATACCTGCTTTCTGGAGTTCTGTATGCACCGACACTAACTAACCGAGCCCGCTGTTTGGCGGTCACGCACCCCCTGAAAGGGGCACGTTCGCTTACAGCGTCATAACCCGGTCATTCCGCGGCCTCGCCGGCCTCGTCGTCGGCGGCACCGCTGTTCGGGTCTGATTCTTCGGTCTTCTGGTCAGCTTCGTCGCTTTGGGCGCGCTTGCCGAAGAATTCACTGGTGTCGATCGGGTTTCCGGCAACGTCGGTGACCGTCGCCGCCTCGACCACCGCTGCGACCGCCAGCCCGCGCCGCACGTCGGCAACCAAGGACGATAACTGGTTGTTTTCCCGCAGGAAGCCAAACAGCTGCTGTGGGTCGACGCCGTATTGCCGAGACGTGGCGAGCAAGCGTTCGGTCAGGTCGTCCTGGCCCACCTGGATCTTCTGGTCCTCAGCCACTGCATCCAGCAGCAGCTGCCTCGTGACGTCCTGCTCTGCGGCGCTCCGTGTCTCGGCTTCGAACTCCTCGCGCGAGGACCCACGCTCGGCGAGCATCTCGGCGAACTTGGCTTCGTCGTGGCCCAGACCGCTCAGCGCGGCGTGCAGGGCATTATCGAACTGGGCCTGCACAATCCCTTCCGGCAATGGCACGTCCACCCGCTCGAGCAACGCGTCCACGACCGCGTCGCGGATTTTCTCCGCTTGCTGGGCGCGCTTGGTCTGGCGGACCTGATCGCCAAGATTGGTCCGCAGCTCCGCCATGGTGTCGAACTCGCTGGCCAGTTGGGCGAACTCGTCGTCCGGCTCCGGCAGTTCGCGTTCCTTGACCGACTTGACGGTGACGGTCACCTCTGCGTCCTGACCGGCGTGTTCGCCGGTGGCCAACTGAGCGGTGAAGACTCGCGACTCATCGGCGGACAAACCGACGAGCGCATCGTCGAGACCTGCGATGAGCCGGCCGGAGCCGACCTCGTGGGATAGCCCCTCCGCATCGGCGTTCGGTACCTTCTCGCCATCGACGGTGGCCGACAAATCGATCGAGACAAAGTCACCGAGCGCCACCGGCCGGTCCACGCCGGTCAGGGTGCCGAACCTGGCACGCAATGACTGCAGCTCGGCCTCGACATCGTCGTCGCTGACCTCGACCGGGTCCACGGCAACCGTCAGGGTGCTGAAATCCGGAAGTTCGATCTTGGGGCGCACCTCGACCTCGACGGTGAAGGCCAGATCCTGGCCGTATTCCTTTTTGGTCACCTCGATTTCGGGCTGGCCGATCGGTTGGACCTCCGACTCCGCCAGTGCCTGACCGTACCGGCTGGGCATGGCTTCGTTGACAACCTGATCGAGCAGCGTCTCCCGGCCGAAACGCGCCTCCAGCAACCTCGCGGGCGCCTTCCCGGGCCGGAAACCGGGCAGCCGCACGTGTCGGGCCAGCTCTTTGTAGGCCCGCTGGAAATCCGGCTCGAGCTCGGTAAAAGGCACTTCCACGTTGATACGCACCCGGGTAGGGCTCAATTGCTCGACATTGCTCTTCACGGGTGTGCTCCTCGGTGGTCGTCCCTGCGGTTGGTCGGGGTGACAGGATTTGAACCTGCGGCCTTCCGCTCCCAAAGCGGATGCGCTACCAAGCTGCGCTACACCCCGCGCTGACCACGCGATCCTACGGCCCGACGGCAGCGCCTTTTGCAGCGACCTACTGCGTCACAGAGCGGTCGCAGAACAGCTTCAATTAGATTTGATGCCTGCCACCACGTACAGTCGCGCTCGACTGATACACGCGGGCGTAGCTCAATGGTAGAGCCCTAGTCTTCCAAACTAGCTACGCGGGTTCGATTCCCGTCGCCCGCTCGGGTTGACCGTTTAGCTCAACGGAAAGGCGCCATGAGCGACGTCGTCATCAAGGGCTCATGCACGTCGGAGTTCGTCGGCGTACGAGATGCCTTCGAGCGCAACTTTGCGCTGCGTAACGAGGTCGGCGCGGCCGTAGCGGTGTGGGTCGAGGGGGACCTCGTCGTCAACCTCTGGGGCGGCTCCGCCGACGCTGCCGGCACCCGGCCGTGGCAGCAGGACACGCTATCCGTCGTGCTCTCCGGCACCAAGGGGCTGACCAGCACATGCGTGCACCAGCTCGCCGAGCGCGGCGAACTGGATCTGCACGCTCCGGTGTCGCGCTACTGGCCGGAGTTCGGGCAGGCGGGTAAGGAAGCCATCACGCTGGCCATGGTGATGAGCCACCGCTCCGGCGCAATTGGGCCGCGCAAACGGCTTGCTTGGGAGCAGGTGGCCGATTGGGACTTTGTCTGCGAGCAGCTAGCCGCCGCCGAACCGTGGTGGCAGCCGGGGACCGCCCAGGGCTACCACGCGGTCAGCTTCGGTTTCATCCTCGGCGAGGTGGTTCGCCGGGTCACCGGCCGCACAATAGCTCACTATCTACGCACCGAGATCGCCGAGCCGCTGGGCATCGATGTGCATATCGGCTTGCCCGCCAGTGAGCAGCACCGCTGCGCTGAGATGGTGAACCACTCCCAAATCCGCACCATGGTGTCCGACGCCCAGGCACCCGACGATCCCGTCACGCTGGCCGAACATCCGAAAGCGGGGCTGTCGGTCGCGCTAGGGTTTGTGCCTTTCGTACCCGACAACGAACTCGGCTTCACAGCACCGGAGCGGTGGCGAGAGATCGAGTTTCCCGCCACCAACGGACATGTGTCGGCGCTGGGGTTAGCGACCTTCTACAATGCGCTCGCCCAGGAGAAGCTGCTCAGTCGCAGCCACATGGACCTCGTCCGGGTGTCCCAAGGTGGCTTCGACACCGATCTGGTGCTCGGCCCGCGGGTCGCCGATCACGGGTGGGGTTTGGGCTACATGCTCAACCAGCGTGGCATCAACGGACCCAACCCGCGGATCTTCGGCCACGGCGGCACCGGCGGCTCATTCGGGTTTGTCGATGCGGAACACCGAATCGGCTACGCGTATGTGATGAATCGCTTCGACGCCACCAAAGCCAACGCAGACCCACGCAGCCTGGCCCTGAGTAACCGGGTCTACGCGGCGCTTGGGGTCACCAACGACGTGCTCCCGGTGGCCTGAAATTACCGGTGGTCGGGCCCGCCGGCTCCCATTGCCCTTTGCCACCTACGGTTCACACCTGGCACTGCGGGCACCAAAACACATTGCGGCCCTCGAGTACCGCGGTACGGATCGTTGCACCGCACCCGCGGCAGGGTTCGCCGGCGCGTCGGTAAACGTACGTGCGGGGCCGCTCGGGCAAGTAGGACGGCGGACCGTGGTCGTGCTCGGGGCGCACCACGACGATCTTGCCGCGGCGCAAACCGACTTTCATCAGTGCCACCAGGTCGGTCCACGCTGCATCGAACGCTGTCTGGCTGATCTCCCGGCCGGGCCGGAACGGTTCGATGCGGTGGCGGAACAGCAACTCGCTGCGGTAGACATTCCCCACCCCGGCGATGACGGTCTGGTCCATCAAGAGCGCACCGATAGGCCTGCGGGACTTTGTAATCCGAGCCCACGCCCACGACGGGTCGGCATCGCCACGCAAGGGGTCGGGTCCAAGCCTCGCGACGACGTCTCCGACCTGGCCTTCGTCGAGCAGCTCGCACACTGTCGGGCCGCGCAAGTCGGTGCCGTAGTCAGCGCCGACCATCCGCATTCGCACCTGCCCGACCGGCTCCGGAAGCGATACATCGTTGGGGCGGGCCCATTCGGTGAAAGTGCCGTAGAGGCCAAGATGCACATGCACGATCGGGCCGTCAGCGTAGTGGTGAAACAGATGCTTACCCCAGGCGCTGGCACGGCGCAGCACCCGGCCGTCCACTAAGGCCGCCGAATCAGCGAACCTGCCCTGCGGGCTGGACACCGTGACAGGTGCGCCCGCGAATCGGCGCTGATGCAGCCGGGCCAGCCGGTGCAGGGTATGCCCTTCGGGCACCAGAGTCCCTCAGACCCGGGCGGCGGGCACCGGCGGCGCTTGGCGAGTACGCCTTCCTGGCAGTTTCCTGCCACCCAGGGGCATCACAGCGAAGCACCCCCTCGTGCGCCGACGCCAGCCGTCAATTGAACAGGTAGCACATTCGAATCCATAACCTCATCATCAGGGCGGGACGACCGACCTGCCTGTCTGCGGGATATTTCTTGCAGCACCAGCATTACACCACCAAAGAGTATTAGGGCGACAAAATTGAGAATAATTCCTAACCGATGACTTGTGGTGGCTTGCGCTCCCGCATACAGTACAGTAAATATCAGCAATGAAAAACGGCGTAGGTCGTTGCGCTCAGGCATGTTGGCGACAATTAATGCGAATGCGATAAACACCACTGGCGCTAACAGCATAAGAACACGCTCGGCGTCTGTTGCAAATATTCGAGCAAATAAGACTATCGGCGTGTAGCCAATTATCAAGCCCAGAATTGTTCGTTTCTCCTTCTGCGGAAAATTCGAATGTGTGAGCCCAAAAATTACGATGAGCGGAAGTATACCGAATGCGAGCGCAGTCCCAATGGGGATACGTGATTGAAAGGCCGCCAAGGCAGAAGTTACCGTTTTCACGATGCTTGACGTGCCCGTTCGTCCAATATAGAAAGTTCCGCCAGGAAGCAGCGAAGCAATGGCCACAGCCCGATAGATAAAATACACCGCGATTGCACCGAAAGTCGCAATAGATCCTCTGATTAGCATGCGTTTAGGCGATTTGTTAGCGACGAGCACCAGTAGCAGTGTCGGAGCAGCCAGCAGCACGGGTTCTCTAAACATCGCACCAAGAGCCAAAAGAATTACGAACGCAATAAAATTCCGCCTTAGTGCAGCCCATATCACGAGAACCAGAAAGAAATTCTGCGCCGGGTCCAAAAGACACATCCGTTGCATACTGAATACACAAAGCCAGTAAGTTGCCGCAACCATCGCGGTGAGCATGCACGATAGGCTTACAGCCTCGGTGATCTTAGCAAAAATAAGAAAATACACCAGGAGGGTCGCAAATGTGAATCCGATCGTCACGATCCGCCACGCCGAGTTTATGTCTAAATTTCCATATATTGATAGGAAATGAACGAGATAAGGTACCGGCAAACGCAATCCAAGCGGATTAGTTTGAGGGGTATGCAACTGTTCTGACATAGTTCGATAGATCAAGGCGTCGCTGCGTATCGTGTTCGGCCCCAGCCGCCATGGCATGTATGCTGTCGCTAAATATCCGGTAAGCATCGCGGACCAGTAAATTCCGGTGACAATTGTCCGCGAATTTCCAGCGATCCTCAACGGACTCTCCTTCTGGGGTCAGACCTCAGCTCGGGGAACCGGCGGCGCTTGGTGGGTACGTTCGTACTCGGCGAGAATGTCGATACGCCGTTGGTGGCGCTGCGCTTTCGACCACGGCGTGGTCACGAAAGCGTCGACAATAGCCAGCGCCTCGGCGACGGTGTGCATACGGCCGCCGATACCGATCAGCTGCGCGTTGTTGTGTTCACGCGCCAGCGTCGCGGTCTCGACGCTCCACGCCAGCGCGCACCGTGCGCCGACGACCTTGTTGGCCGCGATCTGCTCGCCGTTGCCCGACCCCCCAAGCACGATGCCGAGGCTGCCCGGATCAGCCACCGTGCGCGTCGCGGCGGCGATGCAAAACGCCGGATAGTCATCCTCGGCGTCGTAGCTGAAGGCGCCGCAGTCGATCGGCTCGTGACCGGATTTTTTCAGATGCTCGATGATCTGCTGCTTGAGCTCGTAGCCGGCGTGGTCAGCACCCAGGTAGACACGCATGCCCGACATTGTGCCCGACGCGGTTGCACCACCCGCCGAGCCGCCTGGTCTAGTCGAATTGCGGCGGCTCGGCGCGGGTCCGCTTGAGCTCGAAAAAGTGTGGGTAGGCCGCAAAGGTCAGCGAGGCGTCCCAGAGCTTGCCGGCCTCCTCACCGCGCGGGATTTTCGACAGCACCGGCCCGAAGAACGCCACACCGTTGACGTGGATGGTCGGCGTGCCGACATCGTCGCCGACCGCGTCCATGCCGGCGTGGTGGCTCTTCCGCAGCGCGTCGTCGTAGGCGTTACTTTGAGCTGCCGCCGCCAGCTCCGCTGGCAGACCGGCGTCGGCAAGCGACCCCTTGATGACCTCGTCGAGGTTTTTGTTGTCCTCGTTGTGAATCCGGGTGCCCATCGCGGTGTATAGGCGGTCCAGCACGCCGGCACCATGGGCCTGCTCGGCAGCGATCGCCACCCGCACCGGCCCCCATGCCCCCTTGATGATTTCGCGATAGTTCTCGGGCAGGTCGTCGCGGTTTTCGTTGAGTATCGCGAGGCTCATCACGTGAAAGTTCACCTCGACATCGCGAACCTTCGCCACCTCGAGGATCCAACGCGAGGTAATCCAACACCACGGGCACAACGGGTCGAACCAGAAATCGGCTTGCGACTTGACGGGGGCCTTCTCGGGCATTACACAGTCCTCTCCCGGACAGTTCAGGAACGGTCGGAACACTGTTCAGCACAACCGTAGTTGCCGCGCGGCTGTTCCCACCCAGAGGTACCGGTGCCCGGCCCGCGTGCCGACAGGCTCTAAGTTGGACGCGTGGCCCTTCCAAACCTCACCCGGGACCAGGCTGTCGAACGCGCCGCCCTGATCACCGTTGACAGCTATCAGATCAACCTCGATCTCACCGACGGCAACGGCGCTGCGAGCGAACGTACTTTCCGGTCCACCACCACCGTCGTGTTTGACGCAGCCGCCGGCGCCCACACCGTGCTCGACATCGCTGCCGATACCGTGCGCAGCGCCAGCCTCAACGGCCGCGAACTCGACGTCTCCGGGTACGACGAATCGACCGGTATCCCGTTACCCGGACTGGCCGATCGCAACGTGGTCGTCGTCGACGCCGACTGCCGCTACTCCAACACCGGCGAGGGCCTACATCGCTTCGTCGACCCGGTCGACGACGAGGTCTACCTGTACTCGCAATTCGAAACCGCTGACGCCAAGCGAATGTTCGCCTGCTTCGACCAACCCGACCTCAAGGCCACCTTTGAGGTGCAGGTGACCGCACCCAAGCACTGGAAGGTGATCTCCAACAGCGTGTGCACCAACGTCACAGACGGGACGCACGCCTTCGCCACCACCCCGCGGATGAGCACCTATCTGGTGGCGTTGATCGCCGGGCCGTACGCCGCCTGGTACGACAGTTACAGCGACGAACACGGCGAGATCCCGCTGGGCATCTACTGCCGGGCTTCGCTGGCACAATTCATGGACGCTGAGCGGTTGTTCACCCAGACCAAGCAGGGATTTGGCTTCTACCACAAGCACTTTGGTTTGCCGTACGCGTTCGGCAAGTACGATCAGCTCTTCGTCCCCGAGTTCAATGCCGGCGCAATGGAAAACGCCGGCGCGGTGACGTTCCTCGAGGACTACGTCTTCCGCAGCAAAGTCACTCGTGCCTCCTACGAACGGCGCGCCGAGACGGTGTTGCACGAGATGGCGCACATGTGGTTCGGCGACTTGGTCACCATGACCTGGTGGGACGACTTGTGGCTGAATGAGTCGTTCGCGACCTTCGCATCGGTACTGTGCCAAAGCGAGGCCACCGAGTTCACCGAGGCGTGGACGACGTTCGCCACCGTGGAAAAGTCGTGGGCGTACCGCCAGGACCAACTGCCATCGACGCACCCGATCGCCGCTGACATCCCCGACCTAGCTGCAGTCGAGGTGAACTTTGACGGCATCACTTACGCCAAAGGCGCTTCGGTACTCAAGCAGCTCGTTGCCTACGTTGGGTTGGAGCAATTCCTGGCCGGGTTGCGCGACTACTTCCGCACCCACGCATTCGCCAATGCCACCTTTGACGATCTGCTTGCCGCCCTGGAGAATGCCTCCGGCCGCGACTTGTCGAACTGGGGCCAACAGTGGCTGAAAACCACCGGGATCAACACGCTGCGGCCAGATTTCGACGTCGACGCCGACGGCAAATTCACCCGGTTCTCGGTGACGCAAAGCGGCGCCGCACCGGGTGCGGGTGAAACCCGGGTGCACCGGCTCGCGGTCGGAATCTACGACGACTGTGGGGAAGCCGGCAAGTTGGTGCGGGTGCATCGGGAGGAACTCGACGTCGAGGGCCCGAAGACGGAAGTCCCTGCGCTGGTTGGCGTTTCGCGCGGCAAGCTGATTCTGGTCAATGATGACGACCTGACCTACTGCTCACTGCGGCTGGATGCCCAGTCGCTGCAGACCGCGCTGCAGAGCATCGCCGACATTGCCGAACCGCTGCCGCGCACCTTGGTGTGGTCGGCGGCCTGGGAGATGACCCGCGAGGCCGAACTGCGCGCCCGCGACTTCGTGACGCTGGTGTCGGGTGCCGTGCATGCCGAAACCGAGGTCGGGGTGGCACAGCGGCTGCTGCTGCAGGCGCAGACGGCGCTGGGTTCGTATGCCGAGCCAAGCTGGGCGCGTGATCACGGCTGGCCGCAGTTCGCTGACCGGATCTTGGAATTGGCGCGCGCCGCAGCGCCCGGGTCGGATCACCAGCTCGCTTTCGTCAACACGCTGTGCTCGTCGGTGCTGTCGCCCCGGCATGTGCAGACGTTGGCTGCCCTGCTCGACCCAGATCTTTCGGACCCCGCCGAGCTGGGATTGCCTGGCGTGCAAGTCGACACCGACCTGCGCTGGCGCATCGTGACCGCGCTGGCCACCGCCGGGGCTCTCGATGCCGACGGACCGCAGACACCGCGGATCGACGCCGAGATGCAACGTGACCCGACAGCCGCCGGCAAGCGCCACGGCGCTCAGGCCGCAGCAGCGCGGCCGCAATCCGATGTCAAGAACAAGGCGTTTACCACGGTGGTCGAGGACGACACCCTGGCTAACGCCGCAGGCCGGGCGATCATTGCTGGCATCGTCGCACCGGGACAAGCTGAGCTACTCAAAGCGTTCACCGCGCGCTACTTCGACGCGATACCCGGTGTCTGGGCACGGCGATCCAGCGAAGTGGCGCAAACGGTGGTGATCGGCCTGTATCCCCACTGGGACATCAGCGACGCGGGTATCGCGGCTGCCGAGGAATTCCTGACCGCGCCAGAGGCGGGGCCACTAGGGGTACCACCGGCCTTGCGCCGCCTGGTGCTGGAGGGCCAAGCCGCGGTGAAGCGCGCGCTGCGAGCCCGCAAGTTCGACAGCGCTGACTAAGCTCCCCCGGCGAGCGTGCGTAGTCTGCACAACGACACGCCGCGTGGGCTGTACATCTGCGCACGCTCGCGAATTCTGGGCAAACGCGCTAGGCCGGGGAGATCCCCGCACTGAGCACACGGATCGCGCTGATCAGCCCATCGATCAGGTTCCCTTGTTTGCAGGCCGAAGAAGCCGCCGCGACGCCCAGAGGTGCCGCCGACTCGGCGCCACGACCCCGGACCTGCGAGCCGTAGACCACCTCGATGGCGCACTGGTCGGGTGACACGGCGACCAGCACCGCGTTGTTCGGCGTCGGCACCTGGGCCAGGATCTCGCGAGCCTGGGCAGCGGTGTCACTGCCCAGGTCACCCAGGTAAACGGCGAACCGTGCATGAGAGGCCCGAGAGCCGTATTTCAACGCGTCGTCCAGGGCGACGAGGTCTTTGATCGGAAACGGGTAGTGCACCGACAGGTCCCCGGGCTCGGTAACCCCGGAGACCCGTCCGCTGGTAGTGATCACCCAACCCTTGGGCAGTTCGGTGGGCTCGATCGTTGCAACATCACCACGTACCACTGGCGCCACCTCCGACTGTGAACTCTGATGCTCCATGGCCCCCGTGCGCCCCAGTATCGCTGCCGACAACCTCGTCGGTGGCAGCCCACAGGATGGGCGGATGCGTCCACCGCTCGCCCAATTTATAGGTCGCGGGATGGGGTCCTTTACGCGACAGGATCAGCACTGCCAGCACGACCACCAGCAATAACGGGATGCCGACGAAGTAGAGGTGGATTTGCAGAATGCTCACGACGCAAACCGTATCCCATTCAGGCGGCGCCCTCACCGAGGTATCGAGCCCACGCCGGGTCCAGTTCCTTGACCGTGGACAATAGCCGCCAATGCTGACCCGTCGGCGGCACCGGCGCCCGGCGCAGTACCCAGCCAAGTTCGGTGAGCAGCTTGTCGCCCTTGCGGTGGTTGCATGTCGAACAACACGCGACACAGTTCTCCCAGGAGTGGCCGCCACCGCGGCTGCGTGGCACCACGTGGTCGACGGTATCGGCCTTGGCCCCGCAATAGGCACAGCAAAAGCGGTCGCGGTGCATCAGCGCGGCGCGGGTCATCGGGACACGGGCTCGGTACGGTACCCGGACGTAGGATCGCAACCGGATCACCGACGGCACCGTGATCGATCTGGTCGCCGAATGGATGACCGGACCGGCCGGATCGACGTGCACGACGTCGGCCTTGCCGCAGATCACCATGACGATCGCCCGCCGCATCGGCAACGCGGTGAGCGGCTCGTAGGTGGAGTTCAGCAGCAACACCCGCCGACGACTCCAGATCGATCCACTCTCGTGACGGGTGGGCGGGTGGATATCGACACTGTGCAGGCATGAGGGACTCGCAGACCCGGTCAGGGTTGCCGCGGCCCCGGAACTGCGGTGGCTGCGGCGATTCTTGCGCTGCGCCATAAATCCTCCGCGGAACAGTCCACCATGATTCGCCGCCGACCGCACGCCAATCGCCAGGTGTATGCCGTGTCGATCTGATGAACACCAGGAGCCACCTACCAGCTCAAGCCCGCCTCCGCTTACCACCCGGGCGATGCACCACAATGGAGGGGATGGATCAGGTGCAGCAGTCCTTCTACGACGCTATCGGCGGGGCCGAGACCTTCAATGCGATCGTGTCGCGCTTTTATGCGCAGGTGCCCGAAGACGAGATACTGCGTGAGCTGTATCCCGCAGACGACCTGGCCGGCGCCGAAGAACGATTGCGTATGTTCCTCGAGCAGTACTGGGGTGGCCCGCGAACGTACTCAGACCAGCGCGGCCATCCGCGGTTGCGGATGCGTCACGCCCCTTTCCGGATCACTGCCATCGAGCGCGACGCCTGGCTGCGGTGCATGCACACCGCCGTCGCCTCCATCGATTCGCATACCCTCGACGACGAGCACCGTCGGGAGTTGCTCGGCTACTTGGAGATGGCCGCCCACTCCCTCGTGAACTCCGCGTTTTGATGTCGGGCCATGAGACCCAGCCGTGGTGGTCGACCGCAGTGTTCTACCAGGTCTATCCGCGGTCGTTCGCCGACAGCAACGGCGACGGGGTGGGCGACCTGGACGGCTTGACGGCCCGGCTGGGGTACCTGGAATTGCTCGGTGTCGACGCGCTTTGGATCAACCCCATCACCGTCTCGCCGATGGCCGACCATGGCTACGACGTCGCCGATCCTCGTGACATCGACCCGTTGTTCGGCGGGCTGGCCGCTTTCGAGCGGCTGATCGCCGCAGCACACCAGCGCGGCATCAAGGTCACCATGGACGTGGTGCCCAATCACACCAGTTCGGCGCATCCTTGGTTTCAGGCGGCGCTGGCCGCCGCCCCCGGCAGCGCCACTCGCGATCGCTATTTCTTTCGCGACGGCGCCGGCCCCGACGGGCTGCTGCCGCCGAACAACTGGGAGTCGGTGTTCGGCGGGCCGGCCTGGACGCGGGTGGACGAACCCGACGGCACCCCCGGCCAGTGGTATCTGCACCTCTTCGATGCTGAGCAGCCCGATCTGAACTGGGATCACCCAGATGTCTTCGACGACTTCGAGAAAACGCTGCGCTTCTGGCTGGAACGCGGCGTGGATGGCTTCCGCATCGATGTGGCGCACGGGATGGCCAAGCCGCCCGGCCTGCCGGACTCGCAGGTAAACGAGATCAGGGTGTTGCACCATACCGACGACGACCCGCGCTTCAACCACCCGAGCGTGCACGCGATTCACCGCAACATCCGCACGGTCGTCAACGACTATCCCGGCGCGGTGACCGTCGGCGAGGTGTGGGTTACCGACAACGCCCGGTGGGCCGAATATCTGCGGTCCGACGAACTGCATCTCGGCTTCAATTTCCGCCTGGCGCAAGCCGACTTCGACGCTGCCGCCATCCACGACGCGGTGCAGAACTCACTGACGGCCACGTCAATCGAAAACGCGATCCCGACCTGGACGCTGGCCAATCACGACGTAGGCCGGGAAGTCACCCGCTATGGCGGCGGCGATAAAGGACTGCGCCGGGCGCGGGCCATGGCCATGCTGATGCTTGCGCTACCGGGCGCGGTGTTCATCTACAACGGTCAGGAACTGGGGTTGCCCGACGTGGACCTGCCTGACGCGGCGCTGCAGGACCCGACGTGGGAGCGCTCGGGACATACCGAACGTGGCCGCGACCGGTGTCGGGTTCCGATTCCCTGGTCAGGCGTCGCTCCCCCGTTCGGATTCTCCGCGTCTGCCGACACTTGGTTGCCAATACCTACCGACTGGGCGGCGCTGACCGTCGAAAAACAACGCACCGACGCCGATTCGACATTGTCGTTCTTCCACCAAATGCTCGAGTTACGCAGGGAGCGAGCTGAATTCGATGGGAGCGGAATAGAGTGGCTGACCGCGCCACGCGATGCGCTGATATTCCGGCGCCGTGGCGGCGGGCTGGTGTGCGCCTTGAATGCCAGCGACCGTGCGATGGAGCTGCCGGCGGGGGAACTCATGCTTGCCAGCGCTCCACTGGTAGGCGGCCAATTGCCGCCAGACGCCGCGGCCTGGCTGGTTTCAGCGCACTAACGCAAAACCAGCGCCGGATGGCCGCGGCGTCGATACACCGAGCCGAACCGGGCGTCCAGCCGCAACCATGCAGGGAGGATGCGGACCCGAATCATTTCGTCGGCGTCGATCGCCTCCGGTGACTGCGGCAGGAAACCCATTGCCGTCAAAGCGAACACACAGCGCATGGGTAGCCCCACACTGACGTCTCCAGAGCTGACTTGAATGACGTCCTGGTCGAGCAGGGAAATCGGCGGACCATGGGAACTGCTGTGTTCCTTAGCGAGTCGCGCGCCACGCTGCGCCAGGTCCAGCATCACCCGGGCCGGTACGTCGTCGAGATGAATGAAGCCGGATTCCGGAGGCAACGCACCGCGCCACGCTGAGTCCATCGAGAAGCCCGGATCAACATAGCCCGAGGCATCCATTGCGGACAGGCCGCGCGCCAATTCGTTTGCGCCGACCGACAAATCGTTGGGCTGTACCTTGGCGACCACCACGCGGCTGGCTAGCACGTCGAAACCGGTTGCCACCCATGCCGTCAGCAACCCGGCAGATCGCGCGCGGAGTCGGATAACCGCAGCCTGGTCGAGCCGTATCGCGTGATCGACGAACGTGGCCAGGTCCGCGCGGTGGGCGGCCCTAGCTTCTGGGCCCAGCCACAGTCCCCGCTCAGTTATCGCTGCCACCGTTGCAGATACTCCCGGTGGTGCGGAGAGAGTCGCACCAACCGCTGCTCGTCGATGTGGAACGCGGCCAGCTGCGACTCGGCGATAACGGCAGGTTTGGACTCGGGATCAGCGTTGACCGACCGCACCTCGTAGCCGAGCGTGAAATCCACCGCACGCAGCCGCTGCACCCATATCGTCACCTGCAATGGCGAATCGGTCAGTCGCAGCTGACCCTTGTAAGTGACCCGGACGTCGGCGATCAGCAAACCAGTGGACGTGATATCGGCACCAAAAGCGTCTCTGAGAAACGGAACACGCGCCTCTTCGAGAATCGTGACCATCGTCGCGTGGTTGATGTGCTGATACATGTCGATGTCCGACCACCGGACCGGCACGGCGGCAACGAACCCCGCAACACTCACCCCGACGACCCGCGTCCACTGGTGCGAGTCATGCGGCGGATCTGCCGTGCCGCGACCGACAACGTCGCGAGATCCTTCTCGCCGCTGGCATGGATCTCGGTGAGCGTCCGGCGTGCCCGTTCCACCCGGGAAGCGCTGATGTGTTCCCACTCGGCGATCTTCTCTTCGCCGCTTTCGTCTGGCTCCCCGACGGCTAGCACATCGAAACACAACGACCGCAGCGAAGCATAGATGTCGTCACGAATCGCCAAGCGCGCCAACGAATGCCAGCGATCCTTTCGGGGTAGCTCGGACACCGCCGTGAGCAATCCGTCGGTGCCCAGCCGGTCCATTAAGGAGAAATAGGTGTCTGCGACCTCGGCAGTGTCGATCTCGGTGATGTCGGCGATGTCGATGATGTCAAGCAGACTGTAGCGGTACAGCCCGACCGCGACCCGGTAAGCCAAGTCTTCGGGCGCACCCTGCGCCGCGAATTCCGCGGCGTCCTGTTCGACGATGGCCTTGTCGTCACCGCGCAACCATTCTGACATTCGCGGCGTTAGCGCCTGAACCTTCGCCGCAAATCGGTTGATCTCGGCGCCGACGGCCAACGGCTGCGGCCGATAGTTGAGTAGCCACCGTCCAGCGCGGTCGATCAGCCGACGGGTATCCAACGTCATCCGATCCGACAGCGCGACCGGCAAGTTCGCCGCGCGGATGCGCCGCCACACGTCATCCACACCGAAGATGGCGTCGGTGGCGACATAGGTGCGTACCGCGTCAATCGGCCCGACACCGACATCCTCGGTGATCCGGAAGGCATAGCTGATGCCGGCGGTGTCCACCAGATCGTTAATCAGCATGGTGGTGACGATTTCGCGGCGCAGCTGGTGCGAGCGGATTTCCGGGGTGAAACGATCGCGCAGCGGTTTCGGGAAGTATCGCGGCAGCCTTGACGCGAAGACATCCTGATCCGGCAGTTCGGTGGCCAACATCTGCTCTTTGAGTGCCAGCTTGACGTGTGCCATCAGCGTCGAGAGCTCGGGGGAGGTAAGGCCGATGCCGGCCTCGGATCGCCGCGCAATCTCCTTCTCCGACGGCAACGCTTCCAGTTCGCGGTTGACTCCGCGTTCATCCACCAAGTACTTGATCTGCATCGCGTGCACGGAGAGCATGCCAGCCGCGTTGGCGCGGCTGGTGCCGATCAAGTCGTTCTGGTCCTCGTTATCGGTGAGCACCAGCCGCGCGACCTCGTCGGTCATCGACTCCAACAGGTGTTTACGCTCCTCGGCCCTGACCTTGCCGGCGGTGACCAGCGAGTCGATCAGGATCTTGATGTTGACCTCGTGGTCGGAGCAGTCCACGCCGGCAGAGTTGTCCAACGCGTCGGTATTGATCCGTCCGCCGGACAGATCGAACTCGACGCGGCCCAACGCGGTAACCCCGAGGTTGCCACCTTCGCCGATAACCTTGGCGCGCACCTGATTTGCGTTGACTCGCACCGGATCGTTCGCGCGATCACCGACGTCGGCAACGGATTCAGCTTCAGCTTTGATGTAAGTGCCAATGCCGCCGTTGAACAGCAAATCCACCGGTGCCTGCAGAATCGCCCGGATCAAGTTGGGTGGGGCCATTTCGGTGACGTCACCGTCGATGCCGAGGGCAGCGCGGACTTGCGGACTGACCGGGATGGCTTTCTGATCGCGGCTGTACACGCCGCCGCCCTCGCTGATCAACGACTTGTTGTAGTCGTCCCAGCTGGACCGCGGCAGATCGAACATCCGCTGTCGTTCGGCCCACGAAACCGCGGCATCGGGGTCTGGGTCGAGGAAAACGTGCCGATGATCGAAGGCGGCGATCAGCCTAATGTGCTTGCTCAGCAGCATGCCGTTACCGAACACGTCGCCGCTCATGTCGCCAATGCCCACAACGGTGAAGTCCTCGTTCTGGGTGTCCACCCCCATCTCCCGGAAGTGTCGTTTGACGGCCTCCCACGCACCTTTGGCAGTAATGCCCATGGCCTTGTGGTCATAGCCCACCGATCCACCGGAGGCGAAGGCGTCACCCAGCCAGAACCCGTAGGACTTGGCGACATCGTTGGCGATGTCGGAGAAGGTGGCGGTGCCTTTGTCCGCAGCCACCACCAAATAGGCGTCGTCACCGTCACGCCGCACCACCTGGGGCGGCGCGCTAACTTTTCCGGTGGCGTGGTCGACGTTGTCAGTGATGTCGAGCAGCCCGGAGATAAACAGCTGGTAGCAGGCAACGCCTTCGGCCCTCGTCGCGTCGCGGTCGGCGGCGGCGTCGCCGGTGGGCAGCGGCGGCCGCTTGAGCACGAACCCGCCCTTGGCGCCGACCGGCACGATAACGGCGTTCTTGACCGCCTGCGCCTTGACTAGACCCAGAATCTCGGTGCGGAAGTCGTCGCGGCGGTCCGACCAGCGCAGCCCGCCACGCGCCACCGCACCGAACCTCAGGTGCACACCCTCGACCCGGGGCGAATACACGAAGATCTCGAACTTGGGGCGCGGCAGCGGCAGCTCGTCGACCAGCTGGGCATTGAGTTTGAGGGCGAGCACATCCTTGCTGCGAGCCGAACTTTCGTGTGTCACAAAGTAATTGGTTCGCAGGGTGGCCTGAACCAGGGATGCATAGGCACGAAGGATGCGGTCGGTGTCCAGGCTCACCAAGGCATCGATGTCCGCAGCGACGGCGGCGGCAGCCGCTTGCGCATCGCGGCTCGTAGACGAACCCGGCGGGCTGGGATCGAAGAGCGCTTCGAACAATGCGACCAGTGATCGAGCCGTGGAGGGGTGCTCATTAAGCACCGATTCGATGTAGGACTGACTGTAGTTGAACCCCGCCTGCCGTAAGTACTTCGCGTAGGCACGCAGGAGCACGACCTGCTGCCAGGTTAACCGTGCACGCATCACCAGCTCGTTGAACCGGTCGATCTCAACACGACCCTGCCAGATCGCGGTAACTGCATCGGCGAATCGTTTTGCGGTAGCCGCCCGTTCGTCCGCTGTCGACGCCAGCGGGATTGTCGGATGCGGTGAGATCTTGAACTGATAGATCCATACCGGCAAGCCGTCGGGCCGGGTGACGGTGAACGGTCGCTCCTCGAGCACGACGACGCCCATGCTTTGCAGCATCGGGAGCAGCTGGCTCAGCGAGGCGCTACGCCCACCCAAGAACCAGGTCAGCTGGGCGAACCCATCCGCGTTGCGCTCGAAGAACACCAGCTTGACCGAATCATCGGCCAGCTCTTTGATGATGGCGATGTGGTCGATCGCGTCGGCCGGGGTGACGGCTTGTTTGTAGGCCTCGGAGAACGCGGCCGCGTAGTGCTCGGCGTCGGCGTGCGAGACCGAACCCTCAGACAAAGCCGCCGCGGCGGCGATCAGCCGGTCAGCCCATGTCCGCGCGGCTTCGCTCAACATCGCCTGGATCCGGATCCGGTTGTCGTCCGAGACGTCAACCGATCCGGTCGCAGAGCCTTCCGACAGTCGGACCATGAAATGCATTAGTGCCCAAGGTGATTCACTAACTCGTGCAGTGAATTCCACTTGTGTACCACCGAATTCGCGAACGAGGATGTCCTCGATCTGCAGCCGCACCCCTGTGGTGTAGCGATCGCGGGGCACATAAACCAAGCAGGAGACGAAGTACTGCAACCGATCCGCGCGCAGGAACAACAACGCGCGCCGCGCAGATCCCAGATCCACCACGTCTTTGGCCATCGCGAAAAGCCGTTCAGCGCTCAGCGTGAAAAGCTCCGAGCGCGGGACGGTCTGGATGACGTCGAGCAAGAGCTGATTCGGATGAATGGGATCGCTTTCGGCCAGCGCAAGCGCCGCACGAACCCGGCTGGAGATCGACGGGATCTCCAGGACATCTGCGTTCATAGCGGCGACAGTGAAAAGCCCGACGAAGCGGTGCTCAATAATGCCGCCGTCCCCACCATCGTCGTATTCGCGGACCGCGATGGCATACGGGTATGCGCCGTAGCGCAGATAGCTGCCGACGGCGGCTTGCGCTAAGACGAGCAGCTTGTCATCGTCGGTCAGCCGCGGCCGTGAACCCGTGCGGGCGCGCAGCACGCCGAGGCCGTTCGACCCGTCGCCGGAGACCAGACCGTCATGCACCCGGCAGCGCTGGTACCCCAAAAGCAGAAAATTTCCGTTACCCAGCCAGCGCAGCAGCGCCGCGACATCGTCACGGTCAGAGGCCGAAAAATGGCCTTCTTTGTTGGTTTCGACGTCCGCGGCCAGGCCGCTCAAGGTGGCGCTCAACGCTGCTGCGTCAGCGGCAACCCGTTGAACGTCGACCAGGACCCTGGGCAACAGCTGTTCAACCTCGGCGAGGGATTTACTATCCACGGAAGGCACCAGCTGGACGTAGATCCAGGCTTCGCCGAGGTTGCGTGCGGTGCCAGCGGCTTGAGGTGCAACGCTGAGCAACTCCCCCGTCGAGCTGCGACGCACCTCGAACACCGGGGTCATCATGGCCGTATACGTGACCCCGAGTCGGTGCAGCAACACGGTAATGGAATCCATCAGCATGCCGCCGTGGTCGGTGACGACCTGCAGCGCGGGCCCAAACCCTGTGGGGTCGTCTGCTGGATAGACGCAGACACAGTTCCTACCGGTCGGCCGACGCTGGCCGAGACGATAGTGCGCGCTGAGCATGGCCGGCGTCACCAAGGAGCCGGGGTCGACCCGACTGGTTTCCGGGGCTTCGCGTGTGTCGCCGTGCGGGCCACGATAGCTGTCGATGTATGCCTTGGAGATCCAGTCGGGTACGTCCGCACCCTGCGTGAACGTTGTCCATGGCTCAGCAACGTGCGTAGCCCCGGGATCGATCGTCATGCCGTTTGCTCCCAACTCACTCCGACCCCCCGGGATACCAGCGCTGGCGAAGCTGACATTAGTCGCGCGTCAACTTGCGGTGAGTTACCCGGTGCGGACGCGCGGCTTCGGCACCGAGCCGTTCCACCTTGTTTTCCTCGTAGGCACCAAAGTTGCCCTCGAACCAGAACCACTTCGCCTCGTTGTCGTCGTCGCCTTCCCACGCCAGGATGTGCGTGCACGTGCGATCGAGGAACCAGCGATCGTGCGAAATCACCACCGCGCAACCGGGGAAATTCACCAGCGCGTTCTCCAGCGAACCCAGGGTCTCGACATCGAGGTCGTTGGTCGGCTCGTCCAGCAGGATGAGATTGCCGCCCTGCTTGAGCGTCAACGCAAGGTTCAGCCGGTTTCGCTCGCCACCGGAGAGCACCCCGGCTGGCTTCTGCTGATCGGGGCCCTTGAATCCGAACGCCGAAACATAGGCCCGCGACGGGACCTCGGTCTGGCCGACCTGGATGTGGTCCAGCCCGTCTGAGACCACTTCCCACACGGTCTTCTTCGGATCGATACCGGCGCGGGTCTGGTCCACGTAGCTCAGCTTGACGGTCTCGCCAACCTTGACAGTGCCGCTGTCCGGCTGCTCGAGCCCCACGATGGTTTTGAAAAGTGTGGTCTTGCCGACCCCGTTGGGGCCGATGACCCCGACAATGCCGTTACGGGGCAAGGTGAAGGACAGGTCCTTGATTAGGGTGCGTCCGTCGTAGCCTTTGTCGAGGTGTTCGACCTCGACCACCACGTTGCCCAGGCGTGGTCCGACTGGGATTTGAATTTCTTCGAAATCGAGTTTACGAGTCTTTTCAGCCTCGGCAGCCATCTCCTCGTAGCGCTGCAGACGCGCCTTGCTTTTGGCTTGACGGGCTTTGGCTCCGGACCGGACCCAGGCCAGTTCGTCGGTCAATCGCTTTTGTAGCTTGGCGTCCTTGCGGCCCTGTACGGCCAGTCGCTCAGCTTTTTTCTCAAGGTAGGTGGAGTAGTTGCCTTCGTAGGGATATGCGCGGCCACGATCCAGTTCCAGGATCCATTCGGCGACGTTGTCCAGGAAGTAGCGGTCGTGGGTGACCGCTAAAATCGCGCCGGCGTAGCTGGCGAGATGCTGTTCGAGCCACTGCACGCTTTCGGCGTCCAGATGGTTAGTCGGCTCGTCGAGCAGCAACAAGTCGGGTTTGGACAGCAGTAGCTTGCACAGCGCCACCCGACGCCGCTCCCCACCGGACAGGTTTGTGACCGGTTCGTCGGGCGGCGGGCAGCGCAGCGCGTCCATGGCCTGCTCCAGTTGCGAGTCGAGGTCCCACGCGTCGGCGTGGTCCAGTTCCTCTTGTAGCCGGCCCATCTCTTCCATCAACTCGTCGGAGTAGTCGGTGGCCATTAATTCGGCGACCTCGTTGAAACGGTCAAGCTTGATCTTGATGTCGCCCAAGCCCTCTTCCACGTTGCCGCGAACCGTTTTTTCCTCGTTCAACGGCGGCTCCTGCTGCAGAATGCCGACACTGGCGCCGGTAGCCAGGAACGCGTCGCCGTTGTTCGGCTTGTCCATACCGGCCATGATCCGCAAGACGCTCGACTTACCGGCACCATTCGGGCCGACGACACCGATCTTGGCTCCAGGGAAGAAGCTCAGCGTAACGTCGTCGAGGATTACCTTGTCACCGTGCGCCTTGCGGACCTTCTTCATCGTGTAGATGAACTCAGCCATGCCGCCGTATTGCCTTTCTGGTCTGCAGAGTTATTCGCGACCATCCTAGGCACGACGCCACAGCCGCAATTCGGCCCCTAAGCCGACATGGGTAATGCGTCGAGCCCAGTAGCGGCTTCGCCGGCCGGGCTCGGATCGGCCCCGGCGGCGGGATCCCCGTCGGGAGCTCCGGTAACAGCACCGGCGGCCGTGGGGCTGGAGTCCCCGTTCGGACCGGTGTACGCGGGTTTCTCGATGCGCACAATCACCCGCGACAGATCCGGACCTACCGACGTGGCCCGCATCTCCAACGACGAACGGCGTATGCCGTCCCGGTCCTCGTACTCGCTGGTGTAGACGTGGCCGACCACGATCACCGGTGCGCCCTTACCCAACGCGGCACCGACCCCGGTGACCAATCTTCCCCAACAGTTGACGGTGATGAACAGCGAATTTCCGGGTTCCCAGCCGCCATCACCGGTGCGACGGCGAGAATTGCTGGCCACCCGGAACTTGACCACCTCCTGACCGCCCACCTTCCGGCGTTGCAGGTCGTTGACGATGTGACCGACTACGGTTAACGGCGTTTCGAACACTGGCTCATTCCCTTCGTTGCTTGCTCTGTTGTCGTCTTTGGGCCGGGACGCGTTGGCCCTTCCGATGGCCATTCAGCGCGGCGCTACCGACAACGAGGGACAGCACGGGCCCGCACCCGCTGACCCTGTGGAAAGACACGCGACTGTGGATCAGTCGACCGAGCGGTCCAAGCGTCACTAACGCGATTTGAACTCACGGACGATGAACCGGCTGCGCGCGATCTGTTCGACGTAGTCGAAATCTCGCCGAATGTTCCGCAGCTCCCGTCGGAAAGCCAGCCGGCGTTCAGCGAGATCCGGAGCGGGCGCTATCAGGTTCTGATCGACAGCGACCTGGTACGCGGTGGCGAACAGCAGCGTCGACACCGATTCGCTGCTGCGGACCCGGCCCTGTGCCACGTACTGGTGTCCGACCCCGAGCGCCAACTCCGTCAGTTCCTGCTGGCCAATATTCGCCGGGGCATCGCGCAACACGTCGGCGACAATGTCGTACGCCTCGAAAAACACCCGCAGCATCGCGTCCGAGATCAACGGTCGTTTGGTCAGCAGCATCGCGTCGATCTCATCACCATCGCCGGATACCCGCGCCTCCCAATTCTCGTGCCAGGCGATTTCTTCGGCGATGTTGGCGCGAAACGCCGCCGAATCGGCGAAATAGAAATCGAATTTCAACAGATCACGCAGCCGCATCGCCTGCGCCCAGAACACCGCCATACGGTCGCCCTCGACATGCCTGGCGTGCGCCAAGGCCAGTTCGACGATCGAGGTCTCCAGGAAGGCATGTATCACCGAGTTGCGGTAGAACGCCGCGGCGTGTTCATTGCCGGGTGCGATGTACCACACCGGCTCCCGACCGCTATCAACCCGAGTGACCGGATGTCCGCTGGACAATGTGTCAACCGCAGCGCGCACGCCGTCGCGCGAACGTAGCCGCAGCGCACTCGTCGACACGGGAGTCTGCTTGCGTTCCAGATAATCCAGTGATTCTTGCAACGTGTGGTGCAGTTGATCGAGCGTCAAGGCCACCCCACGAGTGGTCAGCAGCAACGCGGACACCAACGCCGTCGCCGTCACCGGCGTCGCACGCAGAATCCGCCACGCAACTTCGAACGACATTTTCTGCAGCGCAAGCCGTTTGGCGTCCTGATCGTGGACCAATGCACTGTGCGGCGCGCCCAGGTACTGCCGCATCGAGACCGCTTCCGGGAAACGGACATAGATCTTGCCGTAGTTGCGTTCGCCCTGCGCCTTGATGAAGTTGTACAGCCAGGCGACGCCCTCGGGCGTCTTTTCGCCGCCGCGAGCATAGGCGGCGTACTCGGCGGTCTCGTGCAACTGATCGAAGCTGATCGACACCGGCTGCAACAGGATGTCTTCGCTGCGGCCGTCCAGGTACGCGTCGGCCACATAGCTCAGCAAACCGAGTTTGGGTGGCAGCATCTTGCCGGTACGCGATCGAGTGCCCTCGATCGACCAGCTCAGGTTGAAACGCTTCTCGACGATGTAGCCGACATATTCACGCAAGACGTACTTGTAGAGCGGGTTGTCGCCGATGTTGCGACGGATGAAGATGACGCCGGAGCGGCGTAACAGCGGCCCCATCAACCCGAACGACAGGTTGATGCCGGCGAACACATGCACCGGTGGTAGCCGATTCTCCTGCATCGCCACCGGCACCACCGCGCCGTCAATGTAGGACCGATGCGAGAACAGCAGCACCGCCGGATGAGCTTCCAACGCCGCGCGCATCGCCGCGACTTGATATTCGTCGTAGTCGATCTCGGGTTCGAAGCCGCGGCTGAGCATCCTGCCGAGCACGGAAACAAGGTCGACGGACGCCCTGCTCCACCCGGTGGCAAGTTCATCGAGCATCTTTCCGGCTTCTTCCACGGTTGCGCCCGAGATCTTTTCCAGGCCAGCGCGAAACCGCGTGGACGCCAAGATCTCTGGCTTCACCAGCCGCGGAGACTTGTACTGTGGTCCGAGGATGCGGTACTCGGCGCGTTCCATCGCCAAGATGGCGCGGCGGGTAACGAACTGAGCGAAATCGCGCTTGTTCTCTCCAACAGTGGTGTCGCGCCAGTGCTGGCGGAGTTCGGACACTTTAGCGGACTCGCCGGCAATCACCAGGGCGCGCCGGGCGTCGGTTCGTAGGATGCGGCGCTGCTGGCGTCGGTTGGGATGGTAGGGATCCCGGCCGGGCAATAACCCGGCCACCTTGGCCACTTTGCTGCGCTCCGCGGGCGGCACCCAGAAAACACGCACCGGCACAACCGACCGGTCCTCGCCGGATTCGAGCTGCTCAGCAAGGGCTGTCAGCGCCGCGGGCGCTGCGTTGCGCGGAGGCAGCTTCAACACGTCGAACTTGGTGTCCGGGTTGCGGGCACGCTGCTGGCGCAGCCAATCCATGACCAGCTCAATTTCCGCCGGAGTGTCCATGGACGCTAGCACCAGCGTGTCTTCACCGGTAAGGACTGAGCTGATTTCTACGGCCGGTTCGGTCACGGCCGCTCTCTGGGCTGTTTCACGGCGAGGTCTTGGGGAGCGACCTTCGACACTTTCGGGTTCGCCTTGGCCGGCGTCTTCGCGGTGGTCGTCGACGTCCTTTTGGTAACAGCCTTGGTAGCAGTCTTTTTCGCCGTCTTGGCTGCCGTGGCCTTGGTCGCTGTCTTCTTAGCGGTGGTCTTGGCGGCCGGGGCTCGGCCGCCTTTTTTTGGCTCCGCCTTTTTCGCCGCCGCCTTTGTCGCCCGGGCATACAAACCGATCTTGGGCAGTTCGTCGACCGGCCAGTCGGCCAGAATGTCCAGATACAGCTGACGCACCTCGGCGATGTGGTCCGGCAACGTGTCAAGAGTCCAGTCATCGACTGGAATCGGCGGCAACACCGCGACATCGACCGTGCCCGGATTGATTGTGTTGGAGTTTCGAGCGGCGACGATCTCCGCATTGCGGAACACGATCGGGACGATCGGGATCCCGACCGCCATCGCGATGCGGAAGGGCCCCTTCTTGAAGGGCCCGACTTCGGTGGTGTCGTACCGGGTGCCTTCTGGGGCCATCAGAATCGAGAGTCCCTTCCTGGCCCGGTCTTCGACCGCGTGCAGCGTCTCCACCGCACTGACCGGATCGTCCCGGTCAATAAACACACCGTCGGTTAATTTGCCGAGCGCGCGGATGATCGGGTTCTTTGCCAACTCCTTCTTGGCCACCGCAATCCAGTTGTCGCGCACCAGCACACCGGCGATGAGCGGATCAATCTGGTTGCGGTGGTTATAGATAAACACGGCCGGACGTTGCGCGGTCAGGTTCTCGTTCCCGATCACATTGAGATGCACCCCCGCGGCCGCGAGGACCAACTGGGGAAAGGCGGAGGTGAAGAAGTTGGCGCCCCGCCGCCGGCTACGGGTCAGCGCACCGATTCCCACCGCGCCGGCCACCAGCGGGAACACCGAACTCAGGCCGGCAAGTGTGCGCAACTGCGCTCCGATGCCGACGCCGCCACGGCTGTTGAACTTCAAGATCGGCCAGCCGCGGCGCTTAGCAACGGCGGCCATCTTGCCCTCGGGATTAGTCGGCCGTGGATTGCCGACCAGGTACATCAGCGCGACGTCCTCGTCACCGTCGGCGTAGAAGTAACTGTCTTTGAGGTCGATGTTGCGCTCGGCCGCAAACCGCTGTACCGCAGCGGCTTTGCCAGGCCCCCACAAGATCGGCTTGACCACGCCGCCGGTCAACAATCCGTCTTCATTGGTCTCGAACTTATTGGTGAGCATGTTGGCGATCCCGAGAAAACGGGCTACCGGATTAACCTGAATGGTCAGCGCCGACGAGCTGAGCACCACAGTGTGGCCGCGAGTCACGTGCGCTCGCACCAGCTCACGCATCTCCGGGTAGATCCGGGACTCGATCCGCTGAACGAACATCCGCTCGCCGATCTCTTCTAAGTCGTCTATCACTCGCCCGGCCAGCGACGACGCGGCCTTACCGATAAGGTCCTCGAACTCGATCCGCCCGAGCGTATGGTTCAAAGCAGCCTGAACCATCGAAAGCAGCTCTCCCACACCCATATCGCGGCGTCGCAGACGCTCCTGGGTGAGGATGATCGCGGTAAAGCCGGCAACCAACGTCCCATCCAGGTCGAAAAACGCCCCGACTTGGGGCCCAGCTGGACTGGCGAGGATCTCGGCGACCGAACCGGGCAAGCGCATTTCCGGCGCGGACTTGGGGGTCCCGCTCTCGTCGGCGGCACTCATGAGCTCGACACCCATCCCGCCGGCGAACCGGCGGACCGCGCAGCAAAGGATGCCGGCACCGCGTGCGGTGCTGGGTCACCGGCGAGCGCCAGGACCTCGTCGAAACCCTCCAACAGGCACCGGGCGAACAACGCCTCGCTTTTCACCGAAGCCCGATCGTAGCGCACAGTGATCGTGCAGAACCCACCTCGAGACATTAACACCGCCATCATCGCCACACCGGGCCGCGGGCCAATACCGTACTGCCGCAAGACTTTTGCACCCGCGAAGTAGGTGTCCCCGGGGTAGGACGGAATATTACTGGCATTCACGTCGGAGCCGACCACTGAGCCAACGATCAAATCCAGCATCGGTGCCGGCAATACCGTTATCAACGGTACGAGGGAACCGATGATGTTCATTGCAGGCTCGTCGCGGCGCTGCGTCATCTGCGCACGAATCTTCTGCATCCGGGCCGCGGGATCTTTGGTACCGAGCGGTGCCGCCAGATTAACGCCGACGAACCGGTTGCCACTAGCGGCATCGGCTTCGGCCCGTACGTTCACCGGCACCGCCATCGGAAGCGTGCTGATCGACACACCAAGTGCGTCATGGTAGCGGCGCAAGGCACCGGCCAAGCCGGCCAGATAAGCGTCGTTGATCGATCCACCGCCCGCTTTCGCGGCCTTATGCAGGTCGGAGAGCCGGATCTCGATTGCCTCGGTGCGGGTGGCCAGGCTGCGCCGGCGCAGCAACGGGGACGGCTCGGCGGCCTGGTTCAGCACCCGGATCCCCGACAAGGCGTAGCCGACGACTCCCGACACAGTCGACGCGGGTCGCAGAATTGCCCGCCCGGCCACCGATACCACCCCAGACAGCGCGCCCACGACGCCGTCAACCAGGGCGACCGGCAAGTGGTTGATGCCCTGCCGCATCAAATCATTGCGCGACAGATCCTGCGGAATGGGTTGCGGGGGCCTAGGTCTGGCTGGCGGATCTCGTTCCAAGTCATACATTTCGGCGAACATCTCGATACTGCCGACACCGTCGGTGATCGCATGGCTGATCTGCAGTAGCATCGCAGCCTTGCCGGCCGCCAGACCCTCGACCAGGGTTGCCGTCCACAGCGGCCGCGACACGTCCATCGGTGACTGCTGGATCACTTCGGCGAGATCGAATACCTCACGCAACGTACCTGGTTCGGGAACACGCATCCGGCGCACATGGAAGTCCAGGTCGAAGTCGGGATCCACCACCCAGCGCGGTGCGGCGGTCGGCAATGTGGGCACGACGACCTTCTGCCGCAGCCGCAGCACCCGTCGGGAGATGTCCTCGATCCGGTTCCGGAACCGATTCCAGTCCGGCGTGATGTCCAAGAGCTCCACCGCCATGATCCCGGCGCGGGTCCGTGGATTTGCCTCGCCCCGATGCAGCAGATAGTCGAGCGGTCCCAACACGTCGGACGGTCCAACGCCCTCGACGGAGTCAGCCATGAGCACAACCCCACGCACACCAGTACGCTGTCACCGCCGATCACGCCTCCCGCATTCAGTCCCGCCCGCCCGATTGCCTATCCAACGCTAGTCGGGTTCACCCGCTGGTGAAAGCCGATTACAAGTGCGGATCCCGCATCCGACGGGTGCTGGAATGCTGGCATACGAAACTTTGTGATGGGCAGCCGGGTTGGGGCGACTCGGCGGAGTCGCCACTCGATTCAGCCGGCTGGGGATGCCGACAGGGGCGACCGGTCCACTCGCGAGCTAACGGATCTTCTCGCCGTGCCGCACGTCATGAACGATGGCGCCTCGTGTGCGCGTACGAAATCGGCGACGCCGTGAACCGCTCGGGGTCGCCACCGTAGTCGGCGTGTTTTCGCGTACGTGATCCGCGCTGCGCAGCTCACGTCGTAGCAACAGGCGATAGCCGTGACTGCACATACCGGTCACGATTTGCGGGGAAAGCTCGCGGCCAGTCCACTCGCCGCATAGGGCGAACCGCGCAGCGACGGGCGCCGGCCCGAGCGGGGTATCGAGGCACACACCATCACCGGTAACCGCGGCGAGGAAAGGCATCTCGTGGGCGTTGCGCGGGCGGAATCGACCGACGATTGCCATTGGATAGACTGACCTGCGTATTGCCTCCGTAGCTCAGGTGGATAGAGCAAGGGCCTTCTAATCCCTAGGTCGCACGTTCGAGTCGTGCCGGGGGCACTCGCTGTTGATGCAGGTCAGCGATGGTTTTCAGGTACCCGCCGCGTGGTCTTGGCTTGTTCTGGTCGGCGCCTTTGGTCGGTAATGGGTTGGCATCAGATGACGCACCCTGGCTGGCGATAGTCAACCGCGCCGCGGCGTCTAGTCGGAGATGCCGTCCAGATCCGTTGGTAACAGACCCGCGTGGTTCAGCGTCGTCGCCCGCTAATTCCGGCGCATTCCCCAATCCGCTGCCGCCAGACCTCGACTCCCAACCTTCAGCACAAACGACACGGCGCACTCAACGGCACCGCCAGTCTGACCACCATGCCGAACCAGGGCCCGTGCTGGCGTAAGTAGCATATCTTGCGTAACCTGCAGACATGGCTGGAATCTCGGTAGCCGGGGTACTCGCCGACTCCCGAAGAATCTGCCGTGGGACATCCCCGGACGCGATCAACTCGAGCGGGCGCTGCAGAACGCCGGACTGGCCATCGTCGCGGTCGAGAAGGTCGACGAAGCACCGTCACCGGTTGATCCCGGCTCCGATGACAAGTCTCGATTGCGCGCCGAGTTGGAGGCTTTGGTCAACGAAGCCGACGAATCCGAGCTTGCGCGGCTAGCGGAGGCGGTGACGGTATCGTCCGACGACGGCCTCGATGAGCGCTTCTGGGGGCCGGCGCCAGACTCGGTGACCGCAGCCGAGGCAGTCGTTGCCGATCTCACCAATCAGTTCGCGCAACGACGCGACCTCGCCGCGAACAGCATAGGCAGGGAAGCAGCCGCCGAATTGCTGGGAATCAGCCCGCAAAGCGTCACCGACAAACTCGAATCACGAAAGCTTGTCGGTATCAAGGTGGGCCGTGAATGGCGGCTGCCTCGTTGGCAATTCGACCCGGACAACACCACCGGTACGCTACCCGATCTGAATGTTCTACAGGCGGCCTTTCCGGGCGGACCCGTGAGCCTGTCGCGATGGATGATGCGACCAAACCCAGAATTCGACGGGCGCACCCCGCGCGAGGAAACGATCGCGAGCGGCAGCGCATCGGTCATCAAGGTCGTGCGCAACCTGACCGCGGCCGGGTGGTAAGAAAGCTCGGCCCACCGTCACGCCCGTTACCCAGAGCGAGTCGGGTCTGGCGGTGGAACCCGCCGCAGCCCCCAGTGCGCTGGTGGTGGTGTCGCGTGTATCACAAAGGCAGGTACACACCCGACGGCGTCAGCTTCCGGTGCTACGGGCCAACGGCGCGATTTGACCATCACCACCCCGCAAATCCTCCGGTCGTTGACATGACGGGCCGACGGATCCTTTACGTCGGCGAGGACTTGGCGACTTCGGCATGCGAAGTATTCGGCGACGCGGGCATCGCCGCGATCTGTCCCAACTACCGGGTTGCCATCATCGCCCCAACCACCACCCTGGCGATGTTCAACCTTGCGGCAAAAGGCGCGGCCATGGCGATCGGCGCGCTGCCCGCCCTCGGCGACGGCAACGAAGCCCGCTCATTAACACAGCAGTGGGCCCGCGCCATCTACGAAAACCAACCCATTGGACCCGAAATCACCGGCATTCATTACCGATCGGGCTACAACAGCGGCCAGGCACTAGCACTATGGGACTGCGATGCCGACGTCGAAGTCGTGCACGCTGACGGCAATCAACAAGACATCGCGCTCAACGACCCACGAGTCCTTCCACGACTACAGGTACAGCTGCGCCGACGCCAAATTAGCATCACCACAGTGACTTCCAGCGAATGCAACGAGTGTAAGAAAGAAGCACTCGACCCCTGACACCGCCGCCTCGCCAATCGCGTACTCGAGAACGACGAACTTCACACGGAGTCGACCTGTTCGGTGCCACACTGTGCGAACGCGACGTCAAACACCAACACACCGGTGCGGTTCGCAACACACTGTCCCGCATCGCATTTCGCTGAATGGTGGATAAATCATCATTATCCATGAACAAGCTCTGCATGTAATCAACGTTTCTTTTCCCTTGTGCGGCTGACAGGTCCCTCCTTCATCCTTCGAAATTTGCGCTGAGCCTTGCGCTAGGTCCAATGCCTGGATCGCGGCAGCGTGGCAGACAACTAGCGGCGGTGTAGCCCGCTAAACGTACGAAACTGTCGACGCCTAGGCGATATACTATTGACGATATATAGCGCAGAAGCTATGTTCGAAGATGTGGCGGACCGGACTGATCAGCTGTGGCGTGTGGAACTGAGCGAGGAGGTCGACCGGTGGCTCGACGCACTATCACCCAAGGGTATGGCGCAGGCATTCCGAGCGTTCGATCTGCTCGTCGCCCGCGGCCTTGCGCTACGTATGCCACACAGCCGCAAACTCGGCGACGAGCTGTGGGAGTTGAGGTTTCGATGCGAGCAGGTGAACCAACGCATCACCTACACGGTCGAGCCCGAACGGCGAATCATTACCCTCACCACATTCCGCAAGCAACGCAGCAACGAACGCAAGGAAATTCATCGGGCACGGAATGTGCTACGGCGACACCGAGGAGGCAGTAGATGAGCGACTACAAGCAGCGACGAGACCAACTGCTCGCCGAACTCCCCCCAGAGGATCGGGCCACATTCGACGAGGCCTACGCGACCGCCGGCCTGGCGATGGACCTCGCTGAGACGGTCTATCGCGCCCGCGAAGCCGCCGGCCTGACGCAGACCGAACTCGCGCGACGCATGGGCACGACCCAATCGGCTATCGCCTCGATCGAGGCAGGCGCCCGAACACCAACCGTCGACCTCCTGGAACGCCTCGCGCGCGCGTGCGGCCGTCGCCTCACGATCACGATCGATGTCGCGTAACTGCGTCCAGGAAACGCACGAGAAGCCAACCAGCACAGGGAGGTCGAGCCCTCGAAGCATGGTTCTATGCTGCACTGGACCGACCCCCTGGTCGAAAGCCAATGTCCCGAGTCTCCATGAAACAGAGTTCAAGGGGAGTCAGTATGTCCGACCTCGTCGTTCGTCGCGCCGTAGCGGCCGATCGTCACCGCGTCTGGCAGTTGACTCAGGAGTTCGCGACTTCCTTTGTCCCCCAACGGCTCGTGTTCGATACGTCCTTTGACGTGTTGCTTGCTGCGCCCTGCAATTTGGTGCTCGTCGCCGACTCACCAACCCAGGGCGTGGTCGGATATGTGCTAACCAGCCATCACCCGACGTTGTTCGCCAACGGCCCGGTCGCCTGGGTCGAGGAACTCATAGTCGATCAACGGGCACGTCACCGCGGCGCCGGGCGTGCGTTGATGTCGGGCGTCGAGCACTGGGCGCGCTCGCTGGGCGCCGCATATGTGTCGCTGGCGACCCGTCGAGCCGCCAGCTTTTACGCTGCCATCGGTTACGAGGAGTCGGCCACGTTCTTCCGCAAGTTGCTGTGATTATCGGTTCGGAGAGGCAGCGATTCCCCCTCTGCGATACGGGCTGACGAACCGCAATCCGATTGTGTGGTACAGATCCCGTGATGCCGTGCCGCATCGATGTCAGTATCTGGTACGGAACTCCTCCGGGTAACGCGTGGTCACGGACACGGCTCCTTCAACGGACGTCGCGACCAGAAGTCAAACAAACCAACCCCAGACATCCCAGGGCACGTCATCCTGCAGCGCACGTTGTGGCACGTTGATGCGATACGTGGCACGATATGGACATGGATGCCACATTGATGTTGGGCCAGCAAGGTCGGTTGGTGATCCCGGCAGATATCCGAACCGCGTTGGGCCTGGCTCCCGGCGATCGCTTACACCTGCATGTGACTGGGCGGCGACTGGTGCTCGAACGGCCACAGGACGCCGTGACTGAGCTACGGGCCCTTGCAGCCGAAGTTCCCAAGGATCGCTCACTTGTCGAGGAGTTGCTTGCTGACCGACGTCTAGCCGCTGAGGCCGAGTGACAATCCTGGATGCATCTGCAGTGCTGGCTCTCGTTCACGACGAGCCCGGCGCCGACCTGGTCGCAACCGAACTAAATTCTGCGTCCCTAAGCGCAGCGAACCTTGCGGAAGTCATTGGCAAGATGGTCGACGCCGACCTCGATGTCAGCCGGGTCCGTGAATTGCTCGCCGCCGCCGGCGTCACGATTGAGCCGTTGACCGAAGCCGACGCGGAATTGGCCGGGGCAATGCGGTCCCTGGCCGGCGGACGCGGGTTGTCGTTGGGTGATCGGTGCTGCCTCGCCTTGACGGTGCGCAGCACGCCCCCCGAGGTACTGACCGCCGACCGCGCGTGGTCGGAGCTCGACCTACCCATCCGGGTCCGCCTGCTGCGGTAAAGGAACAAGCCGCATAACAATGGTCAGCAATCCTGCAACCTTCGATGATGCGCCGGCACGGGCGCGACGAAAACCTGCCAGCCATTCCAGGGCTTTCCTCGTTTCCGAGTCCGGAAACCAACGCCCGCCTGTGGTCGGTGCTCGGTCGGTGAATCCGCGACACCGTGACATTGCGTGGTGTCCAATGACTATATATGGACAGCTCAGGCCCCCCCTTTTTTGGCGCCTCAACCGGCTGGGCTGGCATGCTCTTCTAATCCCTAAGTCGCACGTTCGAGTCGTGCCGGGGGTAAAGCTCAAACATCAGGGGTGGGGAACTCCACCCGGCGGGAAGGACGCGGCTTAGCCAGTTCGCTGGCGAGGCGCTTCGGTGTCGTAGCAGCTGGTTCCGCCGCCGGAGAGCTTCGCCTGATACATCGCGGTGTCGGCGTCGCGCAGAATCTGATCTCCGTCGCGCGGGTCGTCGCCTTCGATCGCGACGATGCCGATACTCGCGCGCAGAGAGATCATGGCATCGGCGAGGCAGGTCGGCTCGGCCAGCGCTGTATGAATCCTCTTGGCGAGTTTGTCGAGTTCAGTACCGGTGATCTTGCCCAGGATTAGAGCGACGAACTCATCACCACCGAACCGAGCGACTATATCGGACGACCGCAGCACAGTCCGGAGTTGTTGCGCCACTGCCTGCAACACCTGGTTACCTGCGCTGTGGCCGTGCGTGTCATTGATGGCCTTAAAGTTGTCCAAATCGATAAAGA
The DNA here is from genome assembly GCF_000340435.2 of Mycobacterium haemophilum DSM 44634. Taxonomy (NCBI): domain Bacteria; kingdom Bacillati; phylum Actinomycetota; class Actinomycetes; order Mycobacteriales; family Mycobacteriaceae; genus Mycobacterium; species Mycobacterium haemophilum. The sequence continues at coordinate 2,904,514 of NZ_CP011883.2, forward strand.
GCACCGCGCCCAAAGTATTTTCGTCGATTGAGTGAAGGTACTTGCCGATGCTAGCGACAAGCTGCGCGTGGTTGGGCAGTCCGGTTAGGGCATCGTGGGCAGCTACATAAGCCAGCTCTTCGCGCGCATTGTGTTGCGTGGTGACATCGACAATCGAGAACAGGACCGCCGAATCGTGAGGATCCTCGGGGCTAAGCAGTCTGCAGTTTGCCGACAGCCATCGCCGTTGGCCATCGGCGGGGCGGTCAAAGCAGACAATGTGGCCGGTTTGGGGCTCACGTGTCTGGAACAGCGCGCAAAGCGACCGCCGCCCGCAGTCGATTGCTTGCTCGTGAGATCCGCAGCGGGGAGACGTTTCGACGCACGTAACGTACTCATATACGCCGTCGGGATGATCGATGCCCAAGATGCGCAGGGCCGCGGGGTTCACTGAGTCGATGCGGCCGTCGCTACCCATCGCGACTATTCCTTCTTCCAGTGAGTTCACGACGGTTTGGAAGTGCTGTTCGGCGCGACGGATCGCTGTCTGGTCACTACACAGGAGCACAAATCCGTTGTCCATGGCCGCCACAGATACCCGTACCGCCAGGGCCTCACCGTCGGATGTGTAGTGAGTGGTGTGCACAACTCCACCATCATTGACGACGGCTGATAGGTCGAGTGAGGCGCCGACCGCTTTGCTGACCGGCAGGGCCAGCGCTTGTGCGCCGGAGAGTCCGTAAACGGCCTCGGCGGCGGGATTCCAGCTCGTGACGATGCCGTCGAATGTGGTAGCTATCAGGGCGTCGCTGACATGATCGATAAGAGCGGCCTGATAGCGAAGCACATCCTCGGCGTAGTCATCTGCCGCGTCCGAGTTTCTCGTTGAACTCAAAGCCCCCCGTTGTTCTTTTACGTTCGGGCAGCCCATGCCCGCTCGACGAGCTCCGTGAAGTCGCTCAATTGGAGCCCCGGTAACGCCAGCCAGCAGTACACGGGGCTGACGGATCACCTTGCCCCCTCCTATTCGCGGCTGATCATCAGGATGAGGTTTGCATCGGAACCTGCCCAGGCTCCGACTGGACTCGTTAGCCAGGACCCGATTCAAACAGACAACCACCAGCGATGCAACAACTATGCATCAATAATGCTTCAGCTTCCGAGAGGTGGAGCATTCGAACAGCGCGCCGCCAATCGTAAAACCGCTGGTGCGCTCGATTAATCTTCGAGCCAGCTACCCCCAGCTGCTTCTGGTCACGTGACCAGAAGCAGCTTTCAACCTTCAGTCGTACTGCTTCAAGTCTGTTCCATAAGCACATCGCCACAAACGAAGAGGTTATGCTGCCTATGATGGAGCAGTGGTGCAGCAACGTTCGAGTGAGTGGTCAATGCAGATGCCCGCCGTTCAACGCCCCTTCCTGGCCATTCACATAGGCAATCAGACCTACACCGTGCAACAAGACCGAGCTCCGATCATCATTGGCCGCAATGCCACCGCGCACGTAGATATCGACTACCAGCAGCTCTCGCGAAACCGCATGCGCCTCGATCACACCCCGACCGGATGGGTCGCTATCGGCCAACGCTGCGACAGCACCTTCATCGACGGCAGCCGACAACGCCGGATCCCCATCAAGGGCCCCACCACGATCTATTCGGGACATCCGCACGGGATTGCGTGACCTTCACCATGGACAATTTTGAGCCGCACCCAGACACTGCCGCCGACAACGACGACGTCGAGTCCGAGAAAACGGACCCTGGTGTCGCCCGCGCCGGGGCAGCCGTCTCAGCGCGCCGCAAAGAACTGGACTTGCCGCAGCGCTACCTGGCCAGAAGCGGCATTATGAGCGCCGGCTCCTTGATCGACTTCGAAAAGGGGCGGCGCTGGCCAAGGCGCGCCACCCGAGCCAAACTCGAAGAGGCCTTGGGCTGGCCGCAGGGACACATCGCGCACCTCCGCAACCAACCAATTGAGCCAGATGAAGAGCAGGCGGCGGCGCTGACCAACATCACCACGACGACCAAGTCGTTACCGGCACACCACAACGACACGTTTCCCATGAGCAAGCCTGCTGTGGCAGTGGATCCGACTGTCACGGCTGCCACCACGACAACAGCACAGCCACCTACCACGCGACACCGCAGGATCGCCCTGCTCGCTACTGCCACGGTCGTCGTCCTGGCTGCAACCACGGCGATTATCGGCTGGCTCAGCAACCGTCATCACCACCCCCTGGCCACCGTCCCCGAACCGGCAACGGCGTCAATCGCACGCATCGTGGCCGCCATCACCGTCGGCAGACGCCCCGAGGCAATAGCGGTCGTCCCCAGTAGCCACACCGTCTACACCGCCAACTATCAGGATGGCACGGTGTCAATGATCGACATCGCCAGGCGCGCCGTTACTGGCACCATCCGCGTCGGCAAGGGCCCGACGGGAATTGCAGTCGACCCCGCCGCCCACACCGCCGTCACCGCCAACAACCGCGACGACACGGTGTCCGTAATCGACACCGCCGGCGGTGCCGTTACCGCCACTGTTAAAGTCGGCACTAACCCGTGGGGGGTAGCGATCGATGATGGCACCCACGCAGCCTATGTTGCCAACATGTGGGACTACACCGTCTCCGTGATCAACCTCGACAGCCACAGCGTCACCGCCACCATCCCTGTCGGCAAGAACCCGTATGGTGTGGCTGTCGACCCGTCCACCCACACCGCCTACATCGCCAACAGCAGCGATGGCACCTTGTCGGCGATCGACACCCACAACCTCAGCGTCACCGCCACCATTCCCGTCGGCCACGACCCGCGGGGTGTGGCCGTCGACCCCACCACCCACACCGCCTACGTCACGAACGAATCCGAGGGCACCGTGTCCGTGATCAACCTTGAAAGCCAGCGCGTCACTGCCGCCATCCACATTGGGAACAGTCCCTACGGGGTGACCGTCGATCCCACTATCCATACCGCCTACACCGCCAACCACGACAGCACCTTGTCGGTGATCGATGGCACCAAAAACCTCACCGTCAGCGGCGCAATCAGAATCGGCAAAAGCACCTTTGCAGTGGACGTCGATCCCACTACCCACACCGTCTACACCGCCAACGAAGACGACACAGTGTCGGTAATAGAGCCGGGGTATTCTTGAAGAGTCCCTTTCATTGGTGCGAGGGCAGGGAACTGTTCTTCGAGCGGGCCATCCCACGGGATCAGTTGATAGAGTTCAACTCCATGGCTTTTAGCCTTCGACTGCGCGCTAGCTGAATAGCCCGACGTCGAAACTATCGCGCGATGAGTAACGCCCTCCATGTCTTTAAGCTTTATGCAAAGTTGTTCGGCCTCTGCGACGTCGATAGAAGAGCACTCGTGCTTAACCTCGTAAGCCTTGAAGGCGTAACGCCCGTTTTCCGGATCGTCCACCTTTACCGTGACATCCCCATCACGTTCCTTGCCAGCGGCAGGGTCCATCACCATGTCGCCAACAGTCATAGCGACCGCGTTAGGGTCCCGTTTTGCGCAGCACAGACCCACCAGATACTGAACAACCATCGGACTCATAAGGGGCTTGGCCAATTGGAAAGAACCTCCGGCAGTTTCAGGGGCAAAAACAAGGCATGCCGGCCTATATGGTCCACATGGCTGCCCCGATCCCACCACGGTAGCCCGGCTAGAGGGCGATCCGCCCGGCGAGTCCTGATTGGCTCAGCTCAACACTGACAGCGCATCTACGAGAGCCGTCTCACCCAAGCTGCCTGCCCTGGCTCAAATTGGGCGGAGCGTCACTCACGGGCGGCGAAAGCAGGTCGCGCGACTTAGCCGGTACGCTTTCGGTCGCGATGTGTCAGCATTGAGACGTGAACGCACGCCAATTCGCTCGTTTGCTGGGTGCCGCGGTGGTGACAACTGGGGCGACCCTGCTAAGCGCATCAACCCTTATCGCCCCCGCGTCCGCTGCCCCCTGCCCGGACGTCGAGGTGACGTTCGCCCGCGCCACCAACGAGCCAGCTGGTGTTGGTGGGGTCGGGCAGGCATTTGTCGATTCACTGCGCTCGCAGGTTAAGGGTCGCTCCGTCGAGGTGTATCCCGTCAACTATCCCGCCACCGAAGATTGGCCGCCGTCTGCATCCACGGGCGCCAGCGATGCGAACGCTCATGTTCAATCCATGGTTGCTACCTGTCCCAACACCAAGCTGGTGCTCGGCGGATATTCCCAAGGCGCGATGGTGATAGATCTGATCACCATCGCCCGAACATCGGTTGCGGGCTTTAACGCCGCGACGCTATCCGCGGACGAGGCTGAACACGTCGCTGCCGTCGCCGTCTTCGGGAATCCGACGAGCAGATATCTGGGGGGACCAATAAGCGCGATCAGCCCGTGGTATGGCGCTAAAGCCATCGACTTGTGCGCGCCCGACGACCCGATCTGCACTCCGGGCGGGGCCTTGGCGCTGCCTTCGCATGACGAGATGTTCTCCGCGCCGCACTTGTCGTATCAGCAGTCCGGGATGCCCGGTCAGGCCGCGACTTTCGTGGCGAGCCACCTTTAGCGCACGTGTCGGCGACTTGTCCGTGACCACCGGGACCGCCGGAGCTGCGCAGGCTGGTCACTGACAGTCGATGCCGTGTTCTGATGCGTCGGCAGATCAGCGCCCACTCAGGCAGGCGTGCCCGGGGGTCTATGGCGCGCGCAATAGTACGAGGCGCGGTATTCGTCGGCGGTGATGCCAAGCAGTGCGGCCAGGGTGGTGGCGTTGGCGTCGGTAAGGGCAAATTCAGCCCGTTCGATACTGCGCAGGGTGGTCGTGGAGATCTTTGCCTGCGCCGCAAGCTCGGGCTGGGTGAATCCCTTGAGCACGCGCCAGTCCCCGGGGTAACGCTCAGCAGGCTCGATCGGCACGACCTGGCTGATCGGCGCGTCGAGGATTTCCATCACCCGTGCGAGTAGGTCGACTTGAGGGGTGCTTCTGCCAGCTTCCCAGGCGTGAATTGTCGATACGCCGACGTCGGCGAGGCGAGCCAACTCGCCCACACTAAGGCCGCGGCGGCGGCGCACGTCGGCGAACTCGGTCGTATCGAATCCGCGCAGGACCCGCCTGCTCATACGCGTCCTGCGCCAGTCATAGGAAAACAGGTTCACCGAAATCCAACTCCGCATGCTAATTCCGCTGCTATAGATCACTTGCTTTAATATGCTGCTATAGATTGCTTGCTTTAATCGAGAGTACGCGCTGTTAGTCAGACCACCGCCGGGAGGAGGGCACCGACGTGGAGCTCAATCGGCGGCCGACTACAGTGCACCGCGCGGCTGACGATGCACCGGCCTTCGTAATCAGCGCTAACGGCATCCGCGCCCGGTTCGGCATCGACGATGATGCATTCGCGGCCTGGGTCGACGCCGAAGGCGATGAGCTGGCACACCACCTGCCCGATCCTGGCGATGCCTCCCCGGGATCGACCTTGTCCGACTTGGTCTATCGGGCGCTAAGTGCCGATGTACTCGTCGGGGATCCCGGCATCGAGCTGAACATCCACGGCCACGCGGACGGAGCCGGATACTTCCTACGATTAAACAACCTTGCCGGCCGCCAGCTCTTGGTCGGCCTGACCCGAGGACGACACGAACTAAGCTGGGCACCAAACGATCTCACTCCCAGTGAAGGTGCCCGCCGCTACCTAGAAGACGTTTGCGACGTCGCCAACATGCTACTCAACGATCTGCTCGTAGCCTCGATCAAGGCTTAAGAAAAGGCACCTTCCGGCGTTGCCGATCGCCTATGACGCCATCACCGCATTTGCCAAGTACACTGACGTGTCCGAACAGCCTGGCGACCTGTGTCCGGCAATGGCAAAGCGGAGATACCGATGGCGAAATCCGACCTCGTCGTGTGCAGCATCGCCGATCGCGTCGCGCTCCTCACCGTCAACGACCCCGATCGGCGCAATGCCGTGACCGACGAAATGTCGGCACAGCTACGCGCCGCGGTGGAACGCGCCGAAGCCGATCCCGACGTGCACGCCGTGGTGGTCACCGGGGCAGGCAAGGCGTTCTGCGCCGGCGCCGACCTTAGCGCCCTAGGCGCCGGGATTGATGGCGCGACCGCACCCGGGCTGCTGCGGCTTTACGACGGCTTCATGGCGGTCGGCAACTGCAGTCTGCCCACCATCGCCGCTGTCAACGGCGTAGCCGTCGGCGCCGGCCTGAACCTGGCATTGGCCGCCGACGTGCGCATCGCGGGGCCAGCCGCGTTGTTCGACGCCCGCTTCCAGAAGCTGGGACTGCACCCTGGCGGGGGTGCGAGCTGGATGCTGCATCGTGCGGTGGGACCTCAGGTCGCTCGGGCGGCCTTGCTGTTCGGCATGTGTTTCGACGCCGAATCCGCCGTGCGCCACGGCTTAGCGCTCAGCGTGGCCGACGATCCCGTCGGTGCGGCGCTCGAGCTGGCCGCGGGACCCGCGGCCGCGCCACGCGAGGTTGTGTTGGCAACCAAGGCCACCATGCGTGCCACCGCCACCCCAGGGTCGCTCGACAACGAGCAACATGAACTCGCCAAGCGCTTAGAACTTGGGCCGCAGGCGAAATCGGTCCAATCGCCGGAGTTCGCTGCCCGATTGGCCGCAGCACAACGCAGATAGCTGTTGGCTTTAATCACTTGCGTCACACCAGTTTCAGTGGTTTCTGGGCGGTGTTTTTGTCATACCCCTCCGATAGCGTCACAGTATGAGCTCGGGCGGTGTGGTTGATCGGGAGGCGATCACGGCGGCCTTTGATGCGTTGGATGCTGCCGTTGATGGTGTGGTCGCGCTGGATTTTGATGCGCTGTGCGCCCGGGAGTGGTTGGTGTTGTTGGAGCGCTGTGAGCGGGTGCGCCGCAGGATACCTGCCGTCGAACACCCAATGATCAATCAGCTTGCCCGCCAAGCCACCCCCGAAGAGCTCGGCGGCAAGCTTTCGCATGCGATCGCCGAGTGGACGCTGATCAGTCGCGCCGAAGCCGCCCGGCGTATCCGGGAGGCCGCCGATCTGGGGCCGCGTCGGGGCTTGACCGGTGAACCGTTGCCACCCGTCTTGGCCGCGACCGCCGCAGCGCAACGCCAGGGCAAGCTCGGCGCCGGTCAGGTGGCGGTGATTCGGAAGTTCTGCCACGGGTTGCCCGGCTGGGTCGATACGGCGACCCACGAACACGCCGAAGCGCATCTCGCGAAACTGGGCTCCCAGTTTCGGCCCGAACACCTGGCCGGGCTGGCCGATCGGCTCGCCGACTGCCTCAACCCCGACGGCACTACAGCGACACCGACCGGGCCCGGCGGCGCGGCTTAACCTTAGGCAACCAGCAAGCCGACGGCATGACGGCACTGCACGGCTGGCTGACCCCCGAGGCCCGCGCCACCCTGGAGGCCGTGCTGGCCAAACTGGCCGCGCCCGGCATGTGTAACCCCACCGATGACACCGCATGTGTGGACGGCGCACCCAGCCAACAGGCCATCGACAAAGACACCCGCAGCCCCGCCCAACGCAACCACGACGCCCTCACTGCCGCGTTGCGTGCCCTGCTGTGCTCGGGAAAACTGGGCCAGCACAATGGGCTACCGGCCTCCATCATCGTGTCCACCACCCTGGCCGAGCTCGAGGCTGCCGCCGGCAAAGGCCTCACCGGCGGCGACACCCTATTGCCCATGAGTGATGTGATCCGCCTAGCGCGCCACGCCCGGCACTATCTGGCGATTTTCGATAAGGGCAAGGCGCTGGCGCTCTACCACACCAAACGACTCGCCTCCCCCGGGCAGCGAATCGTCTTGTACGCCAAGGAGCGGGGCTGCTCCGCGCCGGGCTGCACAGTACCCGGCTACTACTGCGAAGTCCATCACACCATCCCCTACGCCACCTGCCGCAGCACCGACATCAACAACCTCACCTTCGGCTGCGGCCCCCAACACCGCCTCCTGCAACCCGGCGGCTGGACCACCCGCAAAAACACCCGCGGCGACACCGAGTGGATCCCGCCCCCGCACCTCGACCACGGCCAACCCCGCACCAACACCTACTGGCACCCCGAAAAACTCCTGCATGCCGGAGACAACGACGGGGACGATGACGGAAATGTGGCCTAGAGGTCTAACAACGCGGTCTCAGGCGACTGCATCAGGTCGCGGAGCTCGCAGATGAATTGGGCCACCTGGGCACCGTCGGCCACGCGGTGATCGAACACGCATGTCAGCGTTGCGGTCGGACGCACCACCACCTCATCGCCGACGGCCACCGGGCGTGGCTTAATTGCTCCGATGCCCAGAATGGCCGCTTCGGGGTGGTTGATCACTGGCACGCCGTCGTCCACACCCAGCGCCCCAAAGTTCGACACGGTGAACGTCGAGCCGCGCAGCTCGGCAGGCGTCAGGGTGCCTTCGCGCGCACCGGCGATCAATTCAGCTGTCCGGGAGGCGAGTTCGCGGGTTGTCTTGTTTTGGGCGTTAGTAATAACCGGGACCAGCAGCCCACGTCTGGTGGCCACACCGAACCCCAGATGCACGCCACGGTGGATGTGGACATGCGGCCCTTCCGGCGAGTCGACCCAGGTGGAGTTGAGAATTGTGTTGTGGATCAACGCAATAACCAGCAGCCGCAGCGTCAGCACGAACGGGGTGATCTTGTGGTCGGGCACCGGCGCGAGCGAGCGGAACCGGTCGCGCAGCCGCAGCAGCTCGGTGCAATCAACGCCCAAGCTGACTTTTGCGGCCGGGATTTCCCTGTGGGACAGCGTCATCGTCTCCGCCATCCGGGCCTGCACCCCGAGCACCGGTCGTACCTCGGGCCCGATGCCCGACGCATGAGCAGCCGCCAGCACGTCCGCGCGAGTGATCACCTCGCCGGCGCCGCGCTGCAGCGAAGCGAGATCGACCGACAGATCTTTGGCCAGCTTGCGCACGGGTGGGGCGGCGAGTGGTCGAGTTGACCGTCTGCTGGCATCGATGGCCGCGTCAGCGCCATAGCCGACCAGGGTGGGCACCGCGGCCTCACCATTGAGCGGCGCGGACGGCGCCGGCCCGTCCGACGGTGCAGTGTCGATCCGGACCAGCACCGCGCCCACCTTGAGCACATCGCCTTCGGCGCCGTCCCTTTCAACGATCCGGCCAGCGTAAGGACTGGGGATTTCAACTTCGGCCTTGGCCGTCTCCACTGTGCACAGCGTCTGGTTAAGCTCGACGTCGTCGCCGACGGCGACGTTCCAACACGTCACGGTCACTTCTTCGAGTCCCTCGCCGAGGTCGGGGACACGGAAAGACTTGACGCGCTCGTGAGCAAGATCTGCGCTCACGGCTGTTCCAACGTACGCTCGACGCAGTCCAGCAGCCGGTCGGGGCCCGGCAACCACAACCTCTCCAACCGCGCCGGCGGATAGGGAGTGTCAAAACCGCAGGCACGCAACACCGGAGCCTCCAGCTCGTAAAACATATCTTCCTGGATACGCGCGGCCAAGCCGGCGCCGTAGCCCAGGCTACGCGGCCCTTCGTGCATCACTACACAGCGCCCGGTCCGGTGGATGGAGGCGGCGATGGTATCGAAGTCCACCGGGACCAGCGACCGGAGATCGATAACTTCGATACTCCAACCACGTTGCTGCTCAGTCTCTTCCGCAATCGAGATCGCGGTACTGACGAGGTTGCCATAAGTTATGACGGTTACATCGGTGCCGGTCCGGCGCACCATCGCCTGCCCGATCGGGGGTTCGGGCTTGCTGGTGTCGACCATTCCGCGCCCCTGGTAGCGGCGTTTGGGCTCTAAGTACATCACCGGGTCCGGGCAGTCGATCGCGTGCCGCAGCAGCCAATAAGCATCAGCGGGTGACGACGGGGCCACCACTTTCAGGCCCGCGGTGTGCGCCCAGTAGGTTTCAGTGGAGTCCGAATGATGTTCGGCCGCACCGATGCCGCCGAACGACGGGATCCGGACCGTGACCGGCATATTCACCTCGCCGCGGGTGCGGGTCCGGTACTTCGCCAGATGGCTGACCACCTGATCGAAGGCCGGGTAGGAAAAGCCGTCGAACTGGATCTCAGGCACCGGGACAAAGCCACGCAGCGCGAGCCCGATGGCGATGCCGATCAGCGCGGACTCGGCCAGCGGTGTGTCGAAGCAGCGCTCCCCGCCGAAGGTTTCGGCCAATCCCTCGGTGACTCGGAATACCCCACCCGCGGCGGAAACGTCCTCGCCGAATACCAACACCCGGTCGTCGGCGGCCATTGCGTCATGCAGCGCACGGTTGAGCGCGGCCACCATGGTCATCGACTGTGCACCGAGCGCAGCATCACCCACTGCCACCGTGAGCGCTTCACTCGAGCGCGCCGGAGGATCGGCGATCGACGTCATGTCCGTCTCCTCACTCAGTCCGGTCCAGTTCGGCTCGCAACTGTTGCCGCTGCGCCTGCAGTTCCGGTGTGATTTCGGTGTACACCGTGGTGAACACCTCATCGATATCGAAATCCGGCGCATCGAAAACCGCGTCGCGCAGTTCTGCCCGCATTCGCTTCGACCGGGCGGCTACCCGCTCCTCAAGACGGTCCGACCACAGGCCCCGGCCCTGTAAGTAAGTGCGGTAGCGCGGAATTGGGTCCCGCGCGAGCCAATGATCGACTTCCTCCTGGCTCCGGTACCGAGTCGGGTCATCGGAAGTGGTGTGCGGCCCGAGCCGGTAGGTGACCGCCTCAATCAACGTCGGTCCGTCGCCGGCGCGGGCCCGCGCGACGGCTTCGGCCGTCACGGCGTAGCACGCCAGCACATCGTTGCCGTCCACCCGGATGCCGGGCATACCGTAGCCGATTGCCTTGTGCGCGATAGACGGTGCGGCGGTCTGCTTGGATACCGGTACCGAAATCGCGTACTGGTTGTTCTGCACATAGAACAAGCACGGCGCGCCGAACACCGCCGCGAAGTTCAGCGCCTCGTGCACGTCGCCTACGCTGGTGGCGCCGTCGCCGAGGAAGGCCACCGTCACGGAGTCCTCGCCTAGCCGTTGCGCGGCCATCGCCGCCCCGACCGCATGCAGGGTCTGCGTGCCGATCGGAATTGACATCGGGGCACAACATTTCTTGGTGAATTCCAGCCCGCCGTGCCAGGTTCCGCGCCAGGCGGCGCCCACATGCCAGGGCGGGATACCGCGCACGAGATAGACCCCCAACTCACGGTATTGGGGAAACAGCCAGTCAGTCTTGCGCAGACAGGCCGCAGCACCCACCTGCGCAGCTTCCTGACCACGACAGGACGCAAACAGCGCCAACTCACCTTGGCGCTTCAGGTTGACAAACTCGGTGTCGAGCTCTCGGGTGACCACCATCAGCTCGTAGAGCCAACACAATGTTTCGGCGGGAAGATCTCCGGTGTAGCGGCGTTCAGCCGTCGGCATCCCATCCGGACCGACGAGTTGCACCGGCTCGAGGTCGACAGTCATCGGTATCCCAGGCATCAGGGAACTGCCTGCCATACTGACCTCCTCGTCAGCGCGAACGCGCACTGCCCATTATGCCCTCGAATCCGAGAACACCGGGCTCACCGAGGCAACGTGCAGAACGTGTCGCGAGTGCGGTCAACCGTCACCCCAAGGCAGGATTGCCCCGCAGCAGCAGCATTTCCGCGTGCTTGAGCACCGGCGAATCTACCATCTGCCCTTCGAACGCGAACACCCCGCGCTCGGTCTGGGCCGCTGCCAATACCCGTCGCGCCCAGGCCAGCTTCTCCTCGCTGGGTCGATAGGCCTTGCGCACCACCGGGATCTGGCTGGGGTGAATGCACACCGTCGCATCGAAACCCACCGCCACGGCGTCGTCAGCTTCGGCCCGCAGGCCGTCAATGTCGCGAATGTCCAAATGCACGGCGTCGAGCGCGATCCGGTCGAACGCGGATGCCGCAAGCAAGACCGTCGACCTGACATGGCGGGCCACATCCCGATAACCGCCGCCGGCCCACCGGCTGGAGCTGCCACCCAGGGTGGCGATGAGGTCCTCGGCGCCCCACATCATCCCGACGGTGCCGTCGGCCGCGGCGATTTCGGCGGCCAGCACCGCACCCCGCGCCGTCTCAACCAGCGCGATAACGTCGCGCGGCGCGAGTGCGACCACCTGGGTCGCCGACTCAGCCTTCGGCAGCATCACTGTTGAGTACGCCGTACCGGCCAGGGCGTCCAGGTCGCGGGCCTGTTCATCGCCGCCGGCGGCGTTGATCCGCACCACCGTGCGCTCGGGGTCGAGCGGAGTGTCCCGCAGCGCTTTGCGGGCGACGGCTTTCTCAGCCTGCGCCACGCCATCCTCGAGGTCCAGGATCACCACATCGGCGGCGGCGGCGGCCTTGGCGAACCGCTCGGGTCGATCGGCCGGGCAGAACAGCCATCCCGGACCGGCGGCGCGCAAGTTCATCGGGACTCCTGCGCTGGTCGCCGCTGTACGAGCGTCGTGCGCACCGCCCGCGCGACAACGTCGCCGTGCTGGTTGCGCGCGGTGTGTTCGAGGGTGACGATGCCCTCGCCGGGCCGGCTCTTCGATTCGCGTTTGCCGGTGCATACCGTCTCGGCATACAGAGTGTCGCCGTGGAAGACGGGCTTGGGGAACGACACCTCGGAAAAGCCGAGGTTGGCCACGATGGTGCCCAGCGTCAGCTGCCCAACCGACAGCCCGACCAGCGTCGAGAGGGTGAACATTGAGTTCACCAGCCGCTGGCCCCGAAAGCCCGGCTGCTCGGCCGCCCACGCCGCATCAAGATGCAGCGACTGGGTGTTCATCGTCAGCGTGGTGAACAGCACGTTGTCGGCTTCGGTGACCGTGCGGCCGGGTCGGTGCAGGTATGTCGTGCCAATCTCGAACTCTTCGAACCACAAGCCCCGCTGAACAACTGACTTGCTTGCCGGCTCCTGGGCGGTCACCGCAGTCCCAGCGATCGCGCGATGAGCATCAACTGCACCTCAGTGGTGCCCTCACCGATCTCGAGAATCTTGCTGTCACGGTAATGACGGGCTACCGGATACTCGTTCATGAAACCGTAGCCGCCATGGATCTGGGTTGCGTCACGGGCGTTGTCCATCGCCGCCTCCGACGCGATCATCTTTGCGATCGCCGCCTCCTTCTTGAACGGCTTGGCTGCCAACATCTTTGCGGCCGCATCGTAGTACGCGGTGCGGGCAACGTGCGCACGTGCCTCCATCCGCGCGATCTTGAAGCTGATCGCCTGGTAAGAGCCGATCGGCTGGCCGAACGACTGGCGCTCCTTGGCGTACTTGACGCTCTCGTCGACGCACCCCTGCGCCACCCCGGTAGCCAATGCGGCGATTGCGATGCGGCCTTCATCCAGGATGGACAGGAAGTTCGCATACCCGCTCCCGCGCGGGCCCAGCAGATTCTCCTCCGGGACGCGCACGTCGACGAATGTCAGGGGGTGGGTGTCCGAGGCGTTCCAGCCGACCTTGTTGTAGGCCGGCTCGACGGTGAATCCCGTTGTTCCGCTTGGCACGATGATCGTCGAAATCTCTTTGTGGCCGTCCGCGCGGGTTCCGGTGACCGCGGTGACCGTGACCAGCGAGGTGATGTCGGTGCCGGAGTTGGTGATGAACTGCTTGGTGCCGTTGATCACCCATTCGCCGTTGTCCAGACGGGCCGTGGTGCGGGTGCCGCCGGCCTCCGAGCCGGACCCCGGTTCGGTGAGCCCGAAGCCGGCCAACGCCCGGCCGGCGACTAGGTCGGGCAGCCACGTGCTTTTCTGCTCTTCAGTACCGAACCGGTAGATCGGCATGGCCCCCAGACTTGCCCCCGCTTCTAACGTGATCGCCACCGACTGGTCAACTTTGCCGAGCTCTTCGAGCGCCACCGCCAGTGCGAAATAGTCGCCACCCATGCCGCCGTACTCTTCGGGGAACGGCAACCCAAACAGTCCCATCTCACCCATCTTGGCGACGACCTCGTACGGGAAGCTGTGCTCCTCATCATGTTTGGCTGAAACCGGAGCGACCACGGTTCGCGCGAAATCGGCCACCGTGTCGCGAAGATCCAGGTATTCCTTTGGCAGTGCCCCTGCCGTGATGGTTGTGGGCATGATCCTCTAATCCTTGCTCTCTGCGGGCTCTTCGGAGACCGGGATTACCCTGGCCAGCACTTGGTCGACGATCACCTGATCACCGACGGACACCGACACCTCAATGCGACCCGAAACCGGCGCGGCCAGTGAGTGTTCCATCTTCATCGCTTCGACGACCACCACCACGTCTCCTTCAGAAACGTGCGAGCCCGAGGTGACCTTTAGCTCGATCACGTTGCCGGGCATAGGGCTGATGACCTCGGCCTGCTGCACACCTGCCGCACGGTGGATCTTGTGCTCCTCCGCCTCGCGCAGATGCCACGTTCCCCGCTCGTCGGCGATCCACAGATGCCGGTCGGCCTCTGCCCAGTGATACTCCCGACGCAGCCCGTCCAGTGTCACGTGCAGCTGATCTCCCACGAGTTGCACACTCGCGGACAGCATTTCGCCATCACCAACCTGGACCGCGGCGGCCTCAGGCAGCCCACACACCGACACTGTCGCACTGCGCAGCGCCGTTTGCATCGCGGTGCGCACCGGCGCCGCGCCGCCCCCGACGCGCCATCCGGTCGGCGCGTCCCACGGGTTGCCCCGGGCGCGCCGAGCCAAGACCCACTGCCGATATAAGCCGCCGGCGGCGAGCACGTCATCGGGCGCCGGCAGCGGCGCGAAGTCAGCGAGCCGCTCGTCCAGCAAGGCGGTATCCACATCTCCGGCACGCACCCGATCGTCGGCGAGCAGAAACCGGAGAAATTCCAGATTGGTCTGCACCCCCAGAACCGCGGTCCGAGCCAGCGCCCGGTCGAGCCGCGCCAACGCCTGATCGCGGTCGACCCCATGCGCGATCACCTTGCTCAGCATCGGATCATAGTCGCTGCCGACGACGGTGCCGGGCAGCAGCGAAGAATCCACCCGCACACCGGTACCCGAGGGTTCGAGCACATCCAGCACCCGCCCACCGGTGGGCAGAAATCCCCGCCCGGGATCCTCGGCGTACACCCGTGCTTCGATGGCGTGCCCGCTTAACGTGACGTCGTCCTGCGCGAACAACAGCTTCTCACCGGCCGCCACCCGCAGTTGCCACTCGACGAGGTCCAGCCCGGTGATCGCCTCAGTAACAGGATGTTCCACCTGTAGGCGGGTATTCATCTCCATGAAGAAAAACTCGGTAGGCCGGTCAGCCGAGACGATGAACTCCACCGTGCCGGCGCCGACATAGTCGACGCTGCGGGCGGTGTCGCAGGCCGCGGCACCGATCTGCGTGCGCGTGGCGGTGTCCAGCAGCGGAGACGGCGCCTCCTCGATGACTTTCTGGTGGCGCCGCTGCAGGCTGCATTCACGCTCACCGAGATGCACCACGTTGGCGTGGCTGTCGGCCAACACTTGAACCTCAATATGCCTGGGCTGCAACATAAATCGTTCCAGAAACAGTGTGTCGTCGCCGAACGAGGACGCGGCCTCGCGCCGGGCGCCCAGCAGCGCCTCGGGTAGCAGCGCCGGATCCGCCACCAGCCGCATACCCTTGCCCCCGCCGCCCGCGGATGGCTTGATCAATACCGGATAGCCGACCTCATCGGCGGCGGCGACCAGTTCGTCGTCGGTGAGCCCGGGCCGGGCCACCCCGGGCACCACCGGCACCCCGAAAGCGGCGACCGCGTTCTTGGCGGCGATCTTGTCCCCCATCACCTCGATAGCGCGCGCCGGTGGGCCGACGAACACCACCCCGGCACGTTCGCAGGCTGCGGCGAAACCAGCATTCTCGGAAAGGAATCCGTAGCCGGGGTGAATCGCCTGGGCTCCGCTGCGCACCGCGGCGTCAATCACGCGACCGATGTCGAGGTAGCTTTCCCGCGCCGCGGCGGGTCCTAACCTTACCGCGGCGTCAGCCTCGAGCACGTGCCGGGCGCAGGCATCGGGATCGCTATACACGGCGACCGATCGGACACCTAGCCGACGCAGCGTCCGGATCACCCGAACAGCAATCTCGCCGCGGTTGGCCACTAACACGGTGTCAAACATCGCCGTCACATCCGGAAGACGCCGTAGCAGACCGGTTCCAGCGGTGCGTGGGAACACGCCGAAAGGGCAAGCCCCACAAATGTTCTGGTGTCGGCCGGGTCGATGATGCCGTCGTCCCATAGGCGAGCGGTCGAGTAATAGGGGTTGCCCTGGTCCTCGTACTGCGCCCGAATGGGCGCTTTAAAGGCTTCCTCCTCGTCGGCTGACCAGGGTGCGCCGGCCGCCGCGAGTTGCTCGCCGCGCACGGTCGCCAGCACAGACGCGGCCTGCTCGCCACCCATCACCGAGATCCGCGCATTCGGCCACATCCACAGAAAACGCGGCGAGTATGCCCGTCCGCACATCGAGTAGTTGCCCGCGCCATAGGATCCGCCGATCACGACGGTCAGCTTGGGCACTCGGGCACAGGCCACGGCGGTCACCATCTTGGCGCCATGCTTAGCGATGCCGCCGGCCTCGTAGTCCCGGCCGACCATGAAGCCGGCGATGTTTTGCAGAAACAGCAGCGGGATCTTGCGCTTGTCGCAGAGCTCGATGAAATGCGCGCCCTTCAACGCAGATTCGCTGAACAGCACGCCGTTGTTGGCGATGATTCCGACCGGGTGGCCGTGGATGCGCGCGAAGGCGGTCACCAGCGTCTTGCCGTATTTGGCTTTGAATTCCTGGAATTCGCTGCCGTCGACCAGCCGCACGATCACCTCACGCACGTCGTAGGGCACCCGTGGATCCGGCGGGACAACATCGTAGAGCTCGGTCTGTGCATGCTTGGGCTCAGCGGGACGGCTCACCTGCCATTGGGCGGGGTCGCGCGGGCCGAAAGTGGCCGCAATAGCACGCACGATCCGCAGCGCGTCCTCGTCGTCGTCGGCGAGGTGGTCGGTGACACCGGACACCCGCGAATGCAGGTCGCCGCCGCCGAGCTGCTCGGCAGAGACGATCTCGCCGGTGGCGGCCTTGACCAGCGGCGGACCACCGAGAAAGATCGTGCCCTGCTCGCGAACGATGACCGCCTCGTCGCTCATCGCCGGCACGTAAGCCCCGCCCGCCGTGCACGAACCGAGCACCGCCGCCACCTGGGGAATGCCTTGGGCGCTCATCGTCGCCTGGTTGTAGAAGATCCGGCCGAAGTGCTCGCGGTCCGGGAACACCTCATCCTGGCGTGGCAGGAAGGCGCCGCCGGAGTCCACCAGGTAGATGCACGGCAGCCGGTTCTGCAGCGCGACTTCCTGCGCCCGCAGGTGTTTCTTAACCGTCATTGGATAGTAGGTGCCGCCCTTGACCGTCGCGTCGTTGGCGACGACCACGCACTCGCGCCCAGAAACCCGGCCGATCCCAGTGATGATCCCCGCACCTGGGGACTCGTCGCCGTACATGCCGCCCGCGGCCAGCGGAGCCAACTCCAAAAACGGGCTGCCCGGATCCAGCAGCCGGTCCACCCGTTCGCGGGGCAGCAGCTTGCCGCGGCTGATGTGGCGTTCCCGCGCACGTTCGTTACCGCCCAGGGCCGCGGCGGCAAGCTTGTCGTTCAACTCCGCCACCAGCCGACGGTGCTCGTCGGCGAACGACGGCGCAGCGATGGTCGTCACTGGGCCACCAGATCCGAAAACACCAGGGGCGGTTGAGTCTTCGCGACGACTTCGTCGACCGATACGTCGGGGGCGGTCTCGATCAGGTGCAGGCCGTCGTCGCAGACGTCGATGACCGCGAGGTCAGTGACGATGCGGTTCACGCAGTGCGCGCCGGTCAGCGGCAAGGTGCACCGCTCGACGATCTTGGGGGTGCCGTCCTTGGCGGCGTGCTCCATCATCACAATCACCGTGCGGGCGCCGTGCACCAGGTCCATCGCACCGCCCATGCCCTTGACCATCTTGCCCGGGATCATCCAGTTGGCGAGGTCGCCGGTGGCCGAGACTTGCATGGCCCCAAGCACTGCGACGTCCAGGTGTCCACCGCGGATGATTCCGAATGAGGACGACGAGGAGAAGAACGCGGCCCCCGGCAGGGTGGTGACCGTCTCCTTGCCCGCGTTGATCAGATCGGCGTCGACATCCTCGCGCCGAGGGTAGGGGCCGACACCCAGGATCCCGTTCTCCGAATGCAAGACGACGTGCACGCCGTCGGGCAGATGATTCGGAATCAGCGTGGGCATCCCGATGCCCAGGTTGACGTATTGGCCGTCCTCGAATTCCGCGGCCACCCGGGCGGCCATCTCGTCTCTGGTCCAACTCATTGCCGCACCGTCTCCTTCTCGATCCGCTTGATGGGCTTGGGCACGTGCACGACTCGCTGCACGTAGATGCCCGGCGTGTGCACAGCGGCAGGGTCGATCTCTCCGGCCTCGACGAGGTGTTCGACCTCAGCGATGGTGATCCGCCCCGCACCGGCGCATTCCGGGTTGAAGTTAGCGGCCGACTCGCGATACACCAGGTTGCCGTGTCGATCGCCCTTCCAAGCGTGCACCAGCGCAAAGTCAGTGCGGATTGCCCGCTCGAGAACATAAGTGGCACCGTCGAACTCACGGGTCTCCTTGGCCGGCGACACCACCGCCACCGCACCCGAGGCGTCGTAGCGCCACGGCAGCCCGCCGTTGGCGACTTCAGTGCCGACACCGGCCGGCGTATAGAAAGCAGGTATCCCCATCCCGCCGGCACGCAGGCGCTCCGCCAGGGTGCCCTGGGGGGTCAGCTCCACCTCAAGTTCGCCGGACAGGAATTGGCGGGCGAACTCCCTATTCTCGCCCACGTACGACGAGATTGTCCGGCGAATTCGCTTGTGCTGCAAAAGAAGTCCGAGACCGACGCCGTCAACACCGCAGTTGTTCGACACCGTTTCCAAGTCACGGACCCCGCTGTCAGCCACCGCCGCAATGAGCGCTTCGGGAATGCCGCAGAGCCCGAATCCCCCTACTGCCAGCGACGACCCGTCGGTGATGTCCGCGACCGCCTCCGCAGCGGTAGCCACCACTTTGTCCATTACCGCAGAGCCTCCTCGCCGCCGGGGCGGTCTATGCAGAGTTTCAGTTAATGCTCATTAACTGGGGCGAGAATACCATCGCCACCGCGGTGCGTCCAGCAAGGCGACACTCAACCTGGGCCACGCAGGTACTCAATTGCCTGCTGGCGAATCTGTGCCTTGCGGACCTTGCCGGTAACGGTCATCGGGAACTCATCAACGATCCACAGATAGCGCGGGATCTTGAACCTGGCGATCTGGCCCGTGCAGAACTCGCGCAACGCCTCGATGGTCAAACCCGGGGCCCCTTGGCGTAGCTTGACCACGGCCATAAGCTCCTCGCCATACCTTTCGTCGGGCACCCCAATGACGTGGCCGTCGACGATATCGGGATGCGTGTAGAGGAACTCCTCGATCTCGCGCGGCGAGATGTTCTCACCGCCTCGAACGACGATGTCCTTGATCCGGCCGGTGATCTCGACGTACCCGCACGCGTCCATGGTGGCCAAATCTCCGGTGTGCATCCAGCCATCCGCATCGAGCATCTCGGCGGTCTTCTCCGGGTCATTCCAATACCCGGCCATTACCGAATAGCCCCGCGTGCAGAACTCGCCGGCTACGCCGCGGGGCACCGTCTCACCGGTCACCGGATCCACCACCTTGATCTCCAGATGAGGACCCGCCCGGCCGACGGTGCCAACGCGCCGCGCCAGCGAGTCGTTCATCCGCGTCTGCGTGGACACTGGCGAAGTCTCGGTCATCCCATAGCAGATCGAGACGCCCGGCATGTGCATGCGCTCGATCACCTTGCGCATCACCTCAACCGGACATGGCGAACCCGCCATGATCCCGGTGCGTAGACTGCCCAGCTCGTAGTCAGCGAACCCCGGCAGGCCCAGCTCGGCGATGAACATCGTTGGTACGCCGTAGAGACTCGTACACCGCTCGGCCTGCACCGCCTGCAGAGTTGCCGCAGCGGCAAAGCCGGGCGCCGGGATCACCATGCAGGCGCCGTGGCTAGTGGCCGCCAGATTCCCCATCACCATGCCGAAGCAGTGATAGAAGGGCACCGGGATACAGATCCGATCGAGCGCGGTGTACTCGAGCAACTCGCCCACCAGATAGCCATTGTTAAGTATGTTGCGGTGGCTCAGCGTGACAGCTTTCGGGTATCCCGTAGTGCCAGAGGTGTATTGGATGTTGATGGGATCGCTGTTTCGCAGTGTCGCCGCGATCGCCGCCAGCGCAGCGAGGTCGATTTCCGCACCGGCCAGTTCGTCCCAGCGTTCGCTGTCCATGAACACGACGTCGGACAGGCCAGGGCACTGCGGCGCCACCTCGGCCAGCATCGTGGCGTAGTCCGAGGTCCTAAAATTGGGGGCGGCGATCACCATCGCGACCCCGGACTGCCTTAGCGCGTACTCCAATTCGCGCGCCTGGTAGGCAGGGTTTAGGGTCACCAGGATCGCGCCAATCTCGGCGGTCGCATACTGGACGAGCACCCACTCCCATCGGTTCGGCGCCAAGATGCCGACCCGATCACCCACCCGGATCCCCGCCCGCATCAGCCCCGTCGCCAGTCGGCGTACGGCGGCCAGCAGTTCTGCGTAACACCATCGTCGCCCCGCCCAGACGTCAACCAATGCATCCCTGTGCGGGTATTCAGCGGCCGTATCGGCCAAGTTGGCGCCGATGGTTGTCTCGAGCAGCCGAGGCTTGCTCGGACCTCGGTCATAAGAAGGGGCATGAGACGGCGGATCGCAGTCCATCGCTACTGCCACGATTCCTTAAAGTTAATGGCCAATAACTCATGTTACGTTAGTGACGATTAACCGAAGTGTCCAGCGCGAGTTGCGGATGGAGGCCGTCATGACAGCGTCCACACCCGACGACCAGCCCGGGTCTCCCGAAACACCCAATCGCCGCAGCCAGCTGAAGTCCGACCGACGCCTGCAACTTCTGTCCGCCGCCGAACGGCTCTTCGCGCAACGCGGTTTCCTCGCGGTGCGGCTAGAAGACATCGGCGCCGCCGCGGGGGTCAGTGGTCCGGCCATCTACCGACACTTCCCCAACAAGGAGTCGCTGCTGGTGGAGCTGCTGGTCGGGATCAGCGCCCGACTGCTGGCCGGCGCCCGTGACGTGACGGCCCGCAGCGGTGATGCGAGCGCGGCGCTGGACGGCCTCATCGATTTTCACCTCGACTTTGCACTGGGCGAACCCGACTTGATCCGTATTCAAGACCGAGATCTTGCCTACCTGCCCGCTGTCGCCGAACGACAGGTTCGCAAAGCTCAGCGACAGTACGTGGAGGTATGGGTGGCTGTACTGCGCCAGCTGAATCCCCAACTTGCCGAAGCCAACGCCCGGTTGGCAGCGCACGCGGTATTTGGTCTGCTGAACTCGACGCCGCACAGCATGAAGTCCCTGGATAATTCGCGCACCAAGCCGGCCAGCGCGGAACGGTGCCGCACCATCATGCGGGCGATGACCGTAGCCGCGCTAGCAGCCGCAGATCAGTGCCAACGTGTGACCGACTGAACCAAGGTTCGGGTACCACCTCGATATCGGCGACAACGTCGATAGCAGCTGTCATACGTCGAACGCCAGGTCCAGGTACCCTGCATCCCATGAGGTTGAGGTGGACATGAACGATCCACGTCGACCTGAGTGGCTTGGTCCCAGTTTACCTGGGTCTGGACCGATCGAGCCGCAGGGTCGCCAATACTCGCCGCTCACCGACCCGGCCTATGCCGAGCAAGCGCCCTACGCGCCCGCGTACGGCGCTCCGCTTCCGCCCTGGACGTCGAACCCGACCCAACAGTTGCCGCCATACTGGCAGCAAGACCAGCCCCCACCAACCGGAATACCTCCAGCGGGGCTGAGTCCCCCACCACCGCACGGGCCAAAATCACCGCACTGGTTGTTGTGGGTCGCGGCGGGCGCATCCGTTGTGCTGGTAGTCGGGCTGGTCATTGCGCTGATCATCGCGAATGGCGCGATCAAAACACAGACGGTCGTCCCGCCGTTACCCGCTATGCCGGAATCAAGTTCGGCCACCCCGAGCACCGAGACGTCGCCCACACCCACCGCCGGGCCGGCACCATCGACTACCGGCCCTGGTACTCCCACGCAGACCACCGGGCCGTCCGCGATGCTGGACGTGGTCTATAGCGTCACTGGCCAAGGCCGGGCCATTAGCGTCACCTACATGGATACCGGCGACGTCATCCAGACCGAGTTCAACGTGGTGCTGCCGTGGAGCAAACAGGTCAGCCTGTCAAAGTCAGCCGTTCATCCGGCAAGCGTCACGATCGTCAACATCGGCCACGATGTCACCTGCTCGGTCACGGTGGCCGGAGTTCAAGTACGTCAGCACACCGGGGTAGGTCTGACGATCTGCGACGCCCCCCGCTAAGACGCCCTAGGCTCGACGAGCGGCGACCCGCTGCATTGGGACGCGGACCACCAGCATTCCCAGCAGCCCGGCCAGCAGCACCACTGAGATCCCACCCAGGCCGGCCCGGACGGCGCCGAAGCTGTCGACAAATACCGAGAAAAGCCACGGCGCCACGAACGACGCCGCCCGTCCCGTCATCGTGTAGAGGCCGAACGCCACGCCTTCCCCACCGTGCTTCGCCATGTGCAGTAACAGAGCGCGCGACGACGACTGCGACGGTCCGATAAACAGGCACAGCGCCAACCCGCACACCCAGAAGGCGAGCGGGCCGGAGAGCGTCATCAAAGTCAGCGCCGTGACGATAATCGCGACCAGTGACCCCACAATGACTCGTTTAGATCCAATCCGGTGGTCGACGAACCCGCCGAGCACCGCCCCCACAGCGGCCACCACGCTGGCGGCCACACCGAACACCAACACATTGGCTTGTGAAATTCCGTAGGCGTTGACACCGAGCACAGCGCCGAAGCCGAACATCGCCGCCAAACCGTCCCGGAAGAGCGCGCTGGCCACCAGGAAGTAGACCAGGTTACGGTCGCGGCGCCATTCCGCGGAGACCTCTGACCACAGCTTGCGGTAGCCACCCAGCATGCTCGTCGGATGAGACACCTCGCCCAACGAGGGCAGTCGGTGCGCCATTAACAGCAGCGGCAGAGCCAACAACGCCAGCCACGCCGCGGCCAACAGCATCGCCGCGCGTACGTAAATTCCGTCATGGGTGGGCAGCTGGAGCAGCCCGCGCAGCTCACCGGTGCCGGAAATGAAACCCAGGTAGATCAGCAGCAACAAGACGACGCTGCCGACATATCCCGACGCCCAACCCAAGCCGGAAATCCGGCCGGCTGTCGCCGGCGTCGAGAGCTGGCGCAGCATCGCGTTGTACGGGACGCTGGCCAGGTCACCGCATGCGGCTGTTCCGGCCAACAGCACCAATCCGGCCCAAAGGTAGCCAGGTTGGTCGCGGATCAAGCTCATCGCGCAGGTCAGCGCTACCGCGAGGCCAGTCAGCACGCCCAGTGTCACCCGCCGCCGATGCGGGGACTCCACCCATACGCCGATGGCCGGTGCCAGCACCGCGATGGTCAACCCAGCAACAGCCCCCGCGCGACCCAGCCAGCTCGCCGGTGAGGTACCGCCGGGCATGCCCACACCCACGCTGCTGGTCAGGTAGACGGAGAAGACGAAGGTCGCCACGATGGCGTTAAGACCGGTCGAACCGCAGTCCCACATCGCCCACGCCGCAACCCGAGATCGCACCAAGGTATCCGCGCCCGACTCCGGCTGACTCATGCCCGGCACTCTACGGGTGAGTCGGATACGCAGCGACCCGCTGCGCCCGGCTCCACCGCGCTTGCGATCGCTGCAGGGTCGGATACGCAGCGACCCGCTGCGCCCGGCTCCACCGCGCTTGCGATCGCTGCGTGTCTACCATTGGCGCATGCCGATACCAGCCCCCAGCCCCGACGCGCGTGCCGTTGTGACCGGAGCCTCACAGAACATCGGCGAAGCGCTAGCCACCGAACTTGCCGCGCGTGGACACAGCCTAATCGTCACCGCGCGACGCGAAGACGTGCTCACCAACCTGGCCGCCCGTTTGACCGACAAATATCGTGTCGCGGTCGACGTGCGACCGGTCGATCTCGCCGACCCATCCGAACGAACGAAACTGGCCGACGAACTGGCCGCGCGCCCCATCTCGATCCTGTGCGCCAACGCCGGCACGGCAACGTTCGGCCCAGTCTCTGCACTCGACCCGGCCGGTGAAAAAGCTCAGGTCCAGCTGAATGCCGTAGCGGTGCACGACCTTACGTTGGCGGTACTGCCGGGCATGATCGAGCGTAAGGCCGGCGGGATATTGATTTCTGGCTCGGCTGCCGGCAATTCACCGATCCCCTACAACGCCACGTATGCCGCCACCAAGGCGTTCGCGAACACCTTCAGCGAATCGTTGCGCGGTGAATTGCGCGGCTCCGGTGTGCACGTCACGCTGCTGGCGCCGGGCCCGGTGCGCACCGAGCTGCCCGATGACGCCGAAGCATCGCTCGTCGAAAAGCTGGTGCCTGACTTCCTCTGGATCTCGACGGAGCACACCGCGCGGCTGTCGCTGGATGCTTTGGAGCGCAACAAGATGCGCGTTGTCCCTGGCTTGACCTCGAAAGCCATGTCGGTGGCGAGCGGGTACGCGCCACGCGCCATCGTCGCACCGATCGTGGGCAGCTTCTACAAGAAGCTCGGCGGCGGGTAGCCGTTACTTTCGGCGGCGTCCGGTCCCGAACAGGCTGCGGATAAATTCGCGTATAGCGGTCATGAGGGCGCTCTTCACGGTCGGGTTCTTCAGCACTTGTTCCCAAATGGCCGGGCCTTGCGGCGTAGCGGGCGCGGGCATGGGTGGCACGTCGATCTCGTCCGGCCAAGGCAGGGGGTCGTACTTCCCGCGCGGCGGCGTCTGCTGCGGCGGTCCTTTCGGTTGGGGCACTTGAGGTTCCAATGGCCGCTGAATCGTCTGGCCGTACTTGGCGTGCAGCGAGCTGGATTTGGCCGCGGCGGCAATCTCGTCGGTGCCGATGGCGCCCATCAGCGACCGCGGCACCCGCATGCGCGTCCACGCGACGGGTGTCGGTGCGCCCTTCTCGGACAGCACCGTGACGACGGCCTCACCGATTCCCAACGACGTTAACGCCGACTCCAAGTCGTAGACATCGGTTTTCGGATAGGTGCGCACAGTCTTGGACAGCGCCTTATGGTCATCCGGGGTGAACGCCCGCAGGGCATGCTGGATACGGGCACCCAACTGGGACAGCACATTGTTGGGCAGGTCCGTGGGCAACTGGGTGCAAAAGAATACCCCGACGCCCTTGGAGCGAATCAGCTTTACAGTCAGCTCGACCTGCTCGAGGAACGCTTTCGAGGCGTCGGTGAACAGCAGGTGCGCCTCGTCGAAAAAGAAGACCAGCTTGGGCTTGTCCACATCGCCGACCTCAGGCAGGACGGTGAACAGATCGGCCAGCACCCACATCAGGAAGGTGGAGAAGATGACCGGACGCAACGATTGACCGCTGAATTCGAGCAGCGAAATGATGCCGCGACCTTGGTCATCGACGCGCAGCAGATCCTGCGGGTCCAGCTTCGGCTCGCCGAAGAACGTATCTCCGCCCTCGGCTTCCAGATTGACCAGCGCCCGCAGGATGACGCCCGCCGTGGTCGAGGACACCCCGCCGAGGGATTTCAGGTCGGCCTTGCCCTCGTCGGTGGTCAGGTGGCTGATGGCCCTACGCAGATCGTCGAGGGTGACCAACTGACGGTCGTTATCCTTGGCCCAATGGAAGATCAGACCCAGCGTCGATTCTTGAGTAGCATTGAGCCCCAACACCTTTGATAACAGAATCGGGCCGAAGCTGGCAACGGTAGCGCGCACCGGCACGCCAATTCCGTCGGTGCCGAGCGACAAAAACTCCACTGGGAATCCGGTCGGTGCCCAGTTGTCCCCGGTGTCCTTAGCCCGCACGGCGGTCTTATCGTTGGCCTCCCCCGCCCGGACCAGACCGGACAGGTCGCCCTTGACGTCGGCCATCAGCACAGCCACACCCGCAACGCTGAGCTGCTCCGCGATGAGCTGCAGCGTCTTGGTCTTACCCGTCCCGGTCGCGCCGGCCACGAGGCCGTGCCTGTTGATCGTGGCCAGCGGAATGCGGATCTGCGCGGTCGGATCGACCTCGCCGTCGACGACGACGGTCCCCAATTCCAGCGCCTGGCCTGCGACGGCATAACCGCTCGCGATCCGCATCGCCGGCACGCTGGCCGCTGGTTCGGTGCTCATCGTGCCCCCTGTCCCCCGTGATTCCCCATGCAGTACGGCAAACCATCACACTACTTGCCGGGGGGAGACCGAGGCAGGTCTCACGTGCGCCTACTGTAGAGCGCTGTGCGCGACGAATTAGTGTGGATTGACTGCGAGATGACCGGGCTGGATCTGGGTTCGGACAAGTTGATCGAGATCGCAGCCCTAGTCACCGATGCCGAGCTGAACATCCTCGGCGACGGAGTCGATGTGGTGATCCACGCCGACAGCGACGCGCTCTCGTCAATGATCGACGTGGTCGCTGAGATGCACTCGCGGTCAGGACTAATCAGCGAGGTGGAGGCATCCGTCGTCGACCTGGCGACCGCCGAGACGATAGTGCTCGATTACATCAACGACCACGTCAAGCAACCGAAGACGGCTCCGCTGGCGGGCAATTCGATCGCCACCGATCGGTCGTTCATCGCCCGCGACATGCCCACTCTGGACTCGTTCCTGCACTATCGGATGATCGACGTCAGCTCGATTAAAGAACTCTGCCGGCGCTGGTACCCACGCATTTATTTCGGCCAGCCGACCAAAGGGCTCACGCATCGGGCACTGGCCGACATTCACGAATCCATCCGGGAGCTGCAGTTCTACCGCCGCACCGCCTTTGTGCCCCCGCCCGGGCCGTCTACCAGCGAAATCGCGGCAATAGTCGCCGATCTTTCCGGCGCGCCCGCCACGCCAGGAGATATCGATTCGGCCGACGAGCGTCCGAGCGGTTAATATCAACAGCGCCGCTCGTTGACCCTGCTAGGGCCGGCCGGCGGCCATGGTGAGTGTAGTTCAGTTGGTAGAGCACCAGGTTGTGATCCTGGGTGTCGCGGGTTCGAGTCCCGTCACTCACCCCACAGGTCAGATCGCGACGCGGAGCGTCAGGTGTTGGCGTTGCCCGCCTTCCACTGCGCCCAGGGAATGTTCCAGTCCCCGAGGCCCTCGGCGCCGGGCAGGGTACCTCCCACCGTGTTGACGATTTCGACGATGTCGCCGCGCTTGACGTGGTCGTAGAACCACTGCGCATTGCTCGGGCTCACATTTAAACACCCGTGGCTGGTGTTGGTGTGGCCTTGGGCGCCCACCGACCACGGCGCGGAGTGCACGTAGACGCCGCTGTAGGACAGCTGCGTAGCCCAATCGACATTGGTGCGATATCCGTTGGGCGAGTTGACGGGAACTCCGTAGGTCGACGAGTCCATGATGATGTGCTTATACCGCGCGCCGACAATGTAGATGCCGTTGGCTGTTGGGGTGCTGTCCTTGCCCATCGATGTTGGCATGGTCTTGACCACTTCACCGTTGACCCGCACGGTCAGCATCTTGGTGGTGTCGTCAGCAGTCGCGACGACCTCGTCGCCGATGGTGAAGTGTGTCTTCACGTTGTCCTCGCCGAACATCCCGTCGCCCAAGTCGACGCCGTACGTGTTGACCGCCACATCAACAGCTGTCCCCGACTTCCAGAAATGCTCAGGACGCCAACGCACTTCGCGGTTATTCAGCCAGTAGAACGCACCCTCAACGGGCGGGTTGGCGGTGATGGTGATGGCCTTCTGCGCGGCGGCGCGGTTTGCGATGTTCTCGTCGAACCGGATCGCCACCGGCTCCCCGATGCCCACCACCTCGCCGTCACCTGGATTGACGTAAGGCATCGTCAGGTGCGCGGGAGAACTGGTTTGGAAGGTCATCTGGCGGTTCGCCGCCCCACCTAGCCCGAGCGCCTTCGCACTCAGCGTGTAGCGCCTGTTGAAGCCCAGCGGCTCGGTGGTCGACCAGCGCAGCCCGTCGGGGCTAAGTTGACCAGTAATCGTCCGGCCGTTGTCGTTGATCATGGTGACCGCCGCCAGCACACCGTCAGCGACGGTCACCGTGACTGGCGCATCCACGGTGACACCGACGGCACCGTCGGTCACCGAGGCGGTGAGCTTCGGGACCAGCAGATCGGCAAATGGCGTGCCCTTATCGCCGATGACGTTCACCGGTGCGGTGCCGCCGCCCCCGCCGCAGGCGACGGCGAACACAGCGACCGGAATCATCAGCAACGCTAGCCGCGCTCGCCACGCTTTGAGCCGAACCCGACGGGCCGCACCGGCCACGTTTCGCATCCTTATCTCACCTCCTCCCTCCACCCACACCCACCTCGCACTCAGGCTGAGCTTGTAGACTCGGCAGTAGTCTAGGGCCAGATAGGCGGCGGCGCCGGGAAGCTCGCACCGGGTTCACCGGCGAGATTTCGCCTCACAGCGCAGAGCCTGTTAGTGTGCCTTGGCTGGGTCGATTCTTCGCTGGGTCGATCAAGGCGCCGTTAGCTCAGTTGGTAGAGCAGCTGACTCTTAATCAGCGGGTCCGGGGTTCGAAACCCTGACGGCGCACCCATCTTTCAGGTTGCGGGTGCCACGATGCGGCGTGCTGCCGCTACGGCGGCTGTGCGGCGCGCGGCAATGATCGTCGGATCGGAAGTACTGGCGTCGGGATGCGGCGACTGCGCCCACGCCAAGCCGACGCCGAACAAGATCACCAGCAGATCCATCGGACGCCAGGCCGCATCGACGTGACCCGCGGCCTGGGCGGCCTCGATAACCCCGATGTCGCGGGCCTGGATTGATTCCAGATCCTCGATGGGGTCGAGCGCCAAGCCTTCCAGGTTCGCCCAGGTGATCATGCGCAGGTGCTCGGGTCGCCGGCAGGCCAGGTCGTAGATGTCGCCGACAAACTCCGCTACCGCGTCCGGGCGCAGCGTGACCGCAGCGAAGAACTCGGCCATGTCGGCGGCGACCACACTGCGGAACAACGCCTCCTTGTCCTTGAAGTGGGCGTAAAGGCGCTCCTTGCTGGCCTCGGCAGCGCGGGCGATGCGGTCGATCCGGGCCCCGGCCAGCCCATATTGTGCGAACTCCGACCGCGCAGCGCTCAGGATCGTGTCGCGCAGTTCGGTCGTGGTTCGCACTGTAAAAGCATATCCGCACGAACTAGTTCGTTTGGTAGGGTGGTGGCACACCACCCTGACGCCTAGGCGAGGATCCCGTGAGCGAGCCAATCGATGTCGATGCAGTGATGAACCATTCCCGCCGTGTCCAAAGCTTGCGCGGGGCACTCGACAAGATGCACGACGGGATTGCGCCCGTCATCGACCTTTCCCGCCCGTATGTGAGCGGTCTGGACAAGTTGCCGGCCGATGGCCGGTTCCTGTTGGTGGGCAACCACACTCAGTTTGTCGGCGGCGAGGTGTTGTTGATTCCCCACTTCGTGCGTCGCGCGATCGGCGTCCGGGTGCGGCCGCTGGCTGATCGCCGGTTCGGGCAGCAGCGGGGGTTTGGCCGCGACCTGATGACCGCCTACGGCGGTGTCGTCGGCGCCCCGGAGACGGCGCGAGAGCTCATGCGGCACAACGAAACCATCCTGGTCTTTCCCGGCGGGGGCCGCGAGATCGCGAAGTTCAAGGGCGAGGAGTACCGGCTGAGTTGGAATGGCCGTGCTGGATTCGCCCGGATCGCGGTGGAAAACGAGTATCCGATCGTGCCGGTAGGCCTGGTCGGCGGCGACGACGTCTACAAGAGCGTGGTCACCCGCGACAGTGTGTTGGGTCGGCTCAGCCAAGCCATCAGCGCGAAACTAACCGGCCGTGCCGACATGGCGATGCCGTTGATGCGCGGCATCGGCCCGACCCTCATACTGCGTCCGCAACGCATGTACCTGCGTTTCGGGGAACCGATCGACACGGGGATGCCGGCCCGCATCTCGACACAGGATTGGGTGGCGTCGGTCAAGAAGAGCACCCAACAATCGCTCGAAATGGTCCTCTGCGAGCTGTTGGCGATCCGCGGAGGCGACCCCTTCCGCAAACTCAACCCGCTGGCATGGGCCAGTGCAGTCAAGGAATCCCCTGCGCTGCAACCAGTTTCGTCCTGACTCAGCGATTCCTGATCCGGCGGACCAGCACGACCACGACGACCGAGGAGATCCCCACCAGCGAGGCGATCACCACCGGCTTTTTCACAAACTCGACCACCCGGGCCTTGAGATCATCGGCGAGGCGGCGGGGGTTGGCACGCTCAGCAAGCGAGTCGACGGTCGCCGCGAGCTGTTCGCGGGCGACGTCGATCTCCTGCTTGATGGTGTCGGGATGCCGGTCCGCCACGTCTCTGTCCTCCAAGTCCTCCGGTGTCCTGCCTGATGCACCTGAGGCACTACCCTAGATCAGCTGGCCCTGATCCCATCGCGCCGGTGAGCAGAAAGGACCCACGTTGACCGAGACCACACGGCTGGCGCCCGGCGACCAAGCGCCTGCGTTCAGCCTGCCTGACGCCGACGGCAAGACGGTTTCGCTGGCCGACTATCGGGGACGGCGCGTCGTCGTGTATTTCTACCCGGCGGCGTTGACACCGGGATGCACCAAACAGGCATGTGATTTTCGAGACAATTTGCATGACCTCAACGATGCTGGGCTCGATGTGGTCGGGATCTCCCCCGACCCAACGACCAAGCTGGCTAAATTCCGTGACGCCGAACGGCTGACGTTTCCGCTGCTATCCGATCCCGACCGCAAGGTGCTGTCGGCCTGGGGCGCCTACGGCGAAAAGCAGATGTACGGTAAGACCGTCCAGGGTGTGATCCGTTCCACATTTGTGGTCGACGACAAGGGCAGAATCGCGGTCGCGCAGTACAACGTCAAGGCCACGGGCCATGTCGCCAAACTTCGGCGCGACTTGTCGGTCTAAACGCTACTCAGCCCAAGTTAGCCAACAGCAGTGCTTCGGCGACCGCCGCGCGTTCCAGCACACCCAGATGCAAGCTCTCGTTGACGCTGTGTGCTTGTGTTGCGGGGTCTTCGACGCCGGTGACTAGGATCTTCGCCTGCGGGAACGCAGCGGCGAACTCGGCGATGAACGGGATCGAGCCACCCATCCCCATATCGATCGGATCAGCGCCCCACGCCTGCCGGAACGCCGTCCGTGCGGCGTCATAAACGCCGCCGCTGGCCTCGATGGCGTACGGTTCGCCTACCTCGCCGCGGATAACGTTGACGTGGGCGCCCCACGGGGCATGCCGCTGCAGATGCGCGGTCAACGCGTCCAGGTGCGCCGCGGCGTCACCGCCCGGCGCGACCCGCATGCTGATCTTGGCTCGGGCCCGCGGGATCAGCGTGTTCGAGGCTGCGGCAACGGATGTGGTGTCGATACCGATCACAGTGATCGCCGGTTTGGCCCATAGCCGCTGCGGCACTGAACCCGAGCCGATTTCTGACACTCCGCCCAACAAGCCAGAGTCAGCTCGGACCCGCTCGGGCGGATAGTTCACGTCGGCGGCAGTACTTTCATGTAGACCCGCCACGGCCACGTTGCCGTCGTCGTCGTGCAGGCTAGCCAGCAGCCGCACCAATGCGCTCAGCGCGTCCGGCACCACGCCGCCCCACAAGCCGGAATGCAGCCCGTGGTCAAGTGTGGCGACCTCAACGACGCAATCGACTAAGCCGCGCAGCGACACCGTCAGCGCGGGGACATCGGTGCTCCAGTTGTCCGAGTCGGCGATGACGATCACGTCAGCAGCCAACGCATCGCGGTGCGCGGCCAGCAACCTGCCCAGCGACGGCGATCCGGATTCTTCTTCGCCCTCCACGAAGACCGTCACACCCACCGGCGGTCGGCCGCCATGCGCCCGGAACGCCGCCAAATGCGTTGCGATGCCTGCTTTATCATCGGCGCTGCCGCGGCCGTAGAGTCGCCCATCGCGTTCCGTGGGCTCGAAAGGTGGCGACGCCCACTGGTCGCGGTCACCTTCCGGCTGGACGTCATGGTGGGCATACAGCAACACGGTGGGCGCGCCCGGTGGCGCCGGATACCGAGCAATGACGGCCGGTGCGCCGCCCTCGCTGACGATCCGCACATCGTCAAAACCTGCCTGCGACAACAGGTCTAAGACCGCCTGCGCGCTGCGGTGCACCTCATTCCGCCGGCTGGGGTCGGCCCACACCGATTCGATCCGCACCAAGTCCTCAAGGTCGCGCCGCACCGACGGCAGCACTTCGCGAACACGCTGGGCTAGGTCAGTCACGCCGGTGTCCCCGAGCGCCGAGTGTGGGGGCTAGGTATAAAAACTGGCGTGAATTCGTCCATAAGGCCCACGTTCGGCGCTAATCGGCAGTCTCGAGGATCGCCACCGCGGCCGCAGTGTCCCCCTCGTGTGTCAGCGATACATGGATCGTCACATCCGCCAGATGCTTGGCGATGGCTCCGGTGAGCCGGACCCGCGGACGTCCCCACATGTCGGTGACCACCTCGATATCGCGGTGGATGTCTTCGGGCAGCATCGGCCGCTGGGCAAACCGCGATCCTGACCACGCCTTGATCACCGCTTCCTTCGCGGCCCACCGGGCCGCCAGGTGACGCGCCGCCGACGAACTCTTGTCCGAGGCGTCCCGACGCTCACCGGGGGTGAAGGTGGCCGAGAACGCCGTTCCCGGTTGGCTGACCTGCTCGGCGAAATCAGGGATGGAGACGAGATCGATCCCCACGCCGACGATGCCCATGGGTCGCCACGTTAACCGATCCCGATGTAGGCCTCGCCGTCACCCAGCCGGGCGGCCGGATTCAGTAGCATCGCCGCCTCCTGCAGCTTCTCCGGCGCGTGGTGGTCGAAGCGACGGTCCGGTGGCCGCTCGTACATCGGCGCACCGCCAGCGATCGCCGCCGCCAGACGCCGCTGACCGGCCAGCAGACGCGCGTCTGCACGCCGCTGGTAGTCCGCCCGCTGACCCGGGTCCAGCGCGGCGATAAACGCCTGCGGATGCACCAGCGCCACCAAACCCGACACGTGACCGAACCCGAGGCTGGTCAACATGCCGGCCTTCAGCGGGAACTTCCCGCCGAGCCGCAGCGTGTCCCGTAGCCAGACGAAGTGCGCCGCGCCGGCCAGCTCGTCGTCGACGCAATCCAGGCTGCGGTTGGGCGGGATGACCCCATCCCGCAGCATCTGGCACAAGCCCATCATCTGGAAGACCGCCGCGCCGCCCTTGGCGTGGCCGGTGAGGCTCTTCTGCGACACCACGAACAGCGGAGCACCTTGGGAGCGGCCCATCGAGTCGGCAAGCCGCTCATGCAGTTCGGTCTCGTTGGGATCGTTGGCCAGCGTCGAGGTGTCGTGCTTGGAGATCACCGCAATGTCGTCAGCGGACACGCCGAGCTTGGCCAACGACCGGGCCAGCGGCGAATCCTTGCCACCGCGGCCTGCGCCCAGCGCGCCCAAGCCCGGCGCTGGGATCGACGTGTGCACACCGTCGCCGAACGACTGGGCAAACGCCACCACCGCGAGCACCGGTAGGCCCATCTTGAGCGCCAGGTCACCACGCGCCAGCAGGATGGTGCCACCGCCCTGGGCTTCGACGAAACCCAGCCGACGCCGATCGTTGGGCCGGGAGAACTTGGAGTCGTGGATGCCCCGGCCACGCATCATGGCGGTGTCGGCGGTGGCCGCCATGTCACCGAAGCCGAGGATGCCTTCCAACGTCAGGTCATCGATGCCGCCGGCCACCACCAGCTCGGCCTTGCCCAGCCGGATCTTGTCGACGCCCTCCTCGACCGACACCGCGGCCGTCGCGCACGCGGCGACCGGGTGAATCATCGATCCGTAGCTGCCGATGTAGGACTGAACCACGTGCGCGGCAACGATATTCGGCAGGATTTCCTGGAAGATGTCGTTGGGCTTGTTACGGCCCAACAGGTTGCTGTGGTACAGCGTCTGCATCGAGGTGCCACCGCCCATACCGGTGCCCATGGTGTTGGCGACCAAACTGGGG
Source organism: Mycobacterium haemophilum DSM 44634 (assembly GCF_000340435.2). Lineage (NCBI taxonomy): Bacteria > Bacillati > Actinomycetota > Actinomycetes > Mycobacteriales > Mycobacteriaceae > Mycobacterium > Mycobacterium haemophilum. The sequence goes on from NZ_CP011883.2 coordinate 2,938,610, forward strand.
TGCACATAGCGCATCACCTCGGCGGGGCTGAAGCCGGCGCTCAGGAACGCGTCGACGGTCGCCACGACGTTCCACACCGCCACCCGGTCGATGGAACTAGCCATGTCGGGGCTGATGCCCCACACCGTCGGGTCGAATCCGGTCGGAACCTGACCGCCAACGACTCGGGACAGCTTGGTCTTTCGCGGCACCCGAATCTCGGTGCCGGCCTTGCGGATGACCTGCCAGTCGCTCGAGTCGGGCACCGGCCGGATGACCGTGTGCTCCGGGTCGAACTCGACAAAGGCACGAGCGTCGGCCTCCGAGGAGACGACGAACGCGAAGTCCTTGTCCAAGAACACCGAGACCAGCAGCGGGTACGCATGATCGGGGTCGATCGTGCCGTCATCAACAAACTCGCGGATGCCGCAGCGCTGTACCACGGTGTCGTGATAACGCTCGACCAGTTCGGACTCATCGACCAGCTCGCCGGATTCGGTGTCATACCAACCGGGTTGCGGGTCGTCTTCCCAGCGAATCAACCCGGTGGTCCAGGCCAGCTCCAGGACGCCGGCAGCCGACAGTTCGCCCGCGACCTCCATCTCGAACCGGGTACGCGACGAACCGTACGGTCCTATTTCGGCGCCGCCAACGATCACCACCAGGTCAGCGGGGTCGACGTCGAGGTCAGCCCAGTGCGGCGGTGGCGCCGGGGTGTAGCCGCGAGGCGGGGAGGGCAACGCGGCAATGGTGCCCGCTGCCTCGGCGGCTTCAGCGGCCCCGTCTTGCGACGACGACATCTCCTCACGCGCTTTGGCGGCGAGTTCGGCCATGTCGAGGTCGACCTCACCCAGGCCGCCGGTCAAGTCCACCGTGATCGGCGTGCCGGCCGCGGCCACCTTAGACTCCGCATCGCACAAATCCAACAACATTGCGGCCATCTCGTCGGTGGAGTACGTGGTGACGCCCGCCTCCTCGACGGCGTGGGCGATAGCGTCATTGTGTCCCATCAGCCCGGTGCCGCGAGTCCAGCCGATCAGCGCGTGCGCCAGGCTGACCCGCGCCGCCCACGCAGACTCGGCGTGCCAACGACTCACCACGGCGTCCAGCGCCGACTTGGCTTCGCCGTAAGCCCCATCACCGCCGAACATTCCGCGGTTAGGCGAGCCGGGCAGCACGACGTGCAGTCGCGACGCGATATCACGCTCGGCGCCGATCTTCGACAGACCGGCAATTAGCCGCTGTACAGCCCACAGCAGCACCTTCATCTCCATCTCGGAACGCGCACCGGCCTCCGACAAGTCGCCGACCACGCGCGGCGCCGCAAACGGGAACAACAGCGTCGGCGTCTGCGCGTCCTTGATGTGAATCGACTGTGGCCCAAGGCTTTCAGCCTGTTCATTGCCGACCCACTCGACCAGTGCATCGATATCGGAGTAGGACGCCATGTTGGCCGGGACCACCCACAGCGCCGCGCCGTACCGAGCATGGTCGCGGTACAGCGCGCGGTAGAACGCCATCCGTTCCTCGTCGAGCCTCGACGTTGTCGCGATCACGGTGGCACCGCCATCGAGCAGTCGTGCAGCCACCGAGGCGGCGATCGAACCCTTCGAAGCCCCTGTCACCACGGCGATTTCACTGCTGTAGGGACCTGGATCCGGGTTCTGGGCGCCGGCAGCGATCCGTCCGTACAGCGACGCGTGGATCTGACGGCCCGCGGCCAGTGACTTGCCCTGCCACCAGGTGGCCTGAGTGGCGACGACGTGGCCGGCACCCTCGAACCTTTCCGACAGACGCGACCATTGGGCATCAATCTCGCCCTCGTCGCTCAGCCACAACCTGACCAAATCCTCACGGGCACTGGCCCAGCGGTCGTCGAAGACAACAGCCTTCTTGGCGTCGAACACCGGAGCCACCAAACGCGGCCAGTCCGAACCCAGTTCGGCGGTGACCAAGTCGATGAGCTCGGCATCGGTGGCCCCTGACGATCCAGCCGACGCGCCGACCTGATCATCGAGGCCCAGCTGGCTCAGCACCAGACGGGCCGCCGAAGCGAGCACGCCGTCGCGGCCGGTGATCTGTTCGGTGAATTCGCTCAGCGCTGCGGCGTCGACGGTGGCACCTCCGCCACCGCCCGCCGATGGCAGGGCCACCGCGACGCCACGACGCGCCGCGACGCTAGTGACCGCCGCATCAATGGCCTTGTCGACGGAGCCGGCATCGGCCAACGCGCCCTCATGCAGATTGCCCAGGGCTCCGCCACGGACGCTGGTGCCCTCCCGGGTGCCCAACGCGACCTCGACCGTGACGTGATGGGCCCAACCCTCGCCGAGCTCCCAGGTTTTCTTGACCCGCTCGGCGATGGCGCCTGGCCGCTTGCCCGAGGGGCCCAGCGCCGTGCGCAGCTGATCGTTGATCGCGTCGGAAAGCACTGGACCGTAAGGCTTGTAAGTGCGTGCCAGCTTGGTGACCTGCGACCGCAGCCCGGCCAGGTCTGCCTCCGCGGCACCATCGATGGCACCCAGGTTCAACTCGGAGCCCAGGTCGACCAGCAGCTGGTTGCGCCGCGACGACGCACCGTCAGTGATGGACTCGATCGAGTCCAGCTCCTCGATCTGGTCGATGCGCATCTTGGCCGACAGCGCGATCAACGCCAAGGTGGCGTCGGCGGCGCCGAACGAAATGTCGTCCGGCCGAGCAGCACCCGACGGAGCGCCGGATGGAACGTCGGCGGCCGCCGACGCGACGGCTGGCGCAACGGTGGTGATCTCAGGCGCTGACGCGCCTGACTCGGCAGGCTCTTCTGCCTCAGGCTCTGGCTCGGGGTCGGTGTCGGTGGCAAATAGCACCGCGGCGTCACGCTCAGCGTTGAGCACTTCGACTGTGCTGTGGGCATATTCGGGCAGCTTGAGGGTGTTGGTGGCCAGTCCGGCGACGGTCGGCGCCGACTTCACACCGATCTCGACGAACCGCTCCACACCCAGGCCACCAGCGGCCTCCTCGATGAACAACAGGTCCTGCGTCTCGATCCAGCGCACCGGGCTGGCGAACTGCCACGCCAACAGCTCGATGATCACCCGGCGTGCCATCTCGCTGGGGCGCTCACGGCGCCAGGTGTCGTAGTCGGCGAGGATCTCGTCGAGCGGTTCGGCGGGCACCAAATCCCGGATCTCCTGGATGAAGTCGCGATCTAGCGTGAACGGCCGTGGCACCAAGTTCGGGATATAGCGTCCGACGATCAAGTTGGGATCTTGGTCGTGCGGCATGACGCGATCCAGCGAGCGGCGGAATTCGGCCACGCCGACCCGCAACACCCGTGAGTGAAAGGGCACGTCGATGCCGGGCACCAGGATGAACGAGCGCCGGCCGCCAGTGAGCTCGCGGCGCCGCTCCACCTCGGCTTCCAGCGCTTCCAGGCCGCGAACCGTGCCGGCGATCGCGTACTGCGAGCCTCGCAGGTTGAAGTTCACAATCTCCAGGAATTCACCAGTACTGGCCGCAATACCGGCGACAAACGCGGGAACCTCGTCGTCGGGCAGGTCGATCTGCGAGGGCCGAATCGCCGCCAACCGGTAGTTAGAGCGGCCCAGCTCGTCGCGCGGCACGATGTCGTGCATCTTTGACCCGCGGTGAAACACCGTCTCTAGCAAGGCTTCCAGCTGATAGACGCCCGTGACACAGGCCAGCGCCGTGTACTCGCCGACGGAGTGGCCGCAGGCGATGGCCCCTTCGACGAACGCACCCTGCTCGCGCATCTCGGCAACCTGCGCGGCCGCGACCGTGGCCATCGCGACCTGGGTGAACTGTGTGAGGTACAACACCCCATCGGGATGGTGGTAATGCACACCGCTGGCGGTGATGCTGGTCGGGTTGTCGCGCACCACGTGCAGCACCGAGAACCCGAGCGTGCCACGGGTGAACTTGTCGGCGTCGTCCCACACCTTGCGGGCCGCCTTGGAACGAGCCCGAACATCCATGCCCATACCCTTGTGCTGAATGCCCTGGCCGGGGAACGCGTAGACGGTCTTGGGCGCAGTCAGCCGTGCGGTCGCCGACATCACCAGATCCGAACCGATGCGCGCAGCAATTTCCAAAATTTCTGCGCCCTGGTCGATTCCGACGCGATCGACACGGAAGTCGACCTGGTCGCCGGGACGCACCATGCCGAGGAATCGTGCGGTCCACCCGATCAGCCGCGCCGGCGGCCGGGCTTGCCCGTCGGTGGCCGTGACCACGTGCTGGGCGGCAGCCGACAACCACATGCCGTGCACGATCGGCCCACCTCCACTGACCGGATCCGCCAGGCCTGCCAGCAGCGCAGCTGCCCGGTCGGTGTGAATGGGGTTGTGGTCGCCGGACACCACCGCGAACGGACGCATATCAACCGGTGCGGTAAGGGTGACGTCACGACGCCGGCGGCGCGGCGTGTCGGTCGCGTTCTCGGATACTGCGCCACCGGCCCGGACCGGGTCGGTGAGTTCGGCGGCGCCGGTGCGCCCGAGGATCGCGAACCGCTCCTCGAGGGTGGCAAGCACGGCGCCCGCGGCTGCGTCGCTGATGATCACCGAGACGGGCACGACACGACCCATGTCCGTATCGGTGGCCAGCGAAGCCGTTGCGGTGACTGTTAATTGGGCCGGAACTGTCGGCAGCTGGCCAACGACATGGGCAGCGTGGTCCAGGTGCACCAGACTCAGCAGACCCTCCACCACCAGGACACCGGTGTCGGTTACCGCCGAACCGATGGCCGCGAAAACCGCGGGCCAGCACGCACCGACTAATGCGTCGGGCACCGTGGTGAGACTCGGCGCCAGCGGCTCGCCGAAGGTGGCAGTGACTCCGGTGTGATCAGCAACCCGCTCGGGATCCCAGTCGACCGTGACGATGGCGGTTCCGTCTTTCACCGGGGGCAGCAACTCCGGCCCGTCCACCCCAGCGGCAATTGCCAGCACTGCGCGCATAGCACTGGTGGCATCCTCGGTGGAGATCACCGGGGTACCGCCGTCAACGGTGTTGGCAGGCAGCGTGAACGGGATGTCGACCCAACCGTCCGACACCGGGACGCTGAGAACGACCTGTTGGTCTTCGGCTTTTACCTGCAACCGGGCACCGGTGGATGAGTGTGTCGCACTGAGGTTTCCATTAACCTGCCACTCATTCGGGTCGGCGATCCGATGAACCGGGTTGGTCGCGGTACGCCCGGCCCACAGCACATCGGGTGCGTCAAGCACCACGGCCAGCGGTCCGGCCACATCGGCGCGGCCCAGCCGGCGCGACGTGACCGCCACCGGCTGCGCTCCCGATGATGCGAGCACCTCGAGCGCTTCATCTATGGCGGCCTGCTCGAAGCGGTCCAGCAACTCACCGACGGGTTCGTCCATCCGGGTAATGCCGGCCACCGCCGCAATGCCGGGGATGATGCACACCTGGTCGGCGTCATAGCGGGCGTCGTGCGCCTGCCACAGCGAGTCGCTGCGCCACCAACGCCGCACATCCTTGTCGATGACCGGCACGAAGTTGACCGGCTTGCCTAGTGTCTTGCACAGCGTGACGAAGAACGGCACATCCGCCGGATGCAGCTGGACGGTTTCAGCGTCTGGGTAGCGCGCCAGCAGGGCGGCGATGGCCTGGTCGGGCTTCTCCAGCAGCGCCGGATCGGCAAAGAGGGTCTCAATCAGACCGAAATCCTTTGGATGTAAACGTGATTCAGCACGTTGCAACATCCGCTGGAACCGGTCACGCCAGGTATCGGCCAGCCACGGGCTGCCCGGTGACGCGGTGTCGGCGGTCGAGTTGCCGTCACCGATCGTCAGCTCGACGTAGCGCCGCAGCCACTGCAGGTAGGTCATCTCTGAAACGTCGCCAAAGTAGGGCTTAGCGGTGTTGGCCATCGCCGCGATGATCTCGTCGCGCCGCTCTGCGACAGCCTCAGCGTCGCCAGCGACCTCGTCGAGTAGCCGGCCACAACGTGAGGCAGTGTTGTCGATCTCGTGGATGTCGGCACCGAGCTGGCTACGGCTAGAAGCCATGCCGCCCTGGGCTTTTCCGGCGCTGATCCACTGGTCGGTGCCTTGCGTTTCGACCAGCATCCGTTTAACCGACGGCGAGGTAGTGGCCTCTTTGGTCGCCATCGCCGCGGTGCCGACCAGGATGCCGTCGATCGGCATCAACGGGAAGCCGTACACCTGCGCCCAACGTCCGGACAAGTACTCCGCCGCCCTTTCGGGGGTGCCGATGCCGCCGCCGACGCACACGGTGATGTTGGCACGCGAGCGCAGCTCCGAGTAGGTGGCTAGCAGCAGGTCGTCGAGGTCTTCCCAGGAATGGTGGCCGCCCGCCCGCCCGCCTCGACATGCACGATCACTGGTTTGGTGGACACCTCGGTCGCGATGCGAATCACCGAACGGATCTGCTCAATGGTGCCGGGTTTGAACACGACATGGCTGATGCCGACGCCGCCCAACTCCTCGATCAGCTCGACGGCATCTTCGAGATCCGGGATACCGGCGCTGATCACCACACCGTCGATCGCCGCGCCGGACTGCCGGGCCTTCTGCACCAGCCGCTTACCACCGACTTGCAGCTTCCACAGGTACGGGTCAAGGAACAACGCGTTGAACTGATAGGTGCGTCCCGGCTCGAGCAGTCCGGACAGTTGCTCGACACGGTCGGCGAAAATTTCTTCCGTGACCTGCCCGCCGCCGGCCAGTTCGGCCCAGTGCCCGGCGTTGGCCGCAGCGGCGACGATGGTGGCGTCGACGGTGGTCGGGGTCATGCCCGCGAGCAGAATCGGCGAGCGCCCAGTCAGCCGGGTGAACTTCGTCGAGAGCTTGATCCTGCCGTCGGGAAGTCGGACCACGGTCGGGGCATAGCTCGACCAAGCGCGAGCCACCTCGGGCACGGCCCCGACGGTGAAGAGGTTGCGCTGACCACCGCGGGTTGCAGCGGGCACGATGCCCACACCGAGGCCGCGGATCACCGGCGCGGTCAACCGGGTCAGGATGTCACCAGGCCCCAAGTCGAGAATCCACCGAGCTCCAGCACCGTGTACCCGGGTGATCTCGTCCACCCAGTCGACTCCGCGCACCAGGATGGCCTCGGTCAGTTCCCGGGCCAACGTGACATCGAGGCCCACCTTCTCGGCCCAGCTTCCGACGATGTCAATACCGTCGGCCAGGCGCGGCGTGTGGAAGCCCACCTCTACCTGCACCGGATCGAAGACCGGCGCGAAGATATCGCCGCCGCGGACCTTGTTCTTGCGGTCGGCTTCTTCCTTCTCGGAGATTTGCCGGCAATACAGCTCGAATCGCGACAACTGTTCGGGGGTGCCGGTGATGACAACCGAACGCCGCCCGTTGCGGATGGACAACACCGGGGGCAGCACGGTGCGAACATCCTGTGCGAACTCATCGAGCAGCCGGCGAATCCGCTCGGGGTCGGCGTTGGTGACCGACACCATCGGCGGACGGTCGCCGAGGACGGAGATGCCGCGGCGGCGGGCCACCAACGTTCCGGCGGCACCAATCAACTGGGCCATTGCCAATAGCTCAGCGTCGCGCGCCCCCCCGGCCTTCAACGCCTCGACAGCGAGCACACCCTGGGAGTGCCCCACGACCGCCACTGGGGGTGTCGCGATAAGGTCCATGCCCTGTCGGGCCAGGGCGCGCCAGGCCGCGATCTGGGTGAGCAGCACGCCGGGCACCGACACCGCCGCCGACGTCAGGTGCTTGTCGGAGGGGACCGGGTCCTCGGCCGCCAGCGCACGTACCCACTGCAGTGGCTCGAAGCCGATCGGACGCACCACGACCAGCTCTTTGGCGACTGGTTCGAGGAGCAACTCGACCTCACCGACCAACGTTGCCAAGTCGGATTCGACCCCGGCAGAGGACACGAGTTCTTCCAGGGTCTCGAGCCAGGCGCTGCCTTGGCCGCCGAACGCGACGGCGTACGGCTCGCCAGCCGTTAGCCGATCCACCAGAGCATGGGTGCTATGCAGGCTATTTCCGTTGCGATCAGCGGATACTTGGTCGTGCTCGTGGATCGTCACGTTCTGTATCTCCCTGTGTGCGTCTTTGAGGTATCTGTTCGCCAGGCCGCCTGGACTGCCGTGCGAGGCCCGTCGGTTCCGGTCGATTCCGCGTTGAACCGCAGACCGAAAGTCAGCTGACCGGTGCGTTGGCGCGCCGGCCGTGGGTCGAGCCGCGCGGCAGACTGCATCGGCTGCCAATAAGGGTGTCATAAGAGAACGTGCCCTTCGTGCACGCCGATTGGTTACTGGCGAGTTCTACGCACGGGTAACCACGTTGTGAGTAACGCCCGGTTAAATCGCGAGCGGGGGCGCCGCGGACAAACGTCCTGCGTGCAGGTGGTTACGGTCGAGTAGCTATAACTGCGCTGATCAAGGCAGTATTGTTATGGAATCGTTATGTAAAAAATGTGAGCTGTGGCGGCCGCTCGGTGCGCGCCACCGCGCGCCATCACGGGTCTGCGACCACGGGCAATGAGCGAACAAATGTTTACTGGAAGCCGGCCAGCAGGCCCCAGCGGGTTAGGCCCACTGCCCGAATTGGGGCTTGAGGATTGAGTTGATGTCCACCCCGACCCCGCCAACGGTGTTTTTGTCCACCCTGACCTGGTGCAGGTGCGCGACCGAATGGGCACGTCCCCTGGGCGTGTGCTGCCAGAAGTAGGTGCCCAGGCCATCGTGCACCGCCCAATCAATGGTCTGCAAATTGGCGTACACCCCGGTCCGCTCGTGCCCGATCACCGACTCCCAGGCCCGCAGATACGGAACGATCTGGTTCTTGTACTGCTCATACGACGGTTCGTCGTCGATCGAGGCGTAAATGGGGGCACTGGCCGGGCCGCCCGCGGCGGCGTGCAGCTGGACGGCGCGTTTGGCGTGTTGCAGGCCGGCGGCGGCCCCACCCAGCCAGTCAGCGGTGCTCCCCTTGCCGTATTGATAGCAAGAAACAATCTTGAGGCCACCACTACTCAGGTCACGAGCCTCGCCGAGTTGGATCGGCTTGCCGAGCATCCAGGCGCCCCGGGGATCGGACACGTATCGGATTGCCCCCACCGCGCCGGCGGCCCTGATCTGGCTGGCGGGGATGACTCCGGCCGCGTAGTCCAACAAGGTGCCAAGTGAACCTGCCGCTGATGCCGGTGCGGCGCGCAACGCCGCGGCGGCGACGCCTAGACCTAACAGGCCCGGGGTCGCGGCAGCGAATTTGAGGACGTCACGCCGAGAAACCACCACACGCCACAGAATACTTCAGAAACACCATAAGTCACATCAGCCCCACCAGTCACAGATGGACGTATCGCGCCCGAACGTCACTATGCCGCCGGTATCTAGGCCGGACAACCAGCTAGCCAGATGGTCCTACCGGTGGCAAGCGGGTGGTCCTGGCCCAGAGCCAAACCGGTCCTACCTGCCGGGACACGACAGCGTGCACCCCCGACGACACGGCCGTTAACCTTCCTGTAAGGTATCCGAAACGTGATTGCATGATGACGTTCACTAACTAACCGGCCGAGAGGGAGTGCTTAAGTGGCGTTTAATCCAGAAACAGACGAAATAGTACCAGAGGGAAGCTTGCTGCAGTCGTCCCAGTTGGGTACGTCCCAGTTGGGTACGTCCCAGTTCGATACGTCCTCCCCATTGATTACGTCCTCCCCATTGGCTACGTCCCACGTCGGTCGGTCAGTACAAGACTTGAGTCAGTCTTTCATGCACGACAGGGAGATGATACGGGTAAAGCCAAATAGCATGACTGAGGTGAGCACCAAGATGGTGGAGATAGCTCACCAAATTTCGATAGCAAATGCCCAGAAGGCCCCGGCGATGACCAAGATTCCCGCGCCGGGGAAGGATAGCGTGTCAGCTCTGTTAGCGAGATTTTTTAATGCTCGCGGGGTGTCGTACCAAGTGCATACCGATCGCGGCGCGGACATCGGCAAGCAGTTCTCCTGGAGCCTAAAGGATGCCGCATCTGAATATGAAAAGGCTGAGGAGCGCACCAAAAAAGAGCTGCTGGTTGATGAGGGGACTGAGTACTGAGTCTTCTCGAAGATGATTAATGTTCATTTAATGCTCGCGGGCTGCTGTACCAGGTGCATACCGGTCGAGGCGTGGACATCGGCAAGTAGTTGTCCCGGAGCCTGAAGCCTGCTCACGGTTTGTTACCAGCGAATAGATCTGTCAGCAATATGTTAATTGTAGAGTTGAGGAGAAAGTAACCGAGGTGCCAAATTTCAACTTATTATCACCCGAGGTCAACGTTAGCAATATTAAAGGTCCGGGTTCTAAGCCGATAGTAATCGCTCAAACAGCATGGCGACAGCTGGCGCAAGATTTGACTCTCATGACGGAGCAGTGGGTAGCTCAAATTAGCGCAACGGAAGAATTGTTTAAAGGTAAGGCAGCGCGCCAATTTATAGACGCGGCAGGTCGGTACGGTGACTGGCTGACTAGACACGCCCGCACGGCCGGTGCGACCGCCGAGTCCCTCGGTCAAGCGGCGGAGGCCTACGACACGGCGGTCCGCTCGATGGTGCCGACATCTACGATAGTGGCGAACCGCGCGGCCGCCTTAACCATGAAATCAACTAACCTTTTAGGGCAATTCACCGCCAAAATCTTGGAGCTTGATCGGACGTACCAAGAGATGTGGGCCCAGAATGCGGACGCGATGAATACATATCAGTTTGCTGCCTTCGAGCTTATGAGGCAGGTTGAAGAAGAAGTAGGAATTACACCGGCGCCGCAGGTGGTCCAAGGCAGCACTTCCAGGTCGTTCGGCGGCCATCATCGCAGCAGCGGCTATCATACCATCAGCAGCACCACCCTCGTCGAAGATGAAGGTACATACTACTGAGTTCTGACCGCTGGCGGCATTTGGAAATTGGTGTCGTAGATGGATGGGCGGTCGGTGGTGGGATCACCCTGCCCGCCATCTGGCCGGCGGATAACCACTGTAACTCGGACTATTTCACCCACAATGTAACGAAATTAACTGTAAGGAGACAAAGAGTATGACCGCACGTTTTATGACCGATCCGCACGCGATGCGGGATATGGCGCGCCGTTTTGAGGTGCACGGCCAGACGGTGGAGGACGAGTCGCACAAGATGTGGGCCTCGACGCTGAACATCGCGGGTGCGGGCTGGAGCGGGACCGCGCAGGCGACCTCGTTTGACACCATGGGGCAGATGAATCAGGCGTTTCGCAACATCGTGAACATGCTGCACGAGGTGCGTGACCAGCTAGGTGCCGCCGCCACCCGCTACGAGCAGCAAGAGCAGGCCTCCCAGCAGATCCTGCAGGGTAGCTAACGGCGGAAAACCGCCGCTGTCCACGACCTTTTCTCATTCACTTTCTCAATTGAGGAGCACAAAAACTCATGTCCAGCATTAACTACCAGTTCGGGGATATTGACGCCCACGGCGCCACCATCCGCGCGCAAGCCGCGTCGTTGGAAGCCACCCATCAGGCCATCCTGGCCAGTGTGCGCGACGCCGCTGACTTTTGGGGCGGCCAGGGCTCGGCGGCATGCGAGCAGTTCATCAGTGATCTGGGCCGCAACTTCCAGATGATCTATGAGCAGGCCAACGCCCACGGCCAAAAGGTGCAAGCCGCCGGTAACAACATGGCCGACACCGACCGCTCGGTCGGTTCCGCATGGGCCTAACCCCTACACCGGCCAGTTAGGTGAAGTGACAATCCCCGGGAATCACCAAGACGTTGGTTGTCGGGGATTGATCCTAAGATGAGCCGAGCACCGCGTAGCGGCACAGGCAGGGCCGTGCCGCTACGCGGTGAGGGACAACCAAAGGCTCCGGGATCCAGAGGCGGCCCCGCAGCCGGCATGGCACTCGGCTCAGGGGACAGCCGCGGCGTAGCCGCCTGCATTTGGGTTCCTGCTACTTGATGGGTGCGACCGGGGGCACCAGCTCGGGGTCGCCTCAGTTACCGTATCAGTGCACACCGGGTGCGCACGAATTTCCAGCCTCGGCTCAAGGCGTGCGCTCCCATCATCGCGACAATGCTGTGTATCAACAGATTTCATTGGTCTAGCCGTCCCGCGACCGACCAAACCAACCAATAGGGTTGAGTTCTTTGTGCGAGACCACCGGCGATATCACACATGGAACTCACCTGATGACCGGCTCACGGTACTCCCGCGGCCGATGTTGATTGCGTGGATCGCCACGTGGGGTGATCGCGGTCGATGGCTTTGGCACCGAGCACATCACCGCAACCCACGGCCCACGGCCCGAATCTAGTACACAAATCCACACCAGCCACTACGCGACTTCACCGGCCACAGACCCCGCGGAGTCGCCGAACCCACCGCAGTAATAAAAGTCATCAGGTAGCACCAGCAGCACCGAAGGTGAACCTGCTCGGCAATGATCGCAGCCGAGGGACTGATCGTCGCGCCGCAGGCCGCAGTGCTTAGTGCCGGTCCAGCTCGGCCGCTAGCAGAGCCGCCGCAGCTTTGAGAATGCCATTGGAGCGGGTGAGTTCGGCATTCTCGCGCATGAGTTCCTGCAGTGGAGGGACCGCCTCACTAGGCAATTCCGAACTGGTGTGGTTGACGGTGCTGGTGCGCATCCACTCGCAGACCGTCTCAGTCATCCTGTTACCGAGTATGTCGGTCACCGCTCGAATCGCTGTCCGCTCCATGTGGTGCCGACCGTGCACCGCGCTGACCGTCCGCCCAGTCTCGGAGTGCAGCGGCCCATGGGCAACGGCGTGCTGCAGATGTGGCGCGGTGCTTTGCGGCGCAGGCTGGTGGGACTGCGGCAGGTGGTACATAGCCGCGTCACCGTTGACGCAAAAGGGGCGGACCGGCTCTGGCCGGTCCTGCCGCTCGCGAATCTCGGTTTCTTGCTCACGCAGCCGAGCCTCCCGCCGGGCGATCGCTGCTTCCTGCTGGCACAGCCGGGCCTCTTGTTCGCCGACTTGCCGTTCACGCTGATTGACAGCGGCGTATCGCTGCGCAAGCTCAGCTTGCCTGTCGGCGAGCTCGGCTTCCCGCTTGTCTAGCCCCGCAACACGATTACGGAGCTCGGCATTGAGGCTACAAAGCTCCGCGTTCCTCTCGATGTGGCCGACTAGCTCTTCCTCAACGAGGTCCAGGAAGAGGTCGACCTCTTCTTCGCAGTAACCACGCTTGCCGATACGTGGCTTAGAGAACGCAACATTGTGAACATCAGCAGGAGTCAGCGCCATCGGCCGTCTCCGCTCGCCGGGCAAAAACGAACCTCAATCTCAGCATCAACCGCCACCCGCCCCGCGGCTGTAATGGCCTGCGCCGCAACAGCATACGCAGCAGCCAGCGCTGGCACCGGCGAACTGGCCAGCGCCAAACCTTCGGGAACCCCTCGCACCGTCACCATCGATACCTCTTGCGTATCATCTCCATCTCGGCTACCGCCCACGGCCAAGCTGTCGTCATTCAAACCTACTTGACAAAATGCATACGTGACCGACTATGAATCTCACGGAATATGACTGTTGTCAACTGATGCCCGCAAATACGGTTCCGTAGGTTTTCACTACGCCAAACGTACGGTCCCGTAGGTTATTTTCCAACGCTAGCTCGTTCGGCCGGGCTTACCGCATCACGTTCGTCGACGAGATGTCTGGTCTCCACTCCGAAGACGTGGAGAAGATCCTGGACGGCAACATGATGAAGGTGATGAAGGTCTCCAAGCCTGTGTCAGCCTGATCTAGTCGTGGGCGACCGCAAGCCGCTGGGCGAGCACGCCCGTCTCTACCACACGTGACGGCCACTGAGCAGCTCGCGACGTGCCGAAATCTGGTGCGCCGACCATTTGACACGTGTTGATAATGTGGAAGTCGTGCCTGGCGAAGTCGTCAGCGCAGCTTTGTTGGTACCAGGGGTCCGTAAGCGGTCCGTAGCAAGCCCTAGGAGGGACGGGCACATGGCGGCCGAAATGGACTGGGACAAAGAGGTCGGCGCGGCAGAGGACGTCCGACGCATTTTCGAGAACGTGCCCGCGATGCTGGTTGGCATGGCGGGGCCCGACCATCGCATCACCGCGATCAACGCGGCCTTTCGCTTATTCAATCCAATGCTCACCACCGTGGGACGGCCCGCGCGAGAGGTCTATCCCGAACTTGAGGGCCAGAAAATCTATGAGATGTTCGACCGGGTGTATCAAACCGGCGAGGCACAACGCGGGACGGAGTGGCGGCTGCAAGCTGACTACGACGGTTCGGGGCTCGAGGAACGATTCTTCGACTTTCTCGTCACGCCGCGCCGGCGGGCGGACAGCTCGATCGAGGGCGTGCAGCTTATCTTCGATGACGTCACCGACCGGGTGCGGGCACGGCTGGCCGCCGAGGCACGCGTGGAAGAGCTGTCCGAGCGGTACCGCCATGTGCGCGATTCAGCCACCGTGATGCAGCAGGCGTTGCTGGCCCCGTCGGTGCCCGTTGTTCCCGGCGCCGACATCGCCGCAGAGTATCTGTTAGCCGCCGAGGGCACTGCGGCCGGCGGCGACTGGTTCGATGCGATGGCCCTCGGCGATCGGCTGGTGCTGGTTGTCGGCGACGTCGTCGGCCATGGTGTCGAAGCCGCGGCGGTGATGTCACAACTACGCACCGCCGTGCGGATGCAGATCTCGGCAGGCCACACCATCGTCGAAGCGCTTGAGGCAGTGAACATCTTCCATGAACAGGTGCCCGGATCGAAGTCGGCCACCCTATGCGTGGGCTCGCTCCATTTCATCACGGGTGAATTCCAGTACTGCACCGCCGGGCACCCGCCGCCGTTACTGGTCACTGCCGACGCCAGTTCGCGCTACCTGGAACCAACCGGCGCGGGTCCACTCGGAAGCGGCACCGGATTTCCGGTGCGCACCGAAGTGCTTGACGTCGGCGACTCGATCCTGCTGTATACCGATGGCCTGATCGAACGACCGGGCCGGCCGGTCGGCGCCAGCACCGCCGAATTCGCCGACTTGGCAGCCAATATCGCCGGCGGCAGCGGCTTTGTCATGGATACGCCTGCCCGGCCCATCGACCGCATCTGTTCGGAAACACTTGAATTACTGCTCCGCTCAACCGGTTACAGTGATGACGTCACGCTTCTGGCGGTGCAACGTCGCACCCCGCCACCGCTTTTTCGCATGACGCAGGATGCGACGCTCCACGCCGCACGTGCGGTTCGGACCCGGCTTCGTGAATGGCTCTCGGAGATCGGCGCCGATGCCGCTGACATCTGCGACGTCGTACACGCAATTTCGGAGTTCGTCGAGAACGCGGTCGAACACGGCTACCCGAGCGAGGTTCCCGGCGGTCTTGTCATCGAGGCAGCGCTGTGCGGCGACGGCAACCTCCGCGCCTCGGTGACCGACCATGGACAGTGGAAGGACTCCCGTGCAGGCGACCGGGGCCGCGGTCGTGGACTTGCCATAGCCGAAGCGTTGATGACCCACACACATGTCGCGCATGAAGCTGACGGAACGACCGCCTCCTTAACGCACCGCTTGTCGCGACCCGCGAACTTCATCACCGACCCACTGGTCGGCCCGGCAAGCTATCAGCGCACCGTCGATTGCGAATTCGTCTCCTCGGTCGTCGACGCGGGCCGCATCGTTGTCAGCGGCGACGTCGACGCTACCAGCGCGGCCACCCTGGACCGCCAGATTACGGTCGAAAGCCGTTCCGGCATAGCACCGTTGACGATTGATCTCAGCGCAGTCACTCAGCTCGGATCGGGGGGCGTCAGCGCGCTGGCCGCCGCCCAGGACCGGGGGCGTAGGCAGGGTGGCGACTGTGTGCTGGTAGCACCGCCAGGCAGCCCAGCCCACCACGTCTTGTCACTGGTCCAGATGCCCGTCGCCGCTACCGACGCCGAGAACCTCGTCTCGGAGGGATAGCGGCAGGGTCGATCACCACCCGCGAGGCGTGCAGCTCCCGGACGTAGCGCAGCGGAGCTTCTTTACGCAGAAAGGCGTGGGTGGTTGAGGCGAAGAGTATCTTTTCGGGAGAGTCAACAGCGGTCATGCCGGCCGGGCCTTCCGAGGCATTCGATCGCCGCTGCGGAGGAAGGGGGGAGCAAGTTGGGGTGCAAGATTATCCGCTTGATCGGTCCTAGTCGGAGTTCGCTGGCAACTCTGATGGTAGCAATGGGTCATAGGAGTCACAGATACCGGAGTTCAGTCGATAATGACGTTGACGAGCTGTAACCGCGATGGCTGAGGCGAACGAGGGGCAGCCGGATTCGGCTCTATCCAAAGCCGACGCGATGGCGTTGGCCGAGGAGGCCGAGGCAGAAGCCGCCGCGGCCGAGGCATTGGCCGCCGCGGCGCGTGCCCGCGCCCGCGCCGCCCGGCTGCGGCGCGATGTGCAAGCCCCTGCCGAGGCTGCTGATACGAAAACCGGTGACGAGACCAGCGCAGCCGCCAAAACCGAGGCCTTAACGAAGCCTGCTGCACGGCGGCGCCGCTGGTTGCGGCTGCCGTCGCTAGCCACGATTGCTAAAGCGGCCGCGATCGTCCTCATCCTCGCCTGTGGTGGATTCAGCGGATACATGGCGTGGCAACACCGTGATACCGCCCAGCGCCAGCAGCGCACCGCGGCGTTTGTCGCCGGGGCCAGGCAAGGCGTGGTCAATCTGACGTCCCTGGACTTCAACAAAGCCCAAGAGGATGTGCAACGGGTGATTGACAGCTCCACGGGCGAATTCCGCGACGACTTCCAAAAGCGGGCCGCCGATTTCACGAAGGTGGTCGAGCAGTCCAAAGTTGTCACCCAAGGAACCGTGAACGCGGCGGCCGTCGAGTCTATGAGCGATCGTGCCGCTTTGGTTCTGGTCTCGGCAACGTCACGCATCACCAATTCCGCAGGCGCCAAAAATGAACCGCGGGCGTGGCGGCTGCGGGTAACCGTGACCGAGGACGGCGGCCAATACAAGATGTCGAAAGTTGAGTTCGTACCGTGACGGATGATGTGCACGTCGAAAAGGACCGAGCTACAACCGAAGTCGATGATTCGGTGACCGAGTCCCCCGCACCTGACGACTCCCCCACGCAGACCCAACCGTCGCGACGTGACCGGCTGCGCGGGCTGCGTAACGTGAAACTCGTTCCGGTGATTCTGGTCCTGCTCACGGCGCTCTCCGCCGGTCTGGCGACCTGGCTGTATTTCAAGCAGTACCGGCCCGATCAACAGACCGACTCCAGCGTCGCCCGGACTGTGGTCAGTGCAGCGTCCGACGGGACGGTCGCGTTGTTGTCGTACTCGCCCGACACACTCGACAAGGACTTTGCCGCCGCCAGGTCGCATCTGTCCGGGGATTTCCTGTCCTACTACAACCAGTTCACTCAACAGATCGTGGCTCCGGCCGCCAAACAGAAGTCGTTGAAAACCACCGCTCACGTGATGCGCGCCGCGGTGTCAGAGCTGCGGCCCAATTCGGCCGTCGTGCTGGTTTTTGTCGACCAGAGCACCACCAGCAAAGACAGCCCCGATCCATCGATGGCGGCCAGCAGCGTACTGGTGAGCTTGACCCGGGTCGGCGGCAACTGGCTGATCACCAAGTTCGAACCTGTCTAGCCGGACAGGCTGCTGCTCCACAGCGACAGCGTCGCGGATCGCCTGAGCGTTGAGCAGGAACGGCGCCAAGTAGTAACAAATCTTCTCCGCCAAGGCTCGCACCCGGCACAGCTCGGCGAAGTCAACCAGGGCATCACCTTGCCCCATTTTACGAATCTTTCGTGTGCTGTTTACCTTGCGTTTATTTGTTCAGATGGAATTAACCTTTGACCGCGCCGATAAGTGCACTTTGCACCGAAAACTGCGGCAATTCGGGTGGTTTTAACCTGTTGCGGGCGTTGCGTAACGGTGATCATTGAGACCAGTTCGCACCACCGGCGCAGTGGGTGCGGAGAGCGCAAGTAGCCAAACCAATTGGCGGTCCTGGATCGCTCCCTGGTAAATGGCTTGGGTTCTTCGAGGAGGAATTCATATGTCCTTTGTGACGGCACAACCCACAGCACTAACCGCGGCAGCTGGCGTCCTGCAGAGCATCGGTGTATCCACGGTGGCCAGCAATACCGCGGCGGCCCCGGTGACCACCGCTGTTCTTCCCCCGGCTGCCGATGAGGTGTCAGCGTTTCTGTCGCAGTTCTTTAGTACCCACGCGCAGGAGTATCACGGGCACGCCGCTCGGGGCGCAGTCGTTCACCAAAAGCTTGTCCAGAGCTTGCTGACGGGCTCGTTTGCGTATGCGACCACCGAGCTTGCCACCCAGGTGGGTTTCTAGCGGACGCCGCTAGCTGCACTGAATACCAGCGAGCCAAGGGAACAACGAGATGTTGGATTTCACAGCGTTGCCGCCTGAGATCAACTCCACCCGAATGTATGCCGGCGCGGGTGTGGGTGCGCTACTGGCCGCCGTCGCGGAATGGAGTGTGCTGGCGACCGAGCTGTTCACCGCGGCGCAGGGGATCCAGTCGGTGATCGAGGGGTTGCTAGCGGGGCCGTTTTTGGGTTTGTCGGCGCTAGCACTGGGGCAGGCGGTCACGCCCTATGTGATCTGGCTGACCGCGACCGCCTCGGCGGCCGAGCTGACCGCGAACCAGGCCACACTCGCGGCCGACGCCTATGAGGCGGCCTACAGCATGACGGTGCCGCCGGAGATGGTGTTCGCGAACCGCGTGGAGACAGCGGCGCTGGTCGTGACCAACCTTTTCTTGCAAAACACCCCCGCGATCGCTGAGAAGGAAGCCGAATACGCTGCGATGTGGGTCCAAGACGCGGCGGCGATGCTGTTCTATCAGGCCGGCGTGGTCGCCGCGGTGGTGGGGACGGTGCCGTTTACGGCGGCGCCGGAGGTGGTCAGCGACCTCGGGCTGACCCCAGCGGCCCTCGTGGCCGAGCAGGCACTCAGCCCAGTCGCGCAGGCTACCAATCAGGGGATAACCGCCACGTCCCAATTGGGAGCGTCACCAGTGAGCAAGTCAATGGGAGTCGCCAGCCCACAAGCCCTTTCCGGGCCCGCAACGACTGCGGCGAAGCCGTTGTGGGGGGGCGTTGCACAGCACTTGTCGCCCATGAGCAACCTCGTCGGCATGACCAACAACGGCGTTTCGATGCTTGGCCAGGGTGTGTCGCAGACCAACACCTTAAGCTCGATGATGAAGGGCTTCATGCCGACGGCGAGCAAGGCAGCAGAAGGCGCGGCCAAGGCGATGCAGGGCGTCGCCGAGTCAATGGGCCGCGGCCCGCTGGGTTCGGGTGTCAATGTGAGCGGGAACTTGGGCCGGTCGGCGTCGGTCGGCTCGTTGCGGGTGCCCGAAGCATGGGCCACGGCCAACCAGGGCGTCGCTCAAGTGCGCGGATTGCCGCTGACCAGCATGGCCGCCGCGGCCGAAGGCGGGTCCGGGCAGATGATGAACGGGCTACCGATGGCGCCTATGGGCTCCAACGGGAGCGGCGGCATCGGCGGCGTCAACACTGCGCTGCGCCTGCAACCGAAAGCTTTCGTGATGCCCCGCAACCTCGCCGGCGGATAACGGCGGCGGGCCTAACGGTTTGACCCACAACGTAGCGGGTTTCGCCACGACATCAACCAACTTGAAGGAGATAAAAGTATGACCGCACGTTTTATGACCGATCCGCACGCGATGCGGGATATGGCGCGCCGTTTTGAGGTGCACGCCCAGACCGTGGAGGACGAGTCGCACAAGATGTGGGCCTCGACGCTGAACATCGCGGGTGCAGGTTGGAGTGGGGCCGCGCAGGCGACGTCCTTTGACACCATGGGGCAGATGAATCAGGCGTTTCGCAACATCGTGAACATGCTGCACGAGGTGCGTGACCAGCTCGGTGCCGCCGCCACCCGCTACGAGCAGCAAGAGCAGGCCTCCCAGCAGATCCTGCAAGGCAGCTAACGGCGAAAAACCGCTGCTATCCACGACCCTTTTCCCATTCACTTTCTCACTTCAGGAGCACAAAAACTCATGTCCAGCATTAACTACCAGTTCGGGGATGTCGACGCCCACGGCGCGACCATCCGCGCGCAAGCCGCGTCGTTGGAGGCCACCCATCAGGCCATCCTGGCCAGTGTGCGCGACGCCGCCGACTTTTGGGGCGGCCAGGGCTCAGCGGCATGCGAGCAGTTCATCACTGATCTGGGACGCAACTTCCAGACGATCTATGAGCAGGCCAACGCCCACGGCCAAAAAGTGCAAGCCGCCGGTAACAACATGGCCGAGACCGACAGCTCCGTCGGTTCCAGTTGGGCCTAACCTAGAGTCGCCTCAGCGCCGCCCCTGCCAACGTCGGCACCGGGGCGGCCCATCGGCATCCTCGTTGCCCGCTTAAACCAATGAGTAGCGAACCGGCAGGTGTTTGAGGCCACCGACGAATGTCGTGGCAATGAATTCCGGATCACCGGTCAGCTCAATGGATTTCAGTCTTGGCACTAACTCGGTGAAGAAGCTGCTGACCTCCATGCGGGCCAGCGCCGCGCCCAGACAGAAATGCACACCGTGGCCGAAGGCCAGATGCTTGTTGGGCTCACGCCCGACGTCGAAGCGGAACGCTTCGTCGAACACATCCTCGTCGCGGTTGGCCGATGCATACGATAGCAGTACCGATTCGCCTGCAGCGATCGGAATTCCGCGCACGGTGGTGTCTTCGGCAGCAGTGCGCATGAACTGCTTGACCGGGGTAACCCAGCGGATCATCTCCTCGGTAGCTAATGGCATCAAGCCGAGATTGTCACGCAGACGCGCAAGCTGGTCCGGATTCTCGATGAGTGCGTGCAGGCCTCCGGAGATGGTCGCGCTAGTGGTGTCGTGACCCGCGGTAGCCACGATGAGGTAGTAGGACACGGTGTCGATATCCGACAGCAGTTCACCATCGATACGGGCGTTGGCGATGGCCGACGCGAGATCCTCGGTCGGATGCGCGCGGCGCGACGCGGTCACACCGTTGAAGTAACCGAACATGTCGAGCAACGCCGGTAGCTGGTCCTCGTTCGTGTAGCCGCGCCTGAACTCACTGTCATCGCTACCGAACAACTCCTGGGTCAGCTTGAGCATGCGCGGGAAGTCGGGCTCCGGCAGGCCCAGCAGCGACATGATCACGTAGAGCGGGTAATTGACCGCGATCTGCTCGGCGAAGTCGCACTGCGGCCCGGCGACCATCATCTTGTTGACATAGCTCTTGGCGAGTTCGTCGATGCGCGCTTTTAGCGCCCGCATCGCCTTCGGGCGAAACCAGTCTGCGCCGATCGCGCGCACCACCCTGTGCTGCGGATCGTCCATGTGAATCAGCGTGCGTACGCCCGCAGCGGTCTGTAGCTGGTCAGCCGCATCGGTCACCAGGACCGGGCGGGGCCAGTTGGTGAACAGCAGGTCGTCACGTTCGATGTCCATGATGTCGGCATGCTTGGTGATCGCCCAGAACGGGCGGTAGTTTGGCACGTCGACCCACGACACCGGGGCACTAGCCCGCAGATGAGCTAGTGCCGCGTGCAATCGCTGCTCGTCGGTATACGCCAACGGATCTGCCAATAACTTGGCAGCCTCGTCCATCACCGTTGCGCTCACTGGTGAGGCAGCGGTGGCCGCTGCCAGTTCGGCGTCATTCTCGGCGATACTCCCGTCGATCTTGAGGCGAGGGCCACCACCCATGCGACGACTTTACAGTAAGTAATCCAGTACATAAGGCGGAGAGATGTCGAAAGTCGAACCGATGGCCCGGACCAAGTCCAAACAGTCCTTCGCCGTCATGGCCGAGGTGCAGGCCTGCACGACGATGTGCGGATTAGCGCTACGCGCCTCCTCGATTGCTACCTCCAGCAAGCGTTTCCGCTCATGGAGGATCATAACCAGAACTCGGCAATACCACTGGCACACCACAACATCGGGTGTCCGGGATCGCTGACGCAGTAGCGCACGAGCGTGCGGTAGGCACCCCAGTCGATGTCCTCACCGCCCTCGCCGCAGAATGGCGTGTAGCGGGAGTCGCCGATTCCCGGCAAGGCGCCGGGTGCCCAAGCACGGGCCGTACCGGCCGTCGTCATATCTACTCCTCCTGTCCGCCAAGCGTTTCCGAATCAAATCACGTGACGTCCGAACCACCGTCGACGCTGATGTTGGCTCCGGTCATGTAGGAATTGCGTCGCGATGCGAGGAATGCGACGACCGGTCCGACTTGCTCCGGCAGGCCTGCTCGGGGCAGTTGAGC
This sequence comes from Mycobacterium haemophilum DSM 44634, assembly GCF_000340435.2. Taxonomy (NCBI): domain Bacteria; kingdom Bacillati; phylum Actinomycetota; class Actinomycetes; order Mycobacteriales; family Mycobacteriaceae; genus Mycobacterium; species Mycobacterium haemophilum. Next base: position 2,960,829 of record NZ_CP011883.2, read on the forward strand.
CAGATGTCCGAAATGCTTGGCGATGGCCGCCATCAGGCGACAAGGGTCGTCGCCGTCACGCCCTCGTCGACGGATTGGCGCCACTGTTCGTCGGTCAGATCGTCGAAGCTGCCTTGTACACTCGGTCCAGCATTGATGAGCACATTGAGACGACCGTCCCATCGTTCACCGAGCTACCAGGCCGACGGCATCCGGGCTACCACGACCTGTCAAGTCTGTCACCGCGGCGTCCAGCCGTATTTATCAGAAAGCCTACGATAGGAATTACAGTAGCAGCCGGAGAATGGCACAGCACACCGAAAGGCGACACGTACGCGTATGTGCAGGCGGGCAAACAACTGCCGGTAGATTTGCTTGGGCCGCTGAGGTGACTCGGGCCGTATGCGCAACATTGGATCTTGATGGAGGTGCCCGTAGTGGCCAAGCAGGCAACCGTCGACAAGCGTCAGCGACGCGAACGCGGATCCATCAATCCCGACGACATCATCAGCGGCGCATTCGAACTCGCAGAACAAGTATCGATCGACAACCTGAGCATGCCGCTGCTCGGCAAGTACCTCGGCGTCGGTGTCACCAGTATCTACTGGTACTTCCGCAAGAAGGATGATCTGCTCAACGCGATGACCGACCGCGCCTTGAGCAAGTACGTATTCGCCACCCCGTACGTGCAAGCCAGCGACTGGCGCGAGACGTTGCGCAACCACGCCCGTCTGATGCGTAAAACGTTCATGGGCAACCCAATACTGTGCGATCTGATTCTGATTCGAGCCGCTCTTAGTCCCAAAGCGGCACGCCTGGGCGCTCAAGAGATGGAACGGGCGATCGCCAATCTGGTGCAGGCCGGCTTATCGCCGGAGGACGCCTTCGACACCTACTCCGCGGTTTCGGTCCACGTCCGCGGATCAGTGGTGCTGCACCGGCTCTACGAGAAAAACCAGTCGCCCGATAGCGGTTCACGTGCTATCGAGGACGCCGTGGCAATCGACCCCGCCACCACGCCGCTGATTGCTCAAGTGACCAAGAAGGGACACCACATTGGGGCCCCTGATGAAACCAATTTCGAATACGGCCTCGACTGCATCCTCGACCACGCCGGCCGGTTGATCGAGGAGGGCGCACCAGCGGGCAAGTCGGTGCCCGCCCAGCCACGCAAAGCAGCTAAGTCAACAAGTCAACGCGGGCGAACCAAGTCGATCGCAGCTCGTTGAAGCACGTTTTGTACTCTGTCGGGCCGATGTTACCGAGGTAGCGATAGCGGCGTGAGCGAAGTAACCGCCGACGGTGCCGAACGAGCCGAGCAACCCCACCGACGCATGTTCTCGCCAAAGCTCCAGGACGTGAATTGGGCCCTGATGTCGGCAGAATCGTTGCACTCCAATGCTTTCTGGTAGACATGGGGACCGGCCACGCTGACCTTCGCAACGTCACGTTTGTTCATTACCAGGCTGGGCTGATTGACGAGGGCGTTGTTGCTGACCCGCTAGAAACCGCGACGGCCTCGGGTACCGGCCTGAGCTCGCCGGTGATCTGCGGCGCCGTCTTAAATGGGGTCACTGCCGACAACGCATCCAACGCCCTAGTTGCGTAGGTATCCATCGCCTCGACGTCCTGGGCCCAGAACTCGTCATATTGCTCCTCGAGGCCCGCGATCGCCGCAACGTTTTGCCCGAACGCGTTGTCCGCGATCAGCGTCTGCAACTCAGCGCGGTTCCATGCGATGTACTCCGGAGGCACCGTCATCTCAAACGCTGCCTCATAGGCCTCCGCGAGGATCAGGGTCTGTTTGGCGGACACAATGACATGCCGCCACACGGCCCACAGCCACCACTTATACGGCAAGGCCGCCTCGGCCATGCGTATCGCCGTCGGACCCAGCCACTCTCGCTGCAGCGCGCAGAACACGCCATCAAACCCCGTAGCGGCTATATTCAGCTCACTCGCCAAGTCCTGCCAATCGTTGGCGGCGGCATACATTGAGTCAGCGCCCGCGCCCGCATACATGTTGGCAGAGTTCACCTCCGGTGGTAGCGCTCCAAAATACATCTCGTTGTTCCTTCCGGTTGGCAACGGATGCTGCCACTGGTGCCGAGGTCTGCTGTGCCGGTGTCGCCTTCAGCGAGATCAGTTGAAGGCCCTGGTGTTCTCGGCCTCAGCGGCCGAATAGGCAGCGGCGCCGTCCGACAAGGCTGCCCAGTACCTGTCAAGGCTCAGCGCTGACTCCGCGCTGATCTCTTGATAGTTCGCCGCGTGCCTGGCGAGGTGCGCCGCCACCTTCTTCGACACCGCGTCGTTAGCCGGGGGCACAACGGCGGTCGTACCCGGCGCCGCCGCCGCACTGCTGTTAACCATATGAGCATGGACGTACTCCACCAAAACAGCCGCCTCCTCCATCGCCTCGGGGACTGTGGTCACAAAAGACATGCCGACTTCGCTCCTCATCAAGAACTTAAGCAATTGCTCGTGCTGTCCACACCGCCGGCCTAGGCGGTACGGAGCGATTGCCATTGCGCACAGTTATACGACGAACTTCATGGTTAACTCGACGTAAGCTGCTGAAGCCTAGCGTGCAAACACACCCTAGACCGAAATCAGCCGGAAGTTGATCCCACAGAAATCCACTGCAGCGGCCGCAGAACCGACCACAAGCGGTATGCCTCGGCGTGTTCGAGCGGGTGCATTGGCAAAACCAGGCTGACCGGAGCAGCCATGTCCGGCCCTCAACTCGCCGTATTGCGCCGCCGCCGAGATAGCGGATGGCTCGCTTCGGCAACCACGCCACGCACAACAAGGTGGTCGATCAACGGAATAGCTGTGGCGGCAAGGTGTTCCGACATCGCAGTCCGGGCGAGCTTGTCATCGTGTTTCTCGAGCGCAGACAAGACCCGCCGATGATCCCGTATCGACTGGTCGTGCCAGCCCCCGACGGTGGGGAACACCGATTCAGGTGCGTAGCGGGTAATCTGTGACATCAGCTGGGCAAGCTTCGGCGAGTCCGCCGCAATATTGATGGCCCGATGAAACTCGTGGTTGAGGCGAACCGTCCGCTCGTCGTCGGTTCCGGCATAGGTGTCTTCCAACTGCCACCGCTGCCCCGGTCCCGGTTACCTCAACCAAGTCGCGAAAGTGCCGCCCGGTCAACGCGACAACCATGAACGCGGCCCCATCACGACTGGCGAAATCCCGGCCGTACTGGCCGTAGATGGCGTTGCCTAGACGCGGACGTTGTGTCCCATTCACCTGAGGCTCAGTCAAGAACCCGAGGTTTCCCGCCGTGGCCAGCGCGGCGTACAGGCCACAGCACACATCCCAGGCCGGCAACACATGGTTGATCGGCCCGCAATGATTGGCCAGACCGGTGACGAGCGGGAATCCGGCACTCGCGTTCACGGTGTAATCCATGCCGGTGGAACTGTCACCGCGCCCAAGCAGCTGAACATGGATGACATCGGAACGCTTGACGGGCAGGCGATCATGACTTAGCCACGACAAGCCGGCGTTGGTCACGACAATGCCGTCGCCCTCGACGACCATTCTGCTGGCTTCAGATGTGTCGACCGCCAGTGACTTCCAGAACGGTTCCGGTCATATACGACGACAGATCGGAGGCGAGGAACAGAGCGACGCTGGCTACTTCGCTGGGCTCCCCGGCCCGCCCCATCGGAACCTCCGCCACCTTTGCGTCCCAAACGCGTTGCGGCATTGCCTCGGTCATGGCCGAACGAATCAATCCGGGAGCGATCGCGTTCACCCGAATACCTAGGTAGGCAAGCTCTTTGGCCGCGGCCTTGGTCATCCCCACGATCCCGGCCTTGGCCGCCGAGTAATTGGTCTGACCGACCATGCCGACCTTGCCCGACACCGACGACATGTTCACAATTGCGCCACGTTTGTTGCCCCGCATGATCGCCGCGGCCATCCGGGTACCGTTCCACGTCCCCTTCAGGTGTACCGCGATGACCTCGTCGAACTGCTCTTCGGTCATCTTGCGCATCGTCGCGTCGCGGGTGATCCCGGCGTTGTTGACCATGATGTCCAGTCCACCGAACTGCTCGACAGCAGTCCGAACAAGGGTGTCAACATCGGCGGCCCGGGTCACATCACACTGCACTGCCAAGGCGACATCCGCGCCACCCAGTTGCTTCGCCGCAACTCCAGTCGCCTCGAGGTTCACATCACCGAGCACCACCCGCGCGCCCTCTGCGACGAACCGCTCGGCAATGGCCAGACCCAGACCTTGTGCACCGCCGGTGACTACCGCGATCTGACCGCTCAGCAACGCCACCTGGAAATCATATTTCCTATAGGATCCTCGCCGAAGTTCTGCACGGATTCGAGGAATCGTGACGACATCACCGGCCATCCCGCACAGACGGGCGCTACATCGAACAACACCGCGACCTGTTTGGTGCAAGAGTGCGGGCGGAGGGAGTCGAACCCACATGCTCTTTCGAGCACCGGCACCTAAAGCCGGCGCGTATACCGTTTCGCCACGCCCGCGGAACCTCGCGATCTTATCGCTTGCTCGTCGGTGGCGCGGCATAGCTTAGCCCATAACCGACGAAAGCCGAGCGGCGTGCGGGTCTGCCGTGTGCCGCGACCGACGGTGCTGGACAGGCGACGCCGACCACAGATTCGACCAAGGCTAGCGAGTGGACCGGGCTGCGGCGTCGGTCATGACTTTTCCGCACTTCCGGCCGCGGCATACTCCTATGTCGTGGATCGTTCTGCGCGGCGCTCGACAACCTTGGGTGGCGCGCCTCGATGAATTCGTCGGGCCAAGTCGTGAGCGGTACCGTCAAGGAGTGTCCACTACACGTCGTCGCAGGCCCGCGCTGATCGCCTTGGCGATCGTTGCCGCCGGTGGCTGCCTGGCCCTGGGCTGGTGGCAGTGGACCAGGTTTCAGTCGGCCTCGGGTACCTTCCAGAATCTCGGCTATGCGTTACAGTGGCCGCTGTTCGCCGGGTTCTGCCTCTACGCGTACCGCAACTTCGTGCGCTATGAAGAGTCGCCCCCGCAGCCGCGGAACGCGGACTGCATCACCGAAATTCCACCCGAACTGCTGCCCGCTCGCCCCAAGCCCGCGCAGCAGCCACCAGACGATCCCGCCCTACGGGAGTACAACGCCTACCTAGCCGAGCTGGCCAAGCAAGACGCCGAAAAACAGAACAGGACCACCGCATGACCACACCCGAGACACCCCAAGCACCCGCCTTTCCCGTTGAGAAGATCCGCACCGCGCTACGTGGCTACCGAATCATGGCCTGGACAACGGGTATCTGGCTCATCGCACTGTGCTACGAGATCGTCTCGCACCTCGCCTTCCACCACGAAATCCGGTGGATCGAAGTGGTGCACGGCTGGGTGTATTTCGTCTACGTGTTGACCGCGTTCAACCTCGCCATCAAGGTCAGATGGCCGATCGGCAAAACCGTCGGTGTGCTGCTAGCCGGCACCATCCCACTGCTGGGCATCATCGTCGAGCATTTCCAAACCAAAGACATCAAAGCCCGCTTCGGGTTTTAGGCACGGTCGAACGTGAAGCTGGCCGCACACTCGAGCTCGAACGTGCGGCTGGTTTCACGTTCGCGCGGCAAGGGCACGCAGCGCGGGCACCAGCAGCGCCAACGCACGGCCGCGATGCGAGACCGCGTCCTTCTCCGCTGGGCTTAATTGAGCCGCTGTGCGGCCTGCCATGTCCGGGCCGTCAGGAATGAAGACCGGGTCGTAGCCAAACCCGCCGTCACCGCGCGGCTCCCTGGCGATCGTGCCCGGCCACACGCCTCGGACGACGATTTCATCAGACCGCGATACCAACGCGCAGGCCGACACGAATGCCGCGCCGCGCCGCTCGTCCGGCACATCGCGCAACTGCGCCAGCAGTAGCGCGGTATTGGCGGCATCACTGTCGGGATCGCCGTGGTTACCTGACCAGCGCGCCGACAGCACTCCCGGCATGCCGTGCAAAGCGGCCACCTCCAAACCGGAGTCGTCGGCCACAGTCGCCAGACCCGTCGCTGCGAACGCGTCGCGCGCCTTAGCTAGCGCGTTGTCCTCGAAGGTGGCGCCGGCTTCGGGCGCTTCATCGAACGGCGCCACGTCGTTCAGCGACACCAGCGTCAGCCCCGACACCCCAGCACCGTCGAGCACGCGGCGCAGCTCGGCCAGCTTTTTCCGATTACGGCTGGCGACCAGCAGCTGAGTCACAAGCGCCGCTGTCAGCTTCCGAACGCCTTCGGCGGTGGCGGTCCCTCGGGCAGCACACCCGGGTACGGCAGCGCCAACGCATCACGCTGTGCGGCGAACAACGTGTCGCAAGCACCCAGTGCCATGTCGAGCAGCTTGTCCAGCGTCGAACGTGGGAACGTCGCGCCCTCACCGGTCCCCTGAATCTCCACCAGCGTCCCGGTGTCGGTCGCGATGACGTTCATGTCGACCTCGGCCCGCGAGTCTTCCTCGTAAGGCAGGTCCACCCGAATCCTGCCGTCGACCACGCCGACGCTGACCGCGGCGATGGCACACGATAATGGCCTGGGATCTAATAGCCGGCCCGCCGCCGACAGGTAAGTCACCGCATCGGCCAACGCCACGTAGGCGCCGGTGACGGCCGCGGTGCGAGTGCCACCGTCGGCCTGCAACACGTCGCAGTCGACAGCGATGGTGTTCTCCCCAAGCGCCGCCAGATCGATGCACGCCCGCAATGACCGCCCGATCAGCCGGCTGATCTCCTGGGTGCGCCCGGACAGCCGACCCTTCACCGATTCGCGTTCCGAACGAGTATGGGTGGCCGACGGCAGCATCGCGTATTCCGCGGTGAGCCACCCCATACCCGATCCCTTCCGCCAGCGCGGCACTCCCTCGGTGACGGTAGCGGTGCACATGACCTTGGTGTGACCGAATTCGATGAGCACCGAACCCGCCGGGTGTTCGGTGAACCCGCGGGTGATGACCACCGCGCGAAGCTCGTCGTCAAGGCGACCGTCTTCTCGTTTGGACACGACGCCAACCCTAGACGTGTGGCAGTCGGGCAATCAGACCCAGCCCGGCTCAGACCCGTTCGGGGGCTTGAATATCGAACATCTCACCGGACACCACCGCGTGCACCGGACCACCGAACTCTGCTTTGGCCTCGCTGATCACGTCCTCACGCGAGGTCCACGGCGGGATATGCGTCAGCAGCAGCTCGCGGACACCTGCCTGCGCCGCAGCCCGCCCGGCCTCGGTGCCCGACAGATGCAGATTCGACGGCCGGTCCGGCGAGTGTGTCCAGGACGCCTCGCAGAGGAAGACGTCCGCGTCCCGAGCCAGTTCGACGAGCTGGTCGCAGCTACCGGTGTCGCCGCTATAGACCAGCGACGCACCGCTGGGATCGGTGATCCGCAGGCCGTAGGACTCCGTTGGGTGAGCCACCAACCGCGGCACGATCGTCAGCGCTCCCAGTGTCACCGGTTCCCCGTCGACCCAGTGGTGAATATCGAAGATGTCCGAACAATCGTCGATCTCCCCGCCGTACGGTGACGACGCCGCCCCCAACCGCGACCAGGTATCACCGGGGCCGTACAGCAATGCCTTGCCGACGGGGCGCGACGGGTGATAGCGACGCCACACGAACAGTCCGGGCATGTCCAAGCAGTGGTCGGCGTGCAGATGCGACAACAGCACATGCACCGAGCCGGGATCCGCATGCCGTTGCAGCGCCCCGAGCACTCCCCCGCCGAAGTCAAGAACCAACGGCGGGGTGTCCGGGGCTCGGAGCAAATAACCCGACGCAGGCGAATCCGGACCCACCACACTGCCGGAGCAGCCGAGCACGGTTATTCGCACGGTCACTACTGTGCCATGCCCGATACCAGGATGAGGAAAACATTGCCCATTAAGGTGATCAGAATCTCTTGCACCCACCTAGTGGACACGAGAATGAGGCTGCACCGGTTGAACGCCACTCACCGCGGGACCGAGAAATCGCGCAGCCAACCCAATGAACGCCTCGGGATCACCGGTGGCTTCGAAGACCCGGGTGGCGGGCGGCGCGTCATGTGGACGCAGCACGTCTCTTTCGGTGAGCACCCGCAGCACTTCCTTGGCGGTCTCCTCGGCGCTGGAGACCAGCGTGACGTTTTCGCCCATCGCCAGTTGGATCAGTCCGGACAGCAGCGGGTAGTGCGTGCAACCCAGCACCAGCGTGTCGACCCCGGCGCGCTGCAGCGGTTCCAGATAACCCTCAGCCAGTCCGAGCACCTGACGACCACTGGTGACCCCGCGCTCGACGAAGTCGACAAAGCGTGGGCACGCCACCGCGGTGATCTCGGTGTCGCGGGCGGCGGCGAACGCGTCTTGGTACGCGTGCGAGGTGATGGTGGCCTGGGTGCCGATGACCCCAATGCGGCCGTTGCGGGTGGCGGCAACCGCACGGCGCACGGCCGGCAAAATGACCTCGACGACGGGCACGTCGTAGCGCTCACGAGCGTCGCGCAGGCACGCCGCGGACGCGGTGTTGCACGCAATCACCAGGACCTTGACGCCGCGGCCAACCAGGTCGTCACCGATGGCCAGCGCGTGCGCACGAATCTCGGGGATGGACAGCGGTCCGTACGGGCCGTTGCCGGTATCGCCCACATACACCATGTCCTCGTCGGGCAGCTGGTCGATGATCGCCCGCGCGACCGTCAATCCGCCGACGCCGGAGTCGAAAACCCCGACGGGCAACTGGGGTCCCCGCCGGCCGGCAGGGGACGACGAGCTCATGTCTTTCCGCGCGGCGAACCGGTGCCGGCTTTTTTGAGTGCGCGGGCCTTACGTTCCGGCACGGACAACAGATACGCGGCCACGACACCTGCGATCGCGCCACACAAATGGCCCTGCCACGACACGCCGCCGCATCTGCCGAGCACCGGCATGGCACCCAACAGCACGCCGCCGTATGCGAATAAGACCACCAGCCCGATGATGATGTCCCACACCTTACGGACGAACAACCCGAACACCAGAAGGAAGGCCAGCCAGCCGAAGATCAGGCCGGAGGCCCCGATGTGGTCGGTCGGGCCGCAGCTGCTGCCCAGATCGCCGATAAGCCAGGTGCCGAAGCCGCCGAGGATCCACACCATCGCGGTGGCGAGGGCGAACCGGGACAATCCGGCCAGCGTCATCAGAAACCCAAGTACCAGCAGCGGGATCGTATTGGCCATCAGGTGTTGCCAGTTGGCGTGCAGCACGGGCGCGAAGATGACCCCCGAAAGGCCGTCAGTTTTCAACGGCTTGATCCCATTGGCATCCAGGGAATGCCGGGTCAGCTGATCAATCAGCTCGACGAGGTATAGCAACGCCACGAAGGTGAGGATCGTGGCCCCGCCCACCATCCACCGGGGCCGCCTGTTTGTCTCGGTCGCCGGTTTATGGCCCAGATTTTTCGCCGGCTGGTTCATGAGCGCCGCTCTCCCCCGCAAGCGGGCGGTACCCCCACCTCATCGCTTCGCTCTGCATCGTCGCCGGCGCGGGTCATGCCCATAGCTGCCCGTCCAGGGCGTTCTCGGCATCATCCAGGCTACCGGCGTAGGCGCCGGTGGACAGATACTTCCAGCCGGCGTCGGCGACTATCAACGCGATGTCAGCGCGTTCACCGGCAGCTAGCGCCGCGGATCCCATCGCGAAGGCGGCATGCAGCACCGCGCCGGTTGAGATGCCAGCAAAGATGCCTTCGGAATCCACCAGCTCTCGGGTGCGACGCACGGCGTCGGCGGCGCCCACCGAGTACCGGGTGGTCAGCACGTCCGGGTCATACAGCTCGGGCACAAATCCTTCATCGATGTTGCGCAGCGCATACACCCCCTCACCGTAGCGGGGTTCGGCGGCCACGATCTTGACGCCGGGAACACGCTCACGTAGGAATCGGCCAGTACCCATCAGGGTGCCCGTGGTGCCTAGGCCGGCGACGAAGTGAGTGATCTCGGGTAAGTCGGCAAGCAGCTCGGGACCGGTGCCACAGTAGTGCGAGTCGGTGTTGGCCGGGTTGCCGTACTGATACAGCATCACCCACGACGGATTCGCGGCGGCCAGCTCTTTGGCGGTGGCTACCGCGGTGTTGGATCCGCCCTCGGCCGGCGAGAACATGATCCGCGCGCCGTAGAGCTCCAGCAGCTGGCGCCGCTCCGTCGACGTGTTCTCGGGCATCACACAGATCAGCTGGTACCCCTTAAGCCGAGCTGCCATCGCCAGCGAGATACCAGTGTTACCGCTGGTGGGTTCGAGAATCGTCGCACCCGGCGCCAGCAGCCCGTCGGCCTCGGCCTGCTCGATCATCCGCAGCGCCGGCCGGTCCTTGATCGACCCGGTCGGATTGCGGTCCTCGAGCTTGGCCCATAGCCGCACGTGCGGGTCATCTCCCCATCGTGGCGACAGGTTCTGCAGACCGACCAGCGGCGTGTTGCCCAGGGTGGCTAACAGCGAGTCGTATCGCGTCATATGCTCCGCTCACCCACCTGCCACGGCGGGCAAGATGGTGACCGAGTCACCGTCGGCTACCGCGGTGTCTAGGCCGCCGGAAAATCGCACGTCCTCGTCGTTGACATAGATGTTCACGAAGCGGTGCAGCTTGCCGTTATCGATCAGGCGCTCGGAGATACCCGAGTAGTTGGACTCCAGGTCGCTGATGACCGCGCCCAGTGTGTCGCCGCTGGCGGATACGCGCTTCTGGCCACCGGTGTGCGGCCGCAGGACGGTCGGGATGGAAACGGTGACGCTCATGCGGGCCTTTCTTGGACTCTTGGGAGACTTTCGGGGTCTGCTCAGTACTTTTCGACGACAGTGACGGGCTCTTCGGTGACGGCGCCGTCGACAATGCGGTAGCTGCGCAGCTCGTGACGGTCTGGGTCGCGGGTGGACACCAGCACGTAGTGTGCGTCCGGTTCGGCGGCCAGGTTCACATCCGTACGGCTGGGATACGCCTCGGTCGCGGTGTGCGAGTGATAGATGACGACGGCGGCCTCACCCGCGTCTTCCATCGCCCGCCACACGTGGAGCTGCTCGTGCGCGTCGAATCGGTAGAACGTCGGCGACCGCTCGGCGTTGACCATGGGGATGTGGCGCTCGGGGCGACCGGAACCCTCTGGACCGGCCAGCACCCCGCACGCTTCGTCAGGGTGGTCGCGACGCGCGTGGGCCACCATCGCAGCCACCAAGTCAGCACGAATCACCAACAACGATTGCCCTCTCCGATTGAGGTCCTGAATGCTCCGGGCAACATGGCGCGGTAAGTCGGTATTCCAGCGACCGACTCGGCGGTCAGCACCCCAGCCAGCACCGCCCGCGCCAGGCAATCGGCCGCGGCCGCGCCCACCTCGGCGACCAGCCTCGTGTCCGGAGACATCGCCGCGGGCGCGGTGTTCCCAACGGCCCCCGAGGCTACCTCGACGGCCCCGGTCGCCAGCGCGAACACCGTATCGCCGTCCAGCGGGGTGTGCGCCGGCCGGATGGTGCGAGCCAGGCCGTCGTGCGCGGCTATGGCGACGCGCCGGCAGGCGGCCGGGCTCAGCGCGGCGTTCGTCGCCACCACGGCGATCGTGGTGTTCAGTGGGTCCAGCGGGGAGGGCAGCCGCGCGAACACGTCGATCTGCTCGGCCGGGGGTGGCGTCAGCGCAAACTCTTCGATCAGGTCCGCCATCCACGGCAGACCGGTGGCCCGGTCGACGACGTCGCCGACAGAGTTCACCACCACCACCGCGCCCACCGTCACCCCCGACGCCAGCGCGATCGACGCGGTGCCGACGCCGCCCTTGAGCGCGCCAGCCCGCGCCCCCACCCCGGCGCCGACCGTTCCGACCGCGATGGGGCCGTCAAAAGCCGCCGCAGCCGCTTGGTAGCCGAAGTCCGCTGTCGGCCGGCAGTGAAAGCCGCCGACTGACAGATCGAAAATCACCGCGCCCGGCACGATGGGCACCACTCCGCCGCGCATCTCCACGCCGCGCTCGTGTTCCTCCAGCCAGCGCATGACGCCGTCGGCGGCCGCCAGACCGTAGGCACTGCCGCCGGCGAGCAGCACCGCGTCAACGAACCGCACACTGTTGGCTGGGTCGAGCAGGTCAGTCTCCCGGGTGCCCGGCGCGCCACCCCGGCAATCGACCGCACCAACCGTCCCGGGCGGTGTCAGCACGACGGTCACACCGCAGGCCCAGCCCGCACCGAGGGACGCGTCAGGATCAAGCCTGTGGTAGTGGCCAACCTGGATACCCGCGACGTCAGTGATGGAGTTCATCGGGTCGCCATCAGCGCCAAAACCAGGTATTCCTGCAACACCGTCAGCCACTGGTAGACGTCGAAGTGCGCGGACAGCGGATGGTCGGCTGGCACCCGTTCGGGTCCCTGGGGGCCGACCTCAAGCATGACACCGAGCGCCAGTCGAAGGTCGTTGACCGCAGCGATCCAGGCATTCGCACTTTCTTCGCTTAGTTCCAACCGGCCGCCGTTTTCCGGAACCGTGTCCAACAACTGCTGTGCAGCAACACGTTTGGCGTCGATGATCTCCGGTTCGTGCAGACTGCGCAACGCGGCGTTGAGGCTATCGGCGGCATCGAGAGCCGACGGGTTTAAGTGGTCCTTGTCGTCTGGCTTGTAGAAGTCGGGCAGCAGCCGACGCAGCGTCGGGTCCCCCGGACGCTGCGCATTCCCGGCTTTGATACCGGTGATTTCCTCAAGTTCGTCTGGCGGCAAGGAAGATTCGCGCTCGTTCAGCAAACCGAGCATCGCGCCGACGAGGTTCTTGAGCAGGGCAGCCTCGTGCGGCGCCAAGGCGGACCGAAAACGGGGACCGTTGGCGGTCTCAACGCGCTTCCATTTGCGCACGGACGATCCCGGATACCCTCGGATCTCACCGGTCCTGCTGCATCGTCGCCCACAAACCGGCGGCATGCAGTTTGGACACGTCGACCTCCATAGACTCCCGGCTGCCCGCCGACACCACTGCCTTACCTTCGTTGTGAACCTGCAGCATCAGCCTGGTGGCATGCGGCTCGCTGTAGCCGAACAGTTTCTGGAACACGTACGTCACATACGTCATCAGGTTGACCGGGTCGTCCCACACAATCGTCACCCATGGACAGGCCGTGACGTCTACCGGAGCGGCCTCGCGTTGTCCGGTAGTGCCCGGCCTCACCTTCGGCTCTGTCGGCGCTGACGTTACAACCATGGCCTATACGATACCGAGCCGGTGCTGGCAGCCGTTACCGTTGCGGGATGAACGACTCGGTCTTAGCTGGGCGACAATGCGGGCCGATACGGCCCGTTGTGGGGGCACCCCCAGCCGCGCAGCGGCGAGGGGGAGAGCCCGGCAATCTAGACCCAGCTGGGCTGCTGACCGACAGGTACGAGTTGACCATGTTGGCGGCGGCGTTGCGCGACGGCACCGCTCACCGCCAGACCACATTTGAAGTGTTCGCCCGCCGACTCCCGGAGGGTCGCCGTTACGGGGTGGTCGCCGGAACCGGCCGATTGCTGGAAGCCTTGCCGCAGTTCAGGTTCGACGACGACGCCTGCCAGTTGCTGGCCCAATTCCTCGACTCCGACACGTTGAACTATCTACGCGGTTTTCGGTTCGGCGGCGACATCGATGGGTACGCCGAGGGTGAGCTCTACTTTCCCGGGTCGCCCATCCTATCGGTGCGCGGAACCTTCGCCGAATGCGTGGTGATCGAAACGCTGGTGTTATCGATCTTCAACCACGACAGCGCGATCGCGGCGGCGGCTGCTCGCATGGTCAGTGCCGCCGGGGAACGCCCGCTGATCGAGATGGGATCGCGACGGACCCACGAGCGCGCCGCGGTCGCGGCGGCCCGCGCCGCCTATATCGCCGGTTTTGCCGCGACATCGAACTTAGAGGCCCAGCGGCGCTACGGAATACCGACCGGGGGCACCGCCGCCCACGCGTTCACGATGTTGCATAGTCGCGATGACGCCCCACCCGAAGTGACGGAACTCGCCGCGTTTCACGCTCAAGTCGACGCGCTGGGCGTCGACACCACGCTGTTGGTGGACACCTATGACGTGACGACCGGCGTGGCCAATGCGGTGGCCGCCGCCGGTACCACGCTGGGTGCGGTCCGCATCGACTCCGGCGAGCTGGGGGTGCTGACCCGCCAGGTGCGCGAACAGCTCGACCAGCTGGGCGCCACCAAGACCCGCATCGTGGTGTCCGGCGATCTTGACGAGTTCTCCATCGCCGCGTTGCGCGCCGAGCCGGTGGACAGCTACGGCGTCGGCACGTCGCTGGTCACCGGCTCGGGCGCGCCCACCGCGAACATGGTCTACAAACTGGTCGAAGTTGACGGCATGGCAGTCCAGAAACGCAGTAACCACAAGGAATCCCGCGGAGGCCGCAAAGAGGCGCTGCGAGTGTCGCGTGCCAGCGGAACCATCACCGAGGAGGTCGTCTATCCGGCGGGCCGCGCACCCGCCAGCACCGAACCGTGCCGGATGTTGACCATTCCACTGGCCCGGGCGGGGCGCGTTGTCGCCGACACCGATGGCGGCGCACTGGCCGCAGCGCGCAAACTGGTGGCGTCCGGGCTGCACAGCCTGCCGTGGGAGGGGCTGAAATTGGCGCACGGCGACGCGGCGATCCCGACGCGGCAGATCCCGGCTTAAGCCGTGTCAAACCTGTCAGTGCCCGAGCTGCTGGCCATCGCGGTGGCCGCAATCGGCGGCAGCCAACGAAGCGGCCAGCTAGAGATGGCCACCGCCATCGCGCACGCCTTCGAAACCGGCGAGCACCTCGTCGTGCAGGCCGGCACCGGCACCGGCAAGTCGCTGGCCTACTTAATTCCTGCGATAGTTCGCACCGTCAGCGACGACACCCCGGTCGTCGTCTCGACGGCGACGATCGCATTGCAGCGTCAACTCGTCGATCGTGACCTGCCGCGGCTGGCCGATTCGCTCGCTGACGCGCTACCCCGCCGGCCGCAGTTCGCATTGCTCAAAGGCCGACGGAACTACCTGTGCCTGAACAAAATCCACGGCAGTGCTGCCGGTGAGCCAGACGCCGAGGAAGAACGGCCGCAGGAAGAACTGTTCAACCCGATGGCGGTCACCGCGTTGGGTCGCGACGTGCAACGGCTGACCGCTTGGGCGTCGACGACCGAGTCCGGTGACCGCGACGATCTCAAGCCCGGTGTCGGCGATCGGTCCTGGTCGCAGGTCAGCGTGTCGGCACGGGAATGTGTTGGCGTGGCTCGCTGCCCGTTTGGCTCGGAGTGCTTCTCCGAACGAGCCCGCGGCCGTGCCGCTGCCGCCGATATCGTGGTCACCAACCACGCGCTGCTGGCCATCGACGCAGTTGCCGAATCGGCGGTGTTACCCGAACACACGCTGCTGGTGATCGACGAAGCACACGAACTGGTGGACCGGGTGACGTCGGTGGCCACCGCGGAGCTGACGTCGGCGGCCCTCGGTGTCGCCGCCCGACGCATCACCCGATTGGTCGATCCCGAACTGACCCAACGGCTGGAGGCGACAACAGCCACCTTGGCCGCGGCGATTCATGACGCCCAGATCATCAGACCGGGCCGCATCGACCACCTCGATGACGAGATGGCGACCTACCTGACCGCACTGCGCGACGCGGCCAATGCGGCACGGTCGGCCATCAACACCAGCAGCCAAACAAGTCCCGCCACGGTCGCGTCAGTGCGTGCCGAAGCGGTTGCGGCACTGAGCGAGATATCCGATACCGCATCACGAATCCTGACGTCGTTTGCGCCCGCTATCCCAGATCGCACCGACGTGGTCTGGCTGGATCACGAGGACAATCGGGGCGCGCCGCGCCCCGTGCTGCGGGTGGCGCCGCTGTCAGTGGCCGGCCTGCTGCGCAACCAGGTGTTCGCCCGTTCGACCACCGTGCTGACCTCGGCAACGCTGACGGTCGGGGGATCCTTCGACGCGATGGCCGCAGCGTGGGGCCTGGCCGGATCGGAGGAAGGCACCGACGATCTGCCCTGGCGTGGCATCGATGTCGGCTCGCCATTTCACCACGCTAAGGCGGGAATCCTCTACGTCGCGGCCCATCTCCCGCCGCCAGGCCGCGACGGCACCGGCTCCGCCGAGCAGCTGACCGAAATCGCCGAACTCATCGCCGCGGCCGGTGGGCGCACCCTGGGGCTGTTTTCGTCGATGCGGGCCGCCCGGGCCGCCGCCGAGGCCATACGCGAGCGGCTGCCCACACCGGTGCTGTGTCAGGGCGACGACAGCACGTCGGCGTTGGTCGAGCAGTTCACCGCCGACGCGGCTACCTCCCTGTTCGGCACGCTGTCGCTATGGCAGGGTGTCGATGTACCGGGGCCATCGTTGTCGTTGGTGCTCATCGACCGTATTCCGTTCCCCCGGCCGGATGACCCGCTGTTGAGCGCTCGCCAGCGGGCAGTGGCCGCCCACGGCGGCAACGGTTTCCTGGCGGTCGCCGCCAGCCACGCCGCGCTGCTGCTGGCGCAGGGGTCGGGCCGGCTGTTGCGCCGCGGCACCGACCGCGGAGTGGTTGCGGTGCTCGACCCTCGGATGGTCACCGCCGGCTATGGCCGCTTCCTGCGTGCGTCGCTGCCGCCGTTCTGGGAGACCACCGACGCCACGCAAGTCCGCCAGGCGCTGGCACGGCTGCGCACCGCGCTGGACGCACCGGCATGATCCGAAGGTCGAAGTCAAACGATTCCTGCATCGAGGCCAGCACCGCCAACTACGATCAACCGCGGACCCAGCGCCCCCACATTCAGTAACCGAATCAGGGTTGGCAGCAGCCGCACTGGATGGAGATGCGTCATGCCGTACAGAATTGGGACTCGACGGAGCCGCACTGCGCAGCACGCGACGGACCAGGACGCCCGGATCGCCGCCGCTGTCGAATCCGACACGATCTGGATAGGCAGACCACGCCATCGTGGCCAACACGCCGCCCCGCTCACCCAGCGTCGCAAGCCCTCGTCGACCGCGGTGCTGCTGGTGGCGGCGTTCGGCGCTTTCCTGGCGTTTCTCGACTCCACGGTCGTCAACGTCGCCTTCCCGGCCATCCAGCGGTACTTCGCTAGCCAGGACATCAGCAGCCTGTCCTGGGTGCTCAACGCGTACAACATCGTCTTAGCCGCGTGTCTGGTGACCGGCGGCAGGATCGCCGACCTGCTGGGGCGCAAACGGATGTTTATCTATGGCGTAGTGCTGTTCACGGCCGCGTCCGTGTTATGCGCGGCGGCCGGCAGCGTCGAGCAGTTGGTTGCGTTCCGCGTGCTGCAGGGCATCGGCGCCGCGGTATTGATACCAGCATCACTTGCGTTGGTCGTCGAAGGCTTCGAGGTCGCACGCCGGGCGCGCGGGATCGGCCTGTGGGGTTCGGCGGCGGCGCTCGCCTCGGGCCTCGGCCCGCCGATCGGCGGCGCACTAGTGGAGGTCGCGAGCTGGCGGTGGGTGTTTTTGGTGAACCTTCCGCTAGGGGTGGTGGCAGTGGTGGTGGCCCGGCGGGGACTCGTCGAAAGCCGCGCCCCAGGGCGGCGGCATGCGCCTGATTTGCGCGGGGCGTCACTGCTGGCCATCGCGCTTGGGTTTGTGACGCTGGGGTTGGTCAAGGGTTCAGACTGGGGTTGGGTCAGCGCGGCAACCATCGGGTCGGGGCTGGCCGGGGCGGTCGCGATGGCTGGTTTTGTGCTCAGCTCGCACTACCACCCTGCACCGCTCATTGACCCCGCGTTGTTGCGGATCCGGTCGTTCGTGGCCGGCAATGTGCTCACCATCATCGCGAGCGCCGGGTTCTACGGCTACTTGCTCACGCATGTGCTGTTCCTGAACTACGTGTGGGGTTATACGTTACTGCAAGCGGGCCTGGCGATCGCCCCAGCCGCACTGGTTGCAGCCGTTGTCGCCGCGGTACTGGGCCGCGTCGCCGATCGGCGTGGTTACCGCGTGATCATCGTCGCCGGCGCACTGATGTGGGCCGGCAGCCTGCTCTGGTATATCGAGCGCGTCGGGTCGACGCCCAATTTCCTCGGTGCGTGGCTGCCCGGCCAGCTGCTACAGGGCATCGGAGTCGGCGCAACGCTGCCGGTGCTCGGCAGTGCCGCCCTGGCTGGGCTGGCCGCTGGCGGCGGCTACGCAACTGCTTCGGCAGTGGTCAGCAGTGCTCGCCAACTCGGCGCTGTGCTTGGCATCGCGCTCCTGGTGGTCGTGATCGGGACGCCGGCTCGGGGAGCGTTCGAACCGGGGCTGCGGCGAGGATGGGTGCTGGCCGCGATCTGCTTTGCGCTGGTCGCGATGGCAGGGCTGTTTTTGGGCCGCGTCCGCCACAGCGCTGCCGAAGTGGTGGAGTCGGCGCCCGCGCCACGCGGTGACCCGCTGACGCCGCGGCCCATGCCGCAGCCGGAATTCGCGCCCAGCCAACACCGGTCGGCCGCTTCCCACGAGGTCGATCTGCTGGCAGCTCTGCCGCTGTTTGCCGGGTTGGATGCGGTCGCCCTAGCCGAACTGCGGGACCGCGCCGAGCACGTTGAGCTGGAGGCAGGCGCGTACCTGTTCCACCAGGGTGAGGTATCCGACTGTCTGTATGTGCTGCGTCACGGCCGTCTGCAGGTGATCCAGAACGACATCATCGTCCGGGAGCTGGGCCGCAGTGAGGTCGTCGGCGAACTTGGCTTGCTGATCGACGCGCCCCGATCCGCATCAATTCGCGCGGTGCGCGACTCCACCCTGGTGCGCCTGGGCAAGGCGGACTTCAACAAGATCGCCGACTCGGGCGTGTTCGAGGCGCTGGTCCAGGTTCTGGCCACCCGGCTGCATCAGGCGCCGCCACCGGCGGTGCCGTACCCACCCGCGCCGGAAGTGGTCGTCGCGGTTGTCGGCATCGACACCCCCGCACCCGTGTCGATGGTGGCCACCGAGCTGGTCGCCGCGCTGTCACAGCGGCTGCGAGCGGTGAATCCCGGCCGCGTCGACCGCGACGGGCTGGAAAACGCGGAGCTTGCTGCGGACAAAGTGGTGCTGCAGGCTGCGGCCGACGACGCAGGCTGGCGCGACTTTTGCTTGCGCGTCGCCGACCGCGTCGTGCTGGTGGTTGCCGATCCGACACCACCTTCAGCTCCGCTGCCGGCGCGTGCGGTTGGCGCCGACCTGGTGTTGGCAGGCCCGCACGCCCAGCGTGAACACCGCCGCAGGTGGGAGGAATTGATCACGCCGCGGTCAATGCATGCGATTCGACCAGGACACGCGGCCGCCGACCTGCGCCCACTCGCCGCGCGCATCGCGGGTCGCTCGATCGGGCTGGTACTCGGCAGTGGCGGGGCACGCGGATTCGCCCACCTGGGGGTGTTGGAGGAGCTGGAGGCGGCCGGGCTGACGGTTGACCGGTTCGCCGGTACCAGCATGGGCGCGATGATCGCGGCCCTTGCTGCCACGGGCATGAACGCAACCGCGATAGACGCCTATGTCTACGAGTACTTCCTGCGTAACAGCTTGATCTCCGA
Organism: Mycobacterium haemophilum DSM 44634; assembly: GCF_000340435.2. Lineage (NCBI taxonomy): Bacteria > Bacillati > Actinomycetota > Actinomycetes > Mycobacteriales > Mycobacteriaceae > Mycobacterium > Mycobacterium haemophilum. Next base: position 2,980,302 of record NZ_CP011883.2, read on the forward strand.
CTACACCGTGCCGAGCAAGGGACTCATTCGTGGGCGGCGCACCCTGGCCGCTCTGCAGAGCGGCTTTGGCGGGTTGCTGGTGGAGGAGCTGCCGAAGCAATTCCGCTGTGTCAGCGTCGACCTGCTGGCTCGGCGGGCCGTCGTGCATCGGCGAGGCCGTCTCGCCGATGTCATCGGCTGTTCGATGCGGGTGCCCGGCTTGTACGCGCCGCAGATCTATGACGGCACGCTGCACGTCGACGGGGCCGTGCTGGACAGCCTGCCGGTAGCCGCGTTGGCCAGCGACGAAGGCCCGGTGATCGCCGTCCGTATCGGCGCCGACAGCGCCGACGACCTCACCTCCAGCACGCCGCAAGTGCCGAGCATCGTCGACACCCTGATGCGCACCATGACGATTGGCAGCGGGATGGCATCGGCGGCGGAGCTGGCCCACGCCGACCTGGCGATCCGCCCAGATGTCAGCGAAGTCGGATTCCTGGAGTTCCACCAGATCGACCGCGCCCGCGAGGCAGGCCGGATCGCTGCCCGCGAAGTCATGCCGCAGATCATGGCGCTAGCGCACCGATAGGTGCCACACGGGTCCACTGATCAACGCAAAAGAGGCTGCCGCGGCGGTGTTCCCGGCGTCGAGCTGACCATCCGCGATGCCACCTGAACGCCATCGCGAACCCCGCTACTCGGGCGTATATTTCCGAGCGGGAGAGTGCGCATGGCTGATATCGCAGTGGTTACCAACAGCAATTGCGCCTTGCCGGCTCATCTCATCGACAGCCTCGACATCACGGTGGTGTCGATGTATTACGACCTGGGTTACGGCCGGCTACGCGAGTCGGAATTCGACGGCGATCTAGACAGGTTCTACCGAGAGCTGGCGGCGTCGAACGGCGACGCCACGACGATGCCGGCCACCGTCGACGATTACCTCGCGGTGTTCCAGCAGCTGCTGGAGACCCACAGCGCCATTGTCGCGGTGCTACTCACCTCGGCCTTTTCCGAAACCTGCTCGAACGCGCGCCAGGCTGCGGCGCGGCTGGAATCCGAGGGGCGCGGTGGTGAGCGCGTGGTGGTGATCGACTCGGCCGGCACGGGCGGACATATGGGAGTTCAGGCGCTGGCCGCCGCGCGCGCCGCGGCCGCGGGACATGACCGCTTGGCTGTGATCGAGCGGGTCCGCCGGGCGCGCCAAGAGGTCAGGTTATGGGTCCTCGTCGAGACGCTCGAGTATTTACGGCGCGGCGGCAAAGCCGGGAGCGCCGCCGCGTGGATCGGTTCCGCGCTTGACCTCAAATCGATCATCACGATCGAATCGGAAACCAAGGCCGTCGAGCGGGTACGCACCCGCAAACGCGGCAGTGAACGCCTGGTCGAACTGATGCGACAACGCCGCGTGGCGGGCGCCGATCGCTGGTTCGTGCATCACACGCAGGCACCCGAGGACGCGCAGCAGCTGGTGGAGCGGCTCGGCGGGCTGTTCGGCACCAAGCCGTTGCTGGTCACCGAGGCTGGACCGGTGATTGCCGTCAACTACGGTCCCGGATCGTTGTGGGTCGGAGGTCTTCCCGGCATCGCGCTGGACGGCGGATAGCAAACCGATGAACATGGTCGCGAGTGTCGAATGCCGCAACTGCGGGACCGCCAACCGGCCTCAGGCCAAGTTCTGCGGCAGCTGTGGCATGCGGCTCGCGATCGAGGTGGTATGCCCGCAGTGTGGTGCGCGCAACCCTGGCTCGCTCAGTTTCTGCGACGAATGCGGCACCAAGCTGAGCGTCGGGTCCGAGCCGGCGCAACCCGCCAGCGCGCCCGCCCCGCCGACACTGTCGGACGGGCGTTACACGGTCGGTCGGCTGCTTGGCGAAGGTGCCGGCAAACGGGTCTACCTTGCCACCGACACGCGCCTACACCGCGACGTGGCCGCCGCGGTGTTCAAGGCCGACGGCTCGGACGAGACCGGCATGCGTCGCGCGCGCCGGGAAGCTGAGGCAATGGCCAGGCTTGGCGAGCACCCCAATGTCGTCAACGTCTATGACTTCGGCGAGACCGCGGGTCAGCTGTACCTGATTAGTCAGTACATGGCCGGCGGTGACCTGCAAGCCCTGCTATCCGACGCGGCCGACCACCGGCTCGCGGTCAAAGACGTCGTTCGCATCGGGGCAGACGTCGCCAACGGGCTCGCGCACGCGCACAGCCATGGTGTGGTGCATCGTGACGTCAAACCCCAGAACGTGTGGTTGGCGCCCGACGGCACCGCCAAGCTCGGCGATTTCGGGCTTGCCGTCGCCGAAAGCAGCTCGCGCCTGACACGCGAGGGAACCATCATCGGAACCGTCGCTTATATGTCGCCCGAGCAGGGTCTCGGCCGTGCCGCCGATGCGCGTTCGGACATCTATTCGCTTGGCGCCCTGCTCTACGAATTACTTTGCGGCATACCGCCATTCGTGGGCGAGTCAGCCGCCGCAGTGGTGTCCCAGCATGTGTCGACCGCGCCGCTGGCGCCGAGCGCACATCGCTCCGCTGTTCCGGCCGCGCTTGACCAGTTGCTGCTGAAGATGCTGGCGAAGTCGCCGGATGCCCGCCCGCAAGAGGCACCCGAGGTTCGCGACACGCTCAACGTGATCGCCGCCGCGATCACCGGCGACACTACCTCGATTCACGACGCTGCGGCGCTCGAGCGGATCACCGACAGCACGTTCATCGGGCGCAACCGTGAGACCCAGCAATTACGCGAGGCGATCGATGACGCCATCGGCCGCCACGGACGCTCGGTGCTGGTCAGTGGTGAGTCCGGCATCGGCAAGACCCGGCTTGCCGCCGAAGTCGCAGCCTATGCCGCACTGCGGGGCGCGCAGGTGTTATGGGGCCGCTGCTATGCGGGCGCGGGCGCTCCCGCCTATTGGCCCTGGGTCCAGGTGATCCGCGACTATGCCCGCGAGCACGACGCTAAGACGGTGGCTTCTGACTTGGGCTCGGGCGCGTTTGAGATCGCACAGATCGTTTCCGAGGTCCGCGAGCAGATGCCGGAAATCCCCGAGTCGCCCGTGCTCGACGCCGAGCAGGCCCGATTCCGGTTGTTCGATTCGGTTTCGAGGTTCCTCATCGGCGCTGCTGAGCGCCGCCCGCTGGCGATTTTCCTGGAAGATCTGCACCAGGCCGATCGGCCCTCGCTGATGCTGTTGTCGTTTATCGCCCGCGAGCTGCCCCGCTCCAGCGTGTTTTTGCTGGGCACCTACCGTCACGACGAACTCACCGGCGACCACTACCTGAACCAGGTGCTCACCGCGCTCAGCAAGGAACGCGGCTATGCGCGCATCAGGCTGCGCGGACTTGCCGATCAACATGTCAAGGCGATGCTCGAAGCGGTGCTGCAGCAACGGCTGGAGCAGCGGCATGAGCTCGCGCTCGCCGACACCGTGTGTCGAGAGTCGGAGGGCAACCCGTACTTCGCCGAGGAAATCATCCGCCACCTGATCGACTCTGCAGCGCTCAGCTGGCGCGACGGACGGTGGTTTGTCGATGTGCGGGAAGGCCAGGAACTCGGCATCCCCCGGGGTGTCCGCGAGGTGGTCTCCCGTCGGTTGGAGAAGCTGCCGGCTGAGACGGTCGAGTTGCTGTCGACAGCCGCGGTGATCGGGCGTGAATTCGATGTGCAGGTCCTGACGCGGATCAGCGAGCTCGAGACAGACGCCGTACTCAGCCGGCTGCAGCCTGCGCTCGACGGAACGATCGTGCGGCAACCTGTCGGCGAGGCCGGCCGGTATGTCTTCGCTCATGGCGCTACCCGCGACGCGCTGTACGACGACCTCCCGACGCTGCGCCGCGCCCAGCTGCACATCGCCGCCGGCGACGCGCTCGAGCAAATTTATGAAGAGCGCATCGAGTCGCATCTGTCTGCGATCGCGTACCACTTCGCGAAGGCGGCTCCACGCGGTGACATCGCCAGGGCCGCCGACTACGCATGGTGGGCGGCCGAACGGGCAGCGGCGACCTACGCCTATGAAGACGCAGTGAGCTTGTTCGAGACGTCGCTGCGGCTGTTCGACACGCTCTCGGAGGTGGTGCCACGGCGCCGGTGCGACCTGCTGTTGGCGCTCGGGGATGCCCGACTGCGGTCCGGCGACACCGAGGGGGCCCGGGAAACCTTCAGGGAGGCGGCGGCGACGGCGCGTGAACTGGCACTCGATGACCACTACGCCCGTGCCGCACTGGGATACGGAGCCGGCAATTGGGGCGGCTTCGCGATTACCGTGCGTGCCGATGAGCAGCTGGTGACGATGTTGTACGAGGCGCTCGAGGTGTTGCCGGCACGAGACAGCGCGCTGCGGGTGCGGGTGCTGGCTCGGCTGGCGCTCGAGCTGCGCTGCAAAGGGACGCTAGCGGCAGCCAGCCAGGCCAGCGCACAAGCAGTGGAAATGGCTGAACGCGTTGGCGACCCGAAAATCCTGCTGCTGGCCATGCATAGCCGGCAGTGGTCGACGTTAGGCCCCGACCGGATCGAAGAGGCGGTCGCGGCCGGCGAGGAGATGGTGCGGCTCGCCCGCATCGTCGGTGACCGCGATATGGAGTTCGAGGGACACCACCTGCCACTCATCGCGCGCGCACAGCTTGGCGACTTTCACGCGGTCGACGCCGAGATCGAGGCGTGCGACCGGCTGGCCGGCGACCTGCACCAGCCCCGCCACGCGTGGAAGGCGGCGGTGTTTCGCACCATGCGGGCCCTCATGCAGGGGCGCCTTGCGGAGGCCGAGCGCCTCGCACAAAGCAACCTGCCGATTGGCCAGCGGGTCCGGCGCGAGGTGGCCGAAATCGTATTTAGTGCGCAGTCGTTCCTGATCAGGTTGGCCGATGGCAGGTTAGAGCAGCTGACCGACGCCGGCCGCGAGGCCGCCGCGCGCTACGGCCAGGCGTGGCCGTCGGCGTATGTGTGGTTGCTCACCGAGACGGGCCAGCTCGATGAGGCCCGCGCCAGGTTCGCGGAGCTTGCGGCCGATGGCTTCGAGGCGCTGGTGCGAACCAGTGACTGGGTGACGTCGGTCTGCGCGCTTTCCATTGCGTCGCTGGCGGTCGGCGACAGCGACGCAGCCGACCGACTGTACGAGCTGTTGGCACCCTACGCGGACCGCTGCACACTATTCCTCACCGGAGCCGGCTGCCTCGGCTCCAACCAGGCGTTCCTCGGCTTCGCCGCCGCGGCGGCCGGCCGCGATGAGGATGCGGTGCGCCACTTCGAACTGGCGCTGGCACGTAACGCCGAGATCGGCTGCGTCTATGTGACCCCGCGAGTCTGCTGCGAATACGCTCGCACGCTGCTCAACAGAGCTGACCAAGCGGATCGCGAGAAGGCGATGGGCCTGATCGACCAGGGGCTTGCGCTGGCGCGGCGCATTGGCATGCGCGCCGAAGTCGAGCGACTCGCGCGACTTCGCCACGGGCATCAGGACGCCCAGCAGCAAGAGTCGATGCTCGGCTGGACGGGACTCGAGAGCGTCGCCCAATCGGTCGAACTGGACCGGCCCGACCTGCGCGCGGTAGCGGCGCCCGACGGAACGGTCACGATCATGTTCTCCGACATCGAAGGCTCGACGGTGCTCACCGAGCAGCTCGGTGACGAGCGGTGGCTCAAGCTGCTGCACGGCCACAACGCGGTCATCCGTCGTCACTTGGCCGTGCACCGCGGCTTTGAGGTCAAATCGCAGGGCGATGGGTTCATGGTCGCTTTCGGCAGCGCCAGCAGCGCGATCCGCTGTGCGATCGCGATCCAGCGCGACTTCGCGGAGCGGCGCGATCGTCCCGGTAGCCGGGTGCCGCAGGTCAGGATCGGACTGCACGCTGGCGAGGTGATCCGCGAGCAGGAGGACTTCTACGGTCACAACGTGATCCTCGCGGCACGGATCGCGGCGAAGGCACAGGGCAACGAGATCCTCGTGTCGTCGGTGCTGCGCGAACTGGTCGCCGGCAATCAAGAGTTTCAGTTCGGTGACGCGCGTGAGGAGCAGCTCAAGGGTCTGCAGGAAACGCAGCGAGTCCATGAGGTGCGGTGGGGACCGCCTGCTAGGCGAGGGTGACCAGACCAAGCTCGTTGCTGGCCGCGAGCATCGGATGGCGAGGCAGGACCCGCACCGTGTATCCGACCGCTCCCGCCAGCGGCAGCAGCGTTGTCGTCGAAAAGATCTCGTTGCCGCCCTCGGCGGTATCGATGTGCGCCATTTCGACGGTAACCGGATCCAGCAGCACGTCACTGCCGTCCACCCTGCCGAGCACCGCCTGTACCGTCACCTCGTCGGGCCCCAGTCCGGCCAGCTGCACGGTGGCGGTCAGCGTCAGCTTCGACCCCAGCACCGGGGTATCGGGTAAGCCGGTGCTGTCGACGTCGGTGATGTCGATCATGGGCCACGCTTTTTCGACGCGGCGCCGGTAGGCAGCCAGCTCGCGGGCCGCGCTGAACGCCTCGCCCACCCTCTCACCTCCCGCAGGCGCGGCGACCGTCCTGCGCAGTGACTGCGCCGCGGGCACGTAGTAGTGCTCGACATAGTCACGCACCATGCGGGACGCCAACACTTTCGGCCCCAGCGTCTGCAGGGTGTGCCGCACCATCTCGATCCAGCGCGGCGGGACCCCGTGTGCGTCACGTTCATAAAACTTCGGTACCACCGCGTGTTCTAGGAGGTCGTAGAGCGCGCTGGCCTCCAGGTCGTCGCGACGAGTCTCGTCCGCCACGCTGCTGGCAGACGGTATCTCCCAACCGTTTTCGCCGTCGTACCACTCGTCCCACCAGCCGTCGCGGATGGAAAGATTCAATCCGCCGTTCAGAGCGCTCTTCATCCCTGAGGTGCCGCACGCCTCCAACGGCCGCAGCGGATTGTTCAGCCAAACATCGCAGCCCCAGTACAACTTTCGGGCCATCGACATGTCGTAATCGGGCAGGAAGGCGATGCGGTGACGCACCTGCGGCCGGTCAGCGAACCGCACCACCTGCTGGATCAGCGCCTTACCGCCGTCATCAGCGGGGTGCGACTTGCCGGCAACGATCAACTGGATCGGCTTGTTGTCGTCGAGCAGCAGCCGTTCCAGCCGATCCGGATCGCGCAGCATCAAGGTGAGGCGCTTATACGTGGGAACGCGGCGGGCGAAGCCGATGGTCAGCACATTCGGATCAAAGGCCGCCCCGATCCAGCCCAGTTCGGCGTCCGACGCGCCGCGTTCCAACCAAGAGCGACGCAGCCGCACCCGGATGTCATCGATTAGCTGCGAGCGGAGTTGCGAGCGGATCCACCACAGATGGCCCGGATCGACCTGTTGCAGACGGAGCCAGACGCCGGGGTCGCTGAACGAATCCGACCCGGCCAGTTCGCGTCCCAGCTGCAACCACTGCGGCGCCGCCCAGGTACGCGCATGAACGCCGTTGGTGATCGACCCAATCGGCACCTCGTCGTGGTCGAATCCACGCCACAGCTCGCTGAACATGGCCCGGCTCACGCGGCCGTGCAGCAGCGAAACGCCGTTGGCCCGTTGCGCCAGCCGCAGACCCATGTGGGCCATGTTGAATTTGGTCGGATCATCTTCGGCGCCAAGTGCGAGGATTCGCTCTACCGGCACCCCCGGCAGCAGCGCGGGCGCACCCGAGAAGTAGCGCCGCACCAGCTCGACCGGGAACCGGTCGATACCGGCAGGCACCGGGGTGTGCGTGGTGAACACCGTGCTGGACCGCACGACCGTCAGCGCAGTGTCGAAGTCCAATTCCGAATCGGTAACCAATTCGCGGATGCGTTCGATTCCGAGGAATCCGGCGTGGCCCTCGTTCATGTGGAATACCTCCGGCGCGGGCAGCCCCGCAATGGTGGTAAACGCGCGGATCGCCCGCACACCGCCAATACCGGCCAGGACCTCTTGCTTGATGCGATGCTCCTGATCGCCGCCGTAGAGACGGTCGGTGACGCCGCGCAGCTCGTGCTCGTTCTCCGGGACGTCGGAGTCCAGCAAGAGCAACGGAACACGGCCCACCTGCGCGACCCAAATCCGGGCCCGCAGCTGCGCGGAGTCGGGCAGGGTCAGCTCCACCAGCACAGGATCGCCGTTGCCAGCGGTGAGCAGGCGCAACGGGAGCCCTTGCGGATCCAGCGACGGGTAGGTCTCGTGTTGCCAGCCGTCCGCGGTCAACGACTGCCGGAAGTACCCGGAGCGGTAGTAGAGGCCCACCGCGATCAGCGGCACCCCCAAATCGGAGGCGGCCTTCAGGTGGTCGCCAGCCAAGATGCCGAGGCCGCCCGAGTAATTGGGGAGCACCTCGGCGACGCCGAACTCCATCGAGAAGTACGCGATGGCGGTCGGCAGGGCTGATTGGGCCGCATCTGCCTGCTGCTGTTGATACCACCGCGAACGGCTTAGGTAGTCGCTCAAGTCGGCAGCCAGCTCATCGAGTCGGCCCAGGAACCCTTCGTCGAGTGCCAACTCGTCCAGCCGTGACGGATTCACCACTCCCAGGAGCGCCACCGGGTCGTTGCCGCACTGCGCCCACAGCGTCGGGTCGATGGTCGCGAACAGGTCTTGCGTCGGCTTATCCCACGACCACCGCAGGTTGGTCGATAGCTGATCTAGCGCCGCGAGGCGGTCGGGTAGATGAGCACGGACGGTAAAGCGGCGGAGGGCTTTCACACGTCACTACCTTACTGAGGACCCCGGTACGCGCATGGACCACGTAACAACCGTTCACCCGCGGGAGTATGACCAGACACTAGGGTGGGTATCGGGTAGGCAATGGGGCATTCCGCGACGAAGTACAGGGGGTCGCCCCCGTGCGGGCGAGCCACGGAGCAGAAGGAGTGGTGGTGCCCGGTCGGGTAGAGATCGATAACGTCGCACCGGTCGTCTCCTGCGGCGTGTACCCCGCCAAAGCCGTGGTCGGCGAGATGGTGCCGGTCAGCGCCACGGTATGGCGAGAAGGCCACGAGGCTGTCGCAGCTACCCTGGTCGTCCGCTATCTCGGGCTGCGCTATCCGCTCACGACGGAAACCCGCCGGATCACGGCGGTCCAGGCCCGCGAAACAAGGCCTGCAGCAACACCCGCCCCGGCCCAACGAGTCAAGCCGCTACTGCTTCACATGACGATGGGTCAAGAACCCTACGTTTTCCACGGTCAGTTCACCCCCGACCGCGTCGGATTGTGGACCTTCCGAGTCGACGGCTGGGGCGACCCGATACACACCTGGCGGCATGCGCTGATTGCCAAGTTGGACGCTGGCCAGAGTGAGACGGAATTGTCCAACGATCTTTTGGTCGGAGCCGCGCTGTTCGAGCGTGCCGCAACCGGTGTGCCGCGCGCGCAGCGCGGGCCGCTGCAGACGGCCGCGGCGGCGTTACGGACCCCCGGAGATCCGGTGACCCGCACCGCGCTGGCGCTGGCGCCCGAAATCGATGAACTTTTGACGAACTATCCGCTGCGGGATCTGGTTACCCGGGGCGAGCAGTTCGGGGTCTGGGTGGACCGGCCGTTGGCCCGCTTCGGCTCCTGGTACGAGATGTTTCCGCGCTCGACCGGCGGCTGGGACACCGACGGCAACCCGGTGCACGGCACCTTCGCCACTGCAGCCGCGGCACTTCCGCGTATCGCCGACATGGGATTCGATGTGGTGTACCTGCCGCCGATCCATCCGATCGGCAAGATACATCGCAAGGGCCGCAACAACTCTCCCACCGCCGCGCCGACAGATATCGGGTCTCCATGGGCGATCGGTAGCGATGAGGGTGGCCACGATGCGGTACATCCAAGCCTGGGCACTATCGACGACTTCGACGACTTCGTGGCCGCGGCACGTGATCTGGGCATGGAGGTGGCCCTGGACCTGGCGCTGCAATGCGCGCCGGATCATCCATGGGCCCGCCAACATCGGCATTGGTTCACCGAATTGCCGGACGGCACAATCGCTTACGCGGAGAATCCACCGAAAAAATACCAGGACATTTACCCGCTGAACTTCGACAACGATCCTGCTGGTCTCTACGATGAAGTGCTGCGCGTAGTGCGACATTGGATCGACCACGGCGTCACATTCTTTCGGGTCGACAATCCACACACCAAGCCACCCGATTTCTGGGCCTGGCTGATCGGCCAGGTCAAAACCACCAACCCCGACGTGCTCTTCTTATCCGAAGCCTTTACCCCGCCGGCGCGCCAGTACGGACTGGCCAAGCTCGGTTTCACGCAGTCCTATACCTACTTCACCTGGCGCACGGCCAAGTGGGAGCTCACCGAATTCGGCAACGAAATAGCCGAACTCGCCGACTACCGGCGGCCAAACCTGTTCGTCAACACCCCCGACATCCTGCACGCAGTACTCCAACATAACGGCCCGGGCATGTTCGCGATCCGCGCCGTGCTGGCGGCGACCATGAGTCCGGCTTGGGGAATGTACTCCGGTTACGAGCTGTTCGAGCATCGCCCGGTGCGCGACGGCAGCGAGGAATACCTGGATTCGGAGAAGTACGAATTGCGCCCCCGCGACTACCCTGGCGCGCTCGCCGAAGGCAAATCGCTGGAGCCATTCATTAAGCAGCTCAACGAAATTCGCCGGCTGCATCCCGCACTGCAGCAGTTGCGCACCATTGCGTTCCATCATGTGGACAACGAGGCATTGCTGGCATATAGCAAGTTCGACCCGGCCACTGGCGACTGCGTGCTAGTGGTGGTGACACTCAACGCACTTGGACCCGAGGAAGCGACGCTATGGTTAGACATGGCCGCATTGGGTATGGAGCCCTACGAACGGTTTTGGGTGCGGGATGAGATAACCAGCCAGGAATACCAATGGGGGCAAGCGAATTACATTCGTATCGATCCGGGGCAGGCAGTCGCTCACATCATCAACATGCCACTTTTACCGCAGGAATCCCGAACCACATTGCTGCGCAGGAGGTAACGGGCTTGAGCCAATCCGAGAGCCGAACCGACCAACTCGCCGAGAGCCACCTGGCGCCCGAGCCAGCCGACGTAACTCGCTTGCTCTCCGGTGCACACCACGATCCGCACAGCATCCTGGGCGCTCACGAGTATGCCGACCACACTGTCATCCGAGCGTTTCGACCGCACGCAGTCGGCGTCGTCGCGGTGGTGGGTGATAACCGGTTCGGAATGCAGCACCTCGAATCCGGCTTGTTCGCCGTGGCGATACCGTTCGTCGACCTCATCGACTACCGACTGCAGGTGAGCTATCAGGGTTCCGACTCGTATACCGTCGCGGACGCCTACCGCTTCCTGCCCACCCTGGGCGAAGTCGATCTTCATCTGTTCGCCGAGGGCCGGCATGAGCGACTCTGGGAAGTCCTTGGCGCCCATCGACGCTCGTTCACCACCGCCGACGGCGCGGTGGACGGGGTGTCGTTCGCGGTGTGGGCGCCTAACGCCAAGGGCGTCAGCTTGATCGGCGAGTTCAACGGCTGGAATGGCAACGACGCCCCGATGCGGATGCTGGGCTCGTCGGGAGTATGGGAATTGTTCTGGCCCGGGTTCCCTGCCGAAGGTCTGTACAAGTTCCGGGTGCACGACGCCGATGGTGTCATCACCGATCGGGCCGACCCGTTCGCCTTCGGCACCGAGGTGGCGCCGCAGACTGCATCGCGGGTCACGTCGAATAACTACACCTGGGGTGACGACGAGTGGATGGCACGGCGTGCGCAGCGCAACCCGGTGTTTGAGCCGATGAGCACCTACGAAGTCCATCTCGGCTCGTGGCGCCCCGGACTCAGCTACCGTCAGCTTGCCCGCGAGCTGACAGATTATGTTGTAGCACATCGGTTTACCCACGTTGAGATGCTGCCGGTTGCGGAGCATCCGTTCGCCGGATCGTGGGGATATCAGGTCACGTCGTACTACGCACCGACATCGCGATTTGGCACTCCCGACGACTTCCGGGCGCTGGTCGACGCGCTTCACCAGGCCGGCATCGGTGTCATCGTGGATTGGGTACCGGCACACTTTCCCAAGGACGCATGGGCGCTGGGGCGGTTTGACGGAACACCCCTCTATGAGCATTCCGATCCTATGCGCGGTGAGCAATTAGACTGGGGCACTTACGTATTCGACTTCGGTCGTCCGGAGGTGCGTAACTTCTTGGTGGCCAATGCGTTGTACTGGCTCGAAGAGTTCCACATCGACGGATTCCGGGTGGACGCGGTCGCGTCGATGTTGTACCTCGACTACTCACGTCCCGAGGGCGGCTGGACCCCGAATATCTACGGCGGGCGGGAAAACTTGGAAGCGGTGCAGTTCCTGCAGGAGATGAACGCCACAGCACACAAAGCCGCGCCAGGCATTGTCACCATCGCCGAGGAGTCGACGTCATGGCCCGGCGTGACGCGACCGACCAACATTGGCGGACTGGGCTTTTCGATGAAGTGGAACATGGGCTGGATGCACGACACGCTCGACTACATCAGCCGCGATCCGGTGCACCGCAGCTACCACCACAACGAAATAACGTTCTCCATGCTGTACGCATTCAGCGAGAATTACGTGCTGCCGCTCAGCCACGACGAGGTGGTGCACGGCAAGGGCACGCTGTGGGGGCGGATGCCGGGCAACAACCACGCCAAGGCCGCCGGACTACGCAGCCTGCTCGCCTACCAGTGGGCGCACCCGGGCAAGCAACTGTTGTTCATGGGCCAGGAGTTCGGCCAGCGCGCCGAATGGTCGGAGCAGCGTGGCCTGGACTGGTTCCAACTCGACGAAAACGGTTTCTCCAACGGGATTCTGCGCCTCGTACGCGACCTCAACGGCCTCTACCGCGGCCACCCGGCGCTGTGGAGTCAAGACACCACCTCCGAGGGCTATTCCTGGATCGACGCCAACGACTCCGCCAACAACGTACTGAGTTTCCTGCGATATGCCCACGACGGCTCGATACTGGCCTGTGTATTCAATTTCGCTGGTTCAGAACACAGCGGCTACCGGCTCGGCCTGCCGTCGGCCGGACGCTGGCGTGAGGTGTTGAACACCGATGCTGTCGCCTACAACGGCTCCGGGGTCGGCAACCTCGGCGGCGTCGACGCCACCGATGATCCGTGGCACGGCCGCCCGGCGTCAGCGGTGCTGGTGCTGCCGCCGATGTCGGCATTGTGGTTGGAACCCGAGTAGCGCAAGCGCGCCAAGGGCTCAGCGCAGTTGACGGCGTCGCCATGCGTCGAAGACCCACTACCGCAATCGACCGCGACCCCACCGGCATCTTCTAGGACTAACGCCCCAGGCCGTTTAACTGCGCCGCGGCAAGGGTAAGGACGAGAGGTAACGGTACGCCGTGGCCCGCTCGCTGGCCGGTGTCTTTGTTTCTTTAGATGTGCGACCGGTTTACCGTGCGGCCAATCACCCACTGGCTGCCCGGTGATGCCGGCGGTAAGGTCGAAATGCTTGTCCAGATGCAAGACGGTCAACCCGCCGAGTTCCGCGGTCGCGGCGACGATCAGGTCCGGCACTGACGGACCACGATGCATGCCCTTGTCGGCCAGCATCAGCTGCACGTCGAATGCCCGGTCCTCCGCTGCCGACGTGAGGTATTTCACCGGTATCGCAGCCAACGGCGCCAAACCGAACTCCCGGATGCCACGCGGCTGCCATCACCTCGGGATCTGCCAGATCGGTGAACACCTCACTGAACCGGTCGAAATCAGCAGCAGACACCGGCACCCGGCCAGCGTTGGTCTGCTCGGCCAGCCTCCGGCGCAAAAGCTCGTTGCGAGTCACCCCCTCGCGTGCCTCTCATCGACCTCCCATCCGTCCCACCGCGTCACCCTGTCGTACGGATTCGGGGCGGCGACACCCTACTTGCTCACGACAACCATGTCGCTTAGCTGCAACGAGACCAGGGTGGGGAACGGCAACGGGCGATTACCGGGACCGATCGGGTGAACCCACCGACGGGTCGCGAAAACGAGTCCGCCGGCCTGCACGTGGTCGGCGCAATAATGAGCCGCCCTCGCCCAGCGGCCAACCACTAGTGCGACGTAGTCGTGGCGACGCAGGTGACCACTGGCATCGAAGTAGTAGCTCTGACGCCGCGAGTGGGTGTCGATGTCCGGTGGGAAGCTGACGTTTAGCCGTCGCCATGTCTCTGCCCCTTCCTTCCACGCCTGCCCCTCATCAACCTGCACGCCCTCGCGCATCAGCAGGTAGGGCACCGTAAGGTAGCCCCACATGGCATAGCCGGCGAAGTAGACGGAATCCATTGCGTCCCAACGAATGTTTCGACGCAGGCCCGAGCGGCCGAAGAACGCTAAACGTGGGCGCGTGCGCGAACTGATGACGTCGCCTTCGCGATTCTCGATTCGTACCATCCCGCGCTCGAAGACCCCACGCTGCCCGTCATACGGGAACGGGTCTATTACCGTGCGGGGCTGCTGGACATCGACGGTGATGCGGTAGTCGGAGAACCGGTTACCAGGCACGCGCGTCCGAACCAGCAGACCGCCCGTGCGCACACGCGCATGAATGGCTCTGGCCCTCTGCCACCGGTCCAAACCCCCATGGGCTTCCATCACCTGATCCAGCAATTTGCTCAAAGTGCACGCTGCCTAGGTCGACGCTGATCGGCGTTCATCGGACTAATGGAACACCATCTACGTAGGAAAAACGTCTCTGACGCGCGATGCTCGGGTGCGGCCACTTTAGAACTCGCGAAGAGCGGTTATTAGGGTTAGCAGCTCTGTGGTGTTCGCGTTGATTTCGTCGAACCCGCCAACGACGCCGGTTGCGTTGCCCAAGATGACATGTTGGAGACCGTTGTCGGCGTAGCCGCGGACTCTATCCGCGATTTCGGTGGCGTTGCCAATGAACATGAATTCCTCGACGAGTTCGAAGGGGATTGTCGGTGCGAGCGCACGAAGCTGTTTCGGATCGAGGTCGTGGTAGATCAGGTCCATCAGACCGCGGCATTGTGGTCCGCCAGGATGGGTCATTCCATATTTGGTCCAGGTCTCGGCGGAACACATGAGAGCACATAGCTTTCCGAGGGGATCGCGGTCCATCAGTTCGGCGACATAGTTGCGGGATTCGCCGATGATCAAGCCGATATGCAATGCACACTCTGGCATCGGCCGTCCGACCCGCTCGGCGTGCTCTGCAATTGTGCGGCGCTTGTCGCCGTAGCTCGAAGCGCTCATCGGCCAGGCTGGAATCCAGCCATCGCCATACTCGCCGGTCAGACGTAGCATCCGCGGTCCATGTCCGGCCACCCAAACCTTCGGGGAGCCGAGGTCGTCACGTTGCAGTGGCAGACCGATACGGCCGCGGGATTCCCCGGCCGGCATGACACCGTGGTCGAGGAGCGCTCGCAGCTCGATCAGGAACGCTTCCAAATGTGCTACGGGAGTGGAGAAATCATAGCCGAAGGGCACAAGATTCTCGGCTTCCCCGGCACCGACTCCGAGGCAGAATCCGCCGCGGCAGAGCTGGTGCAGGGTCAATGTGGTCCTCACCACGTCAGGTGCGCACCGTCGGATCGCGTCGGTGACACAGACTCCCATCGGAAGACTTGATTCATGACCGATAGCAGCGATGCAGGCAAACGGGTCGTACCAGGCGTCAGAATCGGGTGATAGCGAAGCCAAAGCCATGTCAGGCCACAGGTCAGGGTGTGTCGTGCCTAGCAAATGGTCGGGCACCCAGAATGAGTCGACGTTGGCCTCTTCGGCGACGGTCAGCATCATGCGGTACGACTCGAAGGGGTGCATCGGCACCACGAGCAAGCCGACCTTCACAAATTCACCCCTGCTGATCTCGGGTTGCAGGTCCGAAACGAACTGCGGCGTGCGATCTCAATACAGCGCGTTGGCAAGGTTGCGCCGACCGACGATGACATCGGGATCGGCCGGATCGAAGAGTTCGAACAGCTCGATCAGCCGAGTACGTACCGAACTGCGCTCATCTCCAGATGTGCTGCGCACCAACGCGATCAGGCGCTCGAACGCCGCGGTCACATCTTGGTTGAGGATTTGCACGTCGGCGGCCGCTAACGCCGCCGCAATGTCGCCCGGCGCGGCATCAGCGACTGCGACCGCGTCGGGGCGTTGCGCGGTTACGCGCGTAAGGAAGTCGATCTGCCGGATCGCGGCCTTCGCTTCGACGCTGGCCGGATTGGCATCCAAGATCGCTTGATATGACCGCTTCGCGACGACGAAGTCGCCGGCCTCCAGTTGCTGGCGGGCTTGGGCAACCGCGGGATCCATTTCCGCAGAATCCTCGGAACCAGTGGGCCCTCTCAGCTTGCCGGCTGTCGCCGACAGCAACGAGTCCAGCCAGCGGCGCAGCTGATCGGCAGGCTGCACGCCCTGAAAGCTGGACAGCGGCTGCCCAGCAGCCAGCGCGACCACGGTCGGGACCGCATCAACACCAAAGATCTGCGCCACCCTGGGCGCCGCGTCGACGTTGACCGTCGCCAACGACCAGGTGCCGTCGTCGTCGGCCGCCAAGCCGGACAGTGTCTCAAGCAGCTTGACGCACGCATCACTGCGCGGTGACCACACCAGCACCACGACCGGTACTTCGTCGGACCGGACCAGCACTTCATCTTCGAAATTGGCCTCGGTGATCTCAGTGACCGAGGTGTTTTCGGAGCTACCCGCGCCGCGCGCCGCCGACGTTGCTCGGCTGGCGGGGTCACTTGCTGAAGTCTTCTGCTGAGCTCGCTGCTTGAGACCTGAAAGGTCTACCGCACCGGCCGTGGCAGGCCCGATGGGGGATCGCGGACGCGTCACGTGGTCAAGTCTGTCACGTCCCATCGGGTACCGATCCACCCGGTGGCACGCTAACCGGCCCGCAGAATCAGCGCGTCACCCTGGCCACCGGCGCCGCACAGGGCCGCAACACCGTAGCCCGAACCGCGACGCGCCAATTCCAGCGCGACATGCAACGTGATTCTGGCTCCCGACATCCCGAGGGGGTGCCCCACAGCGATCGCGCCGCCGTTGACGTTGACGAGCTCGGGAGCGATGCCAAGTTCACGCGTGGAGGCCAACGCCACCGCCGCAAACGCCTCGTTGATCTCTACGACGTCGAGCTGGTCGGTGGAGATACCTTCGCGGTCGACTGCCTTCTTGATGGCGTTGGCCGGCTGGGACTGCAGCGTCGAATCTGGGCCGGCCACAACGCCGTGGGCACCGATCTCGGCCAGCCACGTCAGCCCCAGCTGCTGCGCCTTTTCTTTGTTCATCACCACGACGGCGGCCGCACCATCGGAGATCTGCGACGCAGAGCCGGGGGTGATGGTGCCATCGCGGCGAAACGCCGGTTTCAGACCGGCCAACGACTCGGCCGTGGTGTTGGCGCGGATCCCCTCATCCTCGGTGAACTGCAGCGGATCACCTTTGCGCTGCGGAATGTTCACCGGCACCACTTCGTCGGCGAAGACGCCGTCCTTCCATGCCGCGGCCGCCTTTTGGTGCGACCGGGCAGCAAACTCGTCCTGTTCTTGGCGCGTGAATTTGTCGACATCGTTGCGCTGTTCGGTGAGCGCGCCCATCGGTTGATCGGTGAACACGTCGTGCAGGCCGTCGTAGGCCAGGTGGTCCAAAATCGTGACGTCGCCGTACTTGTAGCCCGACCGGCTGTCCATCAGCAGATGTGGTGCCTTCGTCATGGATTCTTGGCCGCCGGCCACCACCACATCGAATTCTCCGGCGCGAATGAGCTGGTCAGCGAGCGCGATGGCGTTAAGACCGGACAGGCACATCTTGTTGATCGTCAGCGCCGGAACATCCCAACCGATACCGGCCGCCACTGCCGCCTGCCGCGCCGGCATCTGACCGGCCCCCGCGGTCAACACCTGGCCCATGATCACGTACTGCACCGCCGACGGCGCTACGTTGGCCTTCTCCAGCGCGGCGGCAATGGCGATCGCACCCAGATCGCTGGCCGAAAAGTCCTTCAATGACCCCATCAACTTGCCGATGGGTGTCCGTGCCCCAGCAACGATCACCGATGTCGTCATGACTACCTCCTGGGCCTGCTCCTGGGGCCCCTCTGCAGGCCGATTCGACCTGCCCGAGAAGCGCAATCTTTCCCGTCAGGTTACCGTTGTGTGATGACGACCGATCAAGTCGACACCCGTCAGCTGCTGGCCACCGCGCAGGTGACAGCGATCGATCACGTCGGCATCGCGGTCGCCGACCTGGATGCAGCCATCGCCTGGTATCACGACCACCTGGGCATGATCCTGGTCCACGAGGAAGTCAACAACGACCAGGGGATCCGCGAAGCCATGCTGTCGGCACGCGGCGCCCTGACCGGCACAGCACAGATTCAGTTGATGGCCCCGACCGACGAGTCGTCGCCGATCGCGAAGTTCTTGGATAAGCACGGACCGGGCATGCAGCAACTGGCTTGTCGGGTCAGCGATCTCGACAGCCTTAGCAAGCGACTCCGCGCACAGGGAGTCCGGCTGGTCTACGACGCACCCCGGCTGGGCACGGCGAACTCACGAATCAACTTCATCCACCCGAAGGATGCTGGCGGCGTTCTGATCGAGTTGGTCGAGCCGGCGTCCTAAGACCACCGTCGGGTCGGACCGCGGGTGCCGCGGTGAGCCCAACACGGGGTGTGCCAATGTCGCCGATCGTCGACTCCCGGCGAGCCTCCGGCTTGCCGTGAATCAGCAGGCCATACCACCACATGCGCAGTGCCAGAACGAATTTCGTGATCGCATCCAGGACAGCGATAGGTTTTGACGGCACCGGCCGCAGCGATCGGGAGCACTTCGTAGTCGTGGCCATCGGGCCCTGTTTCCACCCGGCACAGCACCGGTGATGGCGATATTGGTCGCTGCCCACGCGTCGATCTGCGGCGACGAGCCATGGCGTCAGTCTAATCGGGAAACTTTAGAACAGCCGGTACTCATCGCTGTCCATGCCCCGCATCTTGTCGTAATCCAATGTTACGCAACGGATGCCGCGGTCAGTAGCCAAAGTGCGCGCCTGCGGCTTGATCTGTTGAGCGGCGAACACCCCCTTGACCGGCGCGAGAACGCTGTCCCGATTCAGCAACTCGAGGTAGCGGGTGAGCTGCTCGACGCCGTCAATTTCGCCACGCCGTTTGATTTCCACCGCGACCGATCCCCCCTGTTCATCGCGGCAGAGCAGGTCGACGGGCCCGATCGCGGTCATGTACTCACGACGGACCAGCGTGTATCCCTCGCCCAGCAGCCCGACATGCTCCGCAAGCAATGCCTGTAGGTGGGCTTCGACGCCGTCTTTGACCAGCCCGGGGTCCACGCCCAACTCGTGACTGGAGTCGTGCTCGACCTCCTCAACAGTAATGCGCAATTGTTCGCCGGCCTTGTTTTCAACCACCCAGACCGGCGAGGCGCCAGCGACGTCTTCGGTCAACCAGCACGGCGGACTCATCCAGTTCAACGGCTTGTAGGCGCGGTCGTCGGCGTGCACACTGACCGACCCGTCCGCCTTAAACAGCAACAACCTGCGCGCCGACGGCAGGTGAGCGGTCAGCCGGCCAAGGTAGTCGACGGTGCACTGAGCAATCACTAGACGCACCCGACTCACCTTAGAGCGTGACCAACAAATTAGGCTGGCGCCACCATGTCAACCACCCGGGTCCCCACGAAGAGCATGGCACAACGCTTGGGCCGGGTGCTCGAGACGGTGACTCGTCAGAGCGGCCGGTTGGAAGAAGTCCCCGCGTATGGCTCCTGGCTGCTTGGCCGGGTGTCGGAAAGCCAACAACGTCGGCGGATACGCATCCAGATCATCTTGACCGTCCTGATAGCGGCCGTGAACCTGATCGGGATCGGCGTTGCCGTGCTCTTGGTCACGGTTGCCATCCCGGCACCAAGTGTGTTCACGGACGCGCCGGTGTGGCTCACCTTCGTGGTGATGCCGACCTACTTCGGGGTTGCCATGGCCCTCGGCGCCTACATCGTTACCCGACGGACCGTACTGGCCCTGCGCTGGGCGATCGAGGAGCGCAAACCCAGCCACAACGACGAGCGCAACACGTTCCGGATACCGTGGCGAGTTGCGCGCGCCGACCTCATCCTGTGGGGAGTCGGCACGGTGCTGTTGACGACCCTCTATGGCCTGGCGAACACCATGTTCATCCCGCGCTTTCTGTTCGCAGTGAGCTTTTGCGGCGTGTTCGTCAGCACCAGCAGCTACCTGTTCACCGAGTTCGCGCTGCGCCCGATAGCCGCGCAGGCGCTCGAGGCCGGACCGCCGCCGCGGCGGTTCGCGCCGGGCATCATGGGCCGAACCATGATGGTGTGGCTGATCGGTTCGGGCGCGCCCGTCATCGGCGTCGGCCTGCTAGCGATCTTCGAAATATTGCAACGTAGTCTGACCCGGGTCCAGTTCGCGACGGGCGTGCTGATCGTGTCGACGGTAACATTGGCCTCCGGCTCCCTGCTGATGTGGATCCTGGCCTGGCTGACCGCGACCCCGGTGCGGGTCGTGCGTGCCGCACTCAAGCGCGTCGAGCAGGGAAATTTGCAGGGCAACCTGGTGGTATTCGACGGCACCGAACTCGGTGAGCTTCAGCGTGGGTTCAATTCCATGGTCGATGGACTGCGGGAGCGCGAACGCGTGCGCGATCTTTTCGGTCGACATGTGGGGCGCGAAGTCGCCGCCGCCGCGGAACGCGAGCGACCGACGCTGGGCGGGGAAGAACGCCATGTCGCCGTCGTATTCCTCGATATCGTCGGCTCCACCCAGTTGGTGACTAGCCGGCCTGCGACCGAGGTGGTTGCCTTGCTCAACCGGTTTTTCGCGATCGTCGTCGAGGAAGTGGACCGCCACCATGGACTGGTCAACAAATTCGAGGGTGACGCGTCGCTGGCAATCTTCGGGGCCCCGAATCACCTCGACCAACCCGAGGACGAAGCGCTGGCCACCGCCCGCACCATCGCCGACCGCCTGGCCAATGAAATGCCTGAGTGCCAGGCCGGTATCGGCGTGGCGGCAGGCCAGGTCGTGGCCGGCAATGTCGGCGCCAAAGAACGATTCGAGTACACCGTGATCGGCGAGCCGGTCCACGAGGCAGCTCGATTGTGCGAGCTAGCCAAGTCACACCAGGGCCGGGTATTGGCGACGGCCACGGCGCTGCAAGGTGCAAGCGAAAACGAGTGCACCCATTGGCGTTTGGGCGAGACCGTGACGCTTCGCGGGCACGATCATCCCACCCAACTGGCGTCACTTGGCGGCTAGAAATTCAGTCCGGAGAACATGACTCGGCCAGGATCATACTTCTGCCGTACCGCGCTAAGCCGGGATAGATTCGTGCCAAAGTACCGCGATGCCGGCTGGTTCGCCTCAATGTAATTCACGTAGCCGCCGACCGAATACGGATGCACCGCTTGATGTGCCGCGTTGAGCCAGCTGGTCGCTGCCGACGGGTCACCGGATGTTTCCACGTACCACTGCACCAGCGCGGACTGCCGGCGCCACGGAAAGGCGGTGGCCCCCGGCGCCACACCGGCGAGCGCACCGTCGAGGGCGTGCATAATCGCCAACGCACGGCCCGCGCCGCGCGGAAAAGCGTCGACAGCCGAGGCGATCCCTTGGGCGACAGCCGCGTTGACGACGGGAAAGACATCGGATCCGCCGACATATCCCAGCGGCGACGGGTTGAGGTTCCCGACGGCCAGATACTTGACCAGGTCCAAGTAATTGAAGGTGTGGTTCTCGGTCCCCGTTGGTTGCACCCCAACGGCTGAAATGATGGCGCCCGCCACACTGCTGCCCGACCCGACCGGGCAGGTTGCGAGGATACGACAATGCGTACCCAGCGGGTCGACGGTGGCGTCCGCCAGTGCCCAGCTGCTTCGGTCGGCGGTCCGCAGCCAGTTCTGCCAACCAAGCAAGACCTGGGCGAACGCCTGCGGCGGGAAATTGAGGTTCACCACGTCAACGTCCTTGGTGGGGAACGTGGCAAAGGTCAGCGAGGTCGTCACCCCGACGTTGCCGCCACCCCCGCCACGCAACGCCCAGAGCAAGTCGGGGTTGTTGCTGGCAGACGCGGTGACCAGCCGGCCGCTGGGCAGCACCACCGATGCCGACGTCAATTGGTCACAGAGCAGGCCCGCATGCCGGGAATTGGCGCCCAGCCCGCCGCCTAAGGCGTGCCCCGCGGCACCGACCGACGGGCAGGTACCCGTCGGAATGCCGCGACCGGCCCCGGCCAGCACCTGGTGCATCGCATACAAACCGGTAGCCGGCGTCACCGTGACCTGCCCGGTGGCGGTGTCGTAATTGATGTCCCCGGGCAGCTGACGCAAATCAAGCACCATGGCGCCGTTCGCGGTAGACGCGCCCACATAGGAGTGCCCACCACTGCGCGCGGCGACCTTGAGCTGGTGGGCCGCGGCGAACGCCATCGCCTTTTGCACGTCCGCCGTCGATGTCGGGGTGACGATCACCGCCGGCGTCGAGCCGTTGTAGTTCGTGTTGAAAACCTGCTTGGCCGTTGCGAATTGGGGACCGTCGCCGGGTCGCAACACTTTCCCGCCGAGGGCGGCAGAAAGAGCGTCCCAACCGGAGCTGTTCGGAGCGGCGAGAGCCCGGCCCAAACCGACTCGGCCCGATCCAACTGCGCCGGCTCCAAAAACGGCGCCAGCGGCTAACGCTCCGGCGGCACCTCGCAGAAACGTCTGGCGCGAGATCTCACCCGCCAACATCGGGCTTCCGCGATTGCATCATGCCCCGCATTGTCAACCACCCAAACCGCAGCGCCGCACGACGCGTCGCGGGACAACCCGAAACGTGCCCCAACCGTTACTCGCCTGGCCGACCCCGGGTCCTCGCATGAGCTCACTACGATGTCGTTTTCCCGCCAGTTTTGTCGGTGTCAAGGTGTAAGGGTGGAAGCGTGCATGACGATTTCGAACGCTGCTATCGGGCGGTCCAATCCAAGGACGCCCGGTTCGACGGCTGGTTCGTCACTGCGGTGTTGACGACCCGGATCTACTGCCGGCCCAGCTGCCCAGTGCGGCCCCCGTTCGCCCGTAACGTGCAGTTCCTGCCAAGCGCGGCAGCCGCCCAGCGAGCGGGCTTCCGCGCGTGCAAGCGGTGCCGACCCGACGCTTCCCCGGGATCCCCGGAATGGAACGTGCGTGGTGACGTGGTCGCGCGGGCAATGCGGCTAATTGCGGACGGCACAGTGGACCGTGAAGGCGTCAGCGGCCTTGCCGTCCGCGTCGGCTACACCACCCGTCAGCTGGAGCGGCTTTTGCAGGCCGAGGTCGGCGCCGGCCCGCTCGCGCTGGCTCGCGCGCAACGAACCCAGACTGCCCGGGTGCTCATCGAGACCACAGACCTGCCGTTCAGTGATGTCGCATTCGCGGCCGGGTTTTCTAGCATCCGCCAGTTCAACGACACCGTGCGCCTGGTGTGTGACGCCCCGCCGACGGCGTTGCGCAAACGCGCAGCCGCCCGCTACGGGTCCTCGAAAGTCCGAGCTACCTCCGCCGGGACGGTCTCGCTTCGGCTACCGGTGCGCACGCCGTTCGCGTATGAGGGTGTTTTCGGTCATCTGGCTGCCGGTGTGGTGCCCGGTTGCGAAGAGGTGCGCGACGGTGCCTACCGACGCACGCTGCGGCTCTCCTGGGGTAACGGCCTAGTCAGCCTGACGCCGGCACCCGATCATGTGCGCTGCGTGCTGGTGCTCGATGACTTCCGAGACCTCGCGGCGGCGACCGCTCGGTGCCGGCGGCTGCTCGACCTCGACGCCGATCCTGAAGCGGTGGTCGAAGCGCTCACCGACGACCCCAATCTGGGGCCGGTGGTGGCCAAGGCACCTGGACAACGTATCCCCCGCACCGTCGACGAGGCTGAGCTCGCCATCCGCGCGGTATTAGGCCAACAAGTGTCGACCAAGGCGGCACGAACCCACCTGAGCAGGCTAGTAGTCGCCTACGGAAATCCGGTACACGATGCCGGGGGCACATTGACCCACACCTTCCCCTCCGTCGAGCAACTCACCGAGATCGACCCCGCGCATCTGGCCGTCCCCACAGCACGGCAACGGACGATCAGCGCACTCGCCGCCGGCATTGCCGACGGAAGTGTCACCCTGGACGCCGGGTGCGACTGGACTCGCGCGCGTAGTCAATTGCTATCCCTTCCGGGCGTCGGTCCCTGGACAGCTGAGGTAGTCGCCATGCGCGGCCTTGGTGACCCCGACGCTTTTCCGGCCAGCGACCTCGGCGTACAGCTGGCTGCCCAGCAACTAGGCCTGCCCAAGGCACAGCGCGCCCTCACCGAGCACAGCACTCGCTGGCGTCCCTGGCGTTCCTACGCCACCCAACACCTCTGGACCACCCTCGACCATCCAGTAAACCAATGGCCGCCAAAGGAGATCGCATGATTAACTACCGCACCATCGATAGCCCAATAGGACCGTTGACATTGGCCGGATATGGCTCGGTGTTGACGAACTTGCGAATGGTCGATCAAACCTACGAGCCGAGCCGCGCCGACTGGACGCCCGACGATGGCGCATTTGCTGATACCGTCAGCCAACTTGGCGCCTACTTCGCCGGTGAGCTTACCGAATTCGCTGTCGAGCTCGATTTACGGGGAACGAAATTCCAACAGCGAGTTTGGCAGGCCCTGCTGACCATTCCGTATGGAGAGACCCGGTCCTACGGAGAGATCGCCGAACAGATCGGGTCGCCCGGCGCTGCCCGTGCGGTGGGATTGGCCAACGGCCATAATCCGATCGCCGTCATTGTTCCCTGCCATCGTGTTATCGGCGCCAATGGCAGCCTTACCGGCTTTGGCGGCGGACTCGATCGCAAGCACACCCTGCTCGAATTGGAGAAACACCAGGCGTCGGCGAATTTGACACTATTCGACTAGGGCGCGGAAATACACAAATACAAAAACACCCCCGGATAACAGGGGTGTTTTTGTGTATGTTCGGCGGTGTCCTACTTTTCCACCCGAATGGGCAGTATCATCGGCGCTGACAGGCTTAGCTTCCGGGTTCGGAATGGGACCGGGCGTTTCCCTATCGCTGTGGCCGCCGTAACTCTATTCATTTTTCATTCAAGTGTTCTGGTGGGGGGTGTGGCATTTAGCGCGACTATAAAGTCACGAACGAATAGTGGTTGCGATGTGTGTTGGTAAGTTTTCGGCCGGTTAGTGCCAGTTCCCTGCACTCATTGCTGAGCTTCTAGGTCTGACCTATCAATCCCGTGTTCTGCGGGGGGCCTTATCCCACCAAGTGGGTGAGAAACCTGATCTTGGAGAAGGTTTCCCGCTTAGATGCTTTCAGCGGTTATCCTGTCCGAACGTGGCTATCCAGCGGTGCCCCTGGTGGGACAACTGGTATACCAGAGGTTCGTCCGTCCCGGTCCTCTCGTACTAGGGACAGGTTTCCTCAAGTTTCTGACGCGCGCGGCGGATAGAGACCGAACTGTCTCACGACGTTCTAAACCCAGCTCGCGTGCCGCTTTAATGGGCGAACAGCCCAACCCTTGGGACCTGCTCCAGCCCCAGGATGCGACGAGCCGACATCGAGGTGCCAAACCATCCCGTCGATATGGACTCTTGGGGAAGATCAGCCTGTTATCCCCGGGGTACCTTTTATCCGTTGAGCGACACCCCTTCCACTCAGAGGTGCCGGATCACTAATCCCGACTTTCGTCCCTGCTTGACGTGTAGGTCTCGCAGTCAAGCTCCCTTGTGCATTTACACTCGCCACCTGATTGCCGTCCAGGTTGAGGGAACCTTTGGGCGCCTCCGTTACATTTTAGGAGGCAACCGCCCCAGTTAAACTACCCGCCAGGCACTGTCCGTGAACCGGATATACGGTTCGACGTTAGATGTCCAATACGATCAGAGTGGTATTTCAACAACGACTCCGCCCCAACTAGCGTCGAGGTTTCACAGTCTCCCACCTATCCTACACAAACCGTACCGAACATCAATACCAAGTTGTAGTGAAGGTCCCGGGGTCTTTTCGTCCTGCCGCGCGTAACGAGCATCTTTACTCGTAGTGCAATTTCGCCGAGTCTATGGTTGAGACAGTTGAGAAGTCGTTACGCCATTCGTGCAGGTCGGAACTTACCCGACAAGGAATTTCGCTACCTTAGGATGGTTATAGTTACCACCGCCGTTTACTGGGGCTTAAATTCTCCGCTTCACCCTTTCGAGTTAACGGGTCCTCTTAACCTTCCAGCACCGGGCAGGCGTCAGTCCGTATACATCGTCTTGCGACTTCGCACGGACCTGTGTTTTTAGTAAACAGTCGCTTCTCACTGGTTTCTGCGACCGGATCTCGCTCCCACCGCAAGGGTGTTCACGATATTCCGGCCCCCCTTCTCCCGAAGTTACGGGGGTATTTTGCCGAGTTCCTTAACCATAGTTATCTCGTACGCCTTGGTATGCTCTACCTGACCACCTGTGTCGGTTTGGGGTACGGGCCGTGTGTGTGCTCGCTAGAGGCTTTTCTTGGCAGCAGAGGATCACCGAATTTGCCTCAATCGGCTATGCATCACCTCTCAGGATATATGAGCGACGGATTTGCCTATCGCTCTCCCTACGGGCTTGCCCCAGTATTACCACTGACTGGTACGGCTACCTTCCTGCGTCACCCCATCGCTTGACTACTACCAGCGAAGTTCCCACGCAGCCCCGAACCTCCACGCCCCCGAAGGGGAATGATCGATCCGGTTTTGGGTGGTTAGTACCGCTGATTCATCACGGGCGCGCACACACGGGTACGGGAATATCAACCCGTTGTCCATCGACTACGCCTGTCGGCCTCGCCTTAGGTCCCGACTCACCCTGGGCGGACTGGCCTGGCCCAGGAACCCTTGGTCTTTCGGCGGGCAAGGTTCTCACTTGCCTTATCGCTACTCATGCCTGCATTCTCACTCCCCCACCCTCCACCACCGGTTACCCGGAGGCTTCGCTGAATGAGGGACGCTCCCCTACCCACACCCACGTAAACGTGAATGTGCCGCGGCTTCGGCGGTGTGCTTGAGCCCCGCTACATTATCGGCGCACAATCACTTGACCAGTGAGCTATTACGCACTCTTTCAAGGGTGGCTGCTTCTAAGCCAACCTCCTGGTTGTCTTTGCGACTGCACATCCTTTTCCACTTAGCACACGCTTAGGGGCCTTAGCCGGCGATCTGGGCTGTTTCCCTTTCGACGTACGGAGCTTATCCCCCGCCGTCTCACTGCCACGCTCTACACCACGGCATTTGGAGTTTGGCTGACGTCAGTAACCTAGTAGGGCCCATCGGCCATCCAGTAGCTCTACCTCCGTGGTGAACCACGCAACGCTGCACCTAAATGCATTTCGGGGAGAACCAGCTATCACGGAGTTTGATTGGCCTTTCACCCCTACCCACAGCTCATCCCCTCAGTCTTCAACCTAAGTGGGTTCGGGCCTCCACGCGGTCTTACCCGCGCTTCACCCTGGCCATGGGTAGATCACTCCGCTTCGGGTCCAGAACATGCCACTACACACGCTCACACGTGATACGCCCTATTCAGACTCGCTTTCGCTGCGGCTACCCCACACGGGTTAACCTCGCGACATGTCCCTGACTCGCAGGCTCATTCTTCAAAAGGCACGCCATCACCCCACAAGGAGGCTCTGACGGATTGTAGGCACACGGTTTCAGGTACTATTTCACTCCCCTCCCGGGGTACTTTTCACCATTCCCTCACGGTACTAATCCGCTATCGGTCATCGAGAAGTATTTAGGCTTACCGGGTGGTCCCGGCAGATTCACAGCAGATTCCACGGGCCCGCTGCTACTCGGGAATTGACACAAGGTAGGTGCCGGGTTTTCGCGTACTGGGCTCTCACCGTCTACGGCAGGCCATCCCAGGCCACTTCCGCTAACCACGACACTTTCTGACTACCCCTCAGCCAGGTAGAACTGAGATGTATCACTCCCACAACCCCGCACACACAACCCCTACCTGGTTACACATGCGTGCGGTTTAGCCATATTCCACGTTCGCTCGCCACTACTTGCGGAATCACAATTGTTTTCTTCTCCTACGGGTACTGAGATGTTTCACTTCCCCGCGTTCCCTCCCGCACCCTATATATTCAGATACGGGTAACACGACATCACTCGTGCTGGGTTTCCCCATTCGGAAATCCTCGGATCCACGCTCGGTTGACAGCTCCCCGAGGCATATCGCAGCCTCCCACGTCCTTCATCGGCTCTCGATGCCAAGGCATCCACCATGCGCCCTTAAGCACTTACTTACACACAAAACCAAAGAAGAAAATTACACATTTTCAATGAACACGCCACCATTACTGGCAACGTATCCATTTAGATGCTCGCAAC
Organism: Mycobacterium haemophilum DSM 44634; assembly: GCF_000340435.2. Classification (NCBI taxonomy): domain Bacteria; kingdom Bacillati; phylum Actinomycetota; class Actinomycetes; order Mycobacteriales; family Mycobacteriaceae; genus Mycobacterium; species Mycobacterium haemophilum. Next base: position 3,008,603 of record NZ_CP011883.2, read on the forward strand.
CACTATCCAATACTCAAACACCACACCCCACCACCAAGATGGGGGGACAGCACCCGATCAAGCCCAACATGGGACAAGCCTGAGTGTTGCCTCAGGACCCAACAGTGTGTCTGGCGATTCATTTGCTGTTGTGCACCCGGCTCTCGTCCACTACAGATGAGAACCCCTCACGGCTTACACCCCACCAATTGGAGTGTTTTTCGTGGTGCTCCTTAGAAAGGAGGTGATCCAGCCGCACCTTCCGGTACGGCTACCTTGTTACGACTTCGTCCCAATCGCCGATCCCACCTTCGACAGCTCCCTCCCAAGGGTTAGGCCACTGGCTTCGGGTGTTACCGACTTTCATGACGTGACGGGCGGTGTGTACAAGGCCCGGGAACGTATTCACCGCAGCGTTGCTGATCTGCGATTACTAGCGACTCCGACTTCACGGGGTCGAGTTGCAGACCCCGATCCGAACTGAGACCGGCTTTAAAAGGATTCGCTTAACCTTGCGGCATCGCAGCCCTTTGTACCGGCCATTGTAGCATGTGTGAAGCCCTGGACATAAGGGGCATGATGACTTGACGTCATCCCCACCTTCCTCCGAGTTGACCCCGGCAGTCTCTCACGAGTCCCCGGCATTACCCGCTGGCAACATAAGATAAGGGTTGCGCTCGTTGCGGGACTTAACCCAACATCTCACGACACGAGCTGACGACAGCCATGCACCACCTGCACACAGGCCACAAGGGAACGCCTATCTCTAGACGCGTCCTGTGCATGTCAAACCCAGGTAAGGTTCTTCGCGTTGCATCGAATTAATCCACATGCTCCGCCGCTTGTGCGGGCCCCCGTCAATTCCTTTGAGTTTTAGCCTTGCGGCCGTACTCCCCAGGCGGGGTACTTAATGCGTTAGCTACGGCACGGATCCCAAGGAAGGAAACCCACACCTAGTACCCACCGTTTACGGCGTGGACTACCAGGGTATCTAATCCTGTTCGCTCCCCACGCTTTCGCTCCTCAGCGTCAGTTACTGCCCAGAGACCCGCCTTCGCCACCGGTGTTCCTCCTGATATCTGCGCATTCCACCGCTACACCAGGAATTCCAGTCTCCCCTGCAGTACTCCAGTCTGCCCGTATCGCCCGCACGCTCACAGTTAAGCCGTGAGATTTCACGAACAACGCGACAAACCACCTACGAGCTCTTTACGCCCAGTAATTCCGGACAACGCTCGCACCCTACGTATTACCGCGGCTGCTGGCACGTAGTTGGCCGGTGCTTCTTCTCCACCTACCGTCAATCCGAGAAAACCCGAACCTTCGTCGATGGTGAAAGAGGTTTACAACCCGAAGGCCGTCATCCCCCACGCGGCGTCGCTGCATCAGGCTTGCGCCCATTGTGCAATATTCCCCACTGCTGCCTCCCGTAGGAGTCTGGGCCGTATCTCAGTCCCAGTGTGGCCGGACACCCTCTCAGGCCGGCTACCCGTCGTCGCCTTGGTAGGCCGTCACCCCACCAACAAGCTGATAGGCCGCGGGCCCATCCCACACCGCAAAAGCTTTCCACCACAAAGGCATGCGCCTTGAGGTCCTATCCGGTATTAGACCCAGTTTCCCAGGCTTATCCCGAAGTGCAGGGCAGATTACCCACGTGTTACTCACCCGTTCGCCACTCGAGTATCTCCGAAGAGACCTTTCCGTTCGACTTGCATGTGTTAAGCACGCCGCCAGCGTTCGTCCTGAGCCAGGATCAAACTCTCCAAACAAAAACCCCTCGATAACGAGGTGAATTTACAATCAGAGATACCTGACAAGACACCAAAAACTGGCATCTAAATAAATGCGACTACACCCACACACGGGGAGTGCTAGGTGCAGTCAAAAAACAACAACAAACAAAAACACCAAACACACTATTGAGTTCTCAAACAACACTTCATCGCTTGTTTTCGCCCGCTTCGGGGCAACCCTGCCAGCTTAATACAGATCCGGCAGAGGAGTCAAGCCCCGGTTTTCGATCATCTTTGTCTGATGACTTTGTCAGTTGGGGCCAGACGAGCAGTGCCTCACGAGCATACTCGCTCAATCTCTGCTCCCAAACTCACCAGGTTCTCCACGAACAATGGGTACCCGCGATCGATGTGGAAAACGTCGTGGACCTCGGTGTCTCCGTCAGCGACGAGTCCCGCGAGCACCAAGCCGGCGCCGGCGCGGATGTCCGAACACCACACCGGTGCGCTCGAGAGTTGTGGAAGACCCCGCACGACAGCATGGTGCCCATCTGTGCGGGCATCGGCGCCCAGCCTGATCATCTCTTCGACAAAGCGGAATCGTGCCTCAAACACGTTCTCCGTGATCATCGACGTGCCATCGGCGATCGACGCCAAAGCGATCGCCATCGGCTGCAGATCGGTCGGAAAACCGGGGAAGGGCAAGGTCGCAACATTGACGGCTTTCGGGCGCTCGTACTGGGCCACTCGGAAACTGTCGTCCGTCTGGGTGACGGTGGCACCCGCGTCATGCAACTTGTGCAGCACCAGCTGAAGATGGGCCGGGTCAACACCGGTCACCGCTATGTCGCCGCGGGTCATGGCAGCAGCAATGCCCCAGGTAGCGGCCACAATCCGGTCTCCGATGACGCGATGCTCGGTCGGGTAGAGCCGCGGGACGCCGGTGATCGTCATAGTCGGCGAACCCGCGCCTTCGACCTGTGCGCCCATCTGGTTCAACATCGTGCACAGGTCGACCACGTCGGGTTCGCGCGCCGCGTTATGAATTGTGGTCACACCCTCAGCCACGACGGCGGCCATCAGGATGTTCTCGGTAGCCCCCACTGAGGGAAACTCCAACTGAATCTCAGCGCCGCGCAACGCTTCTGCGGAAGCCACCACGCATCCGTGCTCGATATTGCAGCGAGCCCCCAGCTGCCGTAGGCCGGCCTGGTGCATATCCAGCGGACGCGATCCGATCGCGTCACCACCCGGGAGCGCGACCCTGGCTTGTTTGCACCGCCCGACCAGCGGCCCCAGCACGCAGACCGAGGCCCGGAACTGCCGCACGGCAGCGAAGTCAGCGTCGTACTTCGGTTCGTCGGGCGAGGTGATTCGGGCGACGTCGCCATCGAGTTCGACGGTGGCGCCCAGGCCACGCAGTACCTCCGCCATCAGCGGCACATCGAGGATGTCGGGGCAATTGGTGATCGTGCTGGTGCCTTCGGCCAACAACGTCGCGGCCATAAGCTTGAGCACGCTGTTCTTGGCACCTCCGACGGCGACTTCGCCTGACAACCGGTTGCCGCCGGTCACCACGAATCGCTCCGCCACCCGGGTCAGTCTAGTGAAGCGGTATCGGCTTGTCAGTCAGCCAGCTTGGCGACAACGCGCTCCGCGGAGCGGCGAGGGGGCCAACCACGCAAGTCAGCCGAGTACCGTTTGGTCATGGCAATACATCTGACCCGCATCTACACGCGAACCGGCGACGACGGGACGACAGGGTTGAGCGATTTCTCACGGGTCGCGAAAACCGATCTCCGCCTCGTGGCGTACGCGGATTGCGACGAAGCCAACTCCGCGATCGGCGTCGCACTTGCCCTAGGAAATGCCGACCAAAAAATCGCCGGCGTACTACGGCATATCCAAAATGACTTGTTCGATGCCGGCGCAGATCTGTCCACCCCCTTGACAGACCCAGCGGAAAATCCCGCACATCCCCAGCTACGGATCACCCAGGCATACATTGATCGGCTCGAGGGGTGGTGTGACGCGTATAACGCACCGTTACCGGCGCTGAACTCCTTTGTGCTACCAGGTGGTTCGCCATTGTCAGCGCTATTGCACGTCGCTCGCACGGTGACACGTCGGGCCGAGCGATCGGCGTGGGCCGCTGTCGACGCTCACCCGGGAGTGGTCAGTGTTTTGCCCGCGAGATACCTGAACCGGCTGTCGGATCTGCTTTTTATCCTGTCGCGGGCGGCGAATGCGGGTGATGACGTGCTGTGGCGACCAGGCGGCTGATTGGCGAAAGCTGTAGTAACACAGGATGATTGCTATGAAACACAATCGGTCGATTCCTCCGGCGACCGTGATCCCGATACTCGTCTACCTGGAGCTAGCACGGTGACGCACGTCATCAAGGTCCGGGTCGATGACGTGGCCGCCCAGTTCGAGCGGGCCAGGGCGGCCGGAGCCAGGGCGTTAGAGCCTCTCCCACCGACCACGTTTACGGCGAACGAGAATGCACCGTCGAGGATCTCGCCGGCCATCGCTGGCAATTCAGCGAAACACTGCGGGATGTGCAGCCCGAAGAGTACGGATGCCAGACCGTCGCGCCTTGGCAGACCCGTTCGGATACTTAACTTTTCCAGATTGGCTTCTTCAAACGCTGCGACGCCGTGCGCGCGGTGACGGACGGGACTCCAGCCACGACAGGAACGCAGTCATTGCGCCCTGATCGAGGGCGATCTCATATCCCGACCTCCGATCCTGCGTCGTATCGCGCAGTTCCAATACGACGATCTTGTCAGTCATGATGTCGAACTCGTCGCCGCGCGGACCGCGCCGACCCACGATCTCAACACCCCGTCGGCTCAGCCGGCGATCCGGCCACAACCGCAGACTGGACAGCCGGTAGAAGGCGGCCTCCCCACCCCGATAGCGAATCACGCCATGGCGCCAGCCATGACCTCCGATCGCCGGGATGTCTCGCATGATCCCAGCCGTTCCGCCCTGACGCAGTTTCCATAACCGATAGCTCAGGGCAAGGACCGCTGCGCCCAACGTGACAACGAGCACGACCATGCCGACCATGGGCGCGCTCATCGGCGGCTAGTCGATCGCGCCGACGGCGCGCAATCGGGCGCGACCCCTGGCGGCGATACGTGGGTCGTCGGACTCGGCATCCTGCTTGGCGGCGTGCTCGTCGATCTCCGACTCGAATTCGGCGGATTCGGCGAGGATGCTGATCCCTTCCTCGGTCACCGACAAAAAGCCGCCATCCACCGCGACCCGTAGATCTTTTTCGCCTTCCCGTTCGACGCGCACCATGGCGTCGTCGACCAATTGGGCTACCACGGGGATATGGCGAGGCAGGATACCGATCTCGCCGACGGTGGTGCGGGTGAACAAAAAGGTGCCCTTGCCCGACCAGATCTTTCGGTCGACGGCAACGATCTCAATGTTCAATTCAGCCATGCCACAACGCCTTTCGATACCTTTCGATCCAGCCAGACCGGATCACAACTTGGCGCCGAGGCTCTCGGCCTTCTTGGCCAAGTCGTCGAGACCACCAATCAAGAAGAAGGCCTGCTCGGGCACATGGTCGAACTCCCCCTTGCACAAGCGGTCGAACGCGTCGATGGTCTCTTTGACCGGGACCGTCGAACCCGGCTGCCCGGTGAACTGTTCAGCCGCCATCATGTTCTGCGAGAGGAACCGCTCGATGCGCCGGGCCCGATTGACCAGCTGCTTGTCCTCTTCAGAGAGCTCGTCGATACCGAGGATCGCAATGATGTCCTGAAGGTCCTTGTACCGCTGCAGGATCCGGATGACTTCCTGCGCCACCCGGTAGTGCTCCTCGCCTACGACACCGGGGTCGAGAATGGTAGAGCTCGATGCCAGCGGGTCTACCGCGGGGAAGATGCCCTTGGAGAACACCGCACGGGACAGCTCGGTGGTGGCGTCCAGGTGAGCGAACGTCGTCGCCGGCGCCGGGTCGGTGTAGTCGTCGGCCGGTACGTAGACGGCCTGCATCGACGTGATCGACCGGCCCCGCGTCGACGTGATGCGCTCCTGCAACTCACCCATCTCGTCGGCCAGTGTGGGCTGGTACCCCACCGCCGATGGCATACGACCGAGTAGCGTCGACACCTCGGACCCGGCCTGGGTGAACCGGAAGATGTTGTCGATGAACAGCAGCACGTCCTGGCCCGCCTCGTCACGGAACCATTCGGCCATCGTCAACGCGGACAGCGCCACCCGCATACGGGTGCCAGGCGGCTCATCCATCTGACCGAATACCAGCGCAGTGTCCTTGAGCACGTTGGCTTCTTGAAGCTCGACCCACAGGTCGTTGCCCTCGCGGGTGCGCTCTCCCACGCCGGCGAACACCGACGTACCGCCGAAGTTACGGGCGATGCGGTTGATCATCTCCTGAATTAGCACCGTCTTGCCCACCCCGGCACCGCCGAACAGGGCGATCTTGCCGCCACGCACATACGGAGTCAGCAGATCCACGACTTTCAGGCCGGTCTCGAGCATCTCGGTGCGAGGCTCGAGCTCCTCGAAGGACGGCGGCTTACGGTGAATCGACCAGTGCTCGAACTCTTCTCCGTACCCAGGCTCATCCAAGCAGTGCCCCAGCGCGTTGAAAACATGCCCCTTGACGCCCTCGCCAACCGGCACCGCGATCGAGTTACCGGTGTCGGTGACCTCAACTCCACGCACCAGCCCGTCGGTGGGCTGCAACGAGATGGTACGCACCAAGTTGTCACCGAGATGCTGCGCAACCTCGAGCGTGAGGGTCTTGGCGAGCGAGGAGAAAGTGATCTTCGCGTTGAGCGCGTTGAACAGCTCCGGGACAGAACCTCGCGGGAACTCGACGTCGACCACGGGCCCGGTGACCCGTACCACGCGGCCGCTGGTCTCCGTGTTTCCGGTCGTTTTCGTCGTCTTAGTAGTAGCAGGCATATTCTCTTCGCTTCCTCGTGGGCTACCTGGGGCTAATGAGTGACGACCCGCTGCACCCGGCTCCGCCGAGCTTGCGATCGCCACGGGGTTTAATGAGCGACGACCCGCTGCACCCGGCTCCGCCGAGCTTGCGATCGCCACGGGGTTTAACGAGTGACGACCCGCTGCACCCGGCTCCGCCGAGCTTGCGATCGCCACGGGGTTTAACGAGTGACGACCCGCTGCACCCGGCTCCGCCGAGCTTGCGATCGCCACTAGCGCGCGTCGGCGAGTGCATTTGCGCCACCGACGATTTCGCTTATCTCTTGGGTAATCTGGGCCTGCCGCTCACGGTTTGCCTCCAACGTCAGGGCCTTGATCAGATCGTCCGCGTTGTCGGTTGCCGACTTCATCGCCCGTTGGCGCGACGCCAGCTCCGATGCCGCGGATTCGAGCATCGCGGCGTACACGCGGGTAGTGAGGTACCGCGGCAGCAACGCTTCGAAGAGCGTCGTGGCATCTGGCTCAAACGAGTACAGAGTGCGCGGCAGCTTGGACTCCTCGACGTATTCCACGACCATCGGAGCCATCCGGCGGGCCTCGGTCGACTGCGACAGCATCGATTTGAACTCGGTGAAGACGATGTGCAGCTCGTCAACGCCTGCACCGTTCTCGCCGCTGCCGAGCATGAATGCATCGACAAGCGCCGAAGCGATCTCGGCGGCGTTCTCGTATTTGGGTTGCTCAGAGAAGCCAGTCCACGACTCAGTGATGTCCCAGTTGCGGAAAGTGTAGTAATTCAGCGCTTTACGGCCGACCACGTACAGTACCGGCGTTTTGCCTTCCGCCCGCAGCAGCGAAAACAACTCCTCGGAGCGGCGGAAGATGTTGGCGTTGTACGCGCCACACAGTCCACGGTCGGAGGACACCACCAACACGCCGGCGCGCTTGGGTGCAGCGCGCTCGACGAGCAATGGATGGTCGAGAGCGGCCTCGGAAGCCAGGGTCGTGAGCATCCGGGTGATCTCGACGGCGTAGGGCCGGGCGGACTCCAGGCGGGCCTGCGCCCTGGCGATACGCGACGTCGCGATCAGCTCCTGGGCCTTGGTGATCTTCTTGATCGAGCCCGCTGAACGGATCCGTCCGCGTAGTTCACGAAGTGTGGCAGCCATCGGTTAGCTACTTCTTCTTGACCGTGGGCGCAGGCTTCTTGACCTGCACTGCTTCCTTGGCGAGCTTCTCCTCATCGAGGGCTTCGACATGTTCGTCGGGCACCACCGATGCACCACCGGTCGCCGCGAAGCCCTTCTTGAAGCTCTTGATGACTTCGGTGAGCGAATCGGCGGTTTCGTCGGTGAGCTTCTGGCTCTCCCGGATCTCAGTCAGGATTTTGTTCTCGGAAGCCCGGATGTGGTCCAGCAGTTCGGTTTCGAACCGCCTGACGTCCTCGACCGGCACTGAGTCCAGGTGGCCGCCGGTGCCCAAAAAGATCGAGATCACTTGCTCCTCGACGGGCATGGGTTGGTACTGCGGTTGTTTGAGCAGTTCGACCAGTCGCGCACCGCGCTCCAACTGTGCTTTGGAGGTGGCGTCCAGGTCAGAGGCAAAGGCAGCGAAAGCCTCTAGCTCGCGGTACTGCGACAAGTCCAAGCGGAGGCTTCCTGCCACCTCTTTCATTGCCTTGATCTGCGCCGCGCCACCGACCCGGGACACCGAGACACCGACGTTAATGGCCGGCCGGACACCCTGGTTGAACAGGTCGGTCTCCAGGAAGCACTGCCCGTCGGTGATCGAGATGACGTTGGTGGGGATGTAGGCCGAGATGTCGTTGGCCTTGGTTTCGATGATCGGCAGACCCGTCAGCGAGCCGCCACCGAGGTCGTCGGAAAGCTTCGCGCACCGCTCCAACAGCCGCGAGTGCAAGTAGAACACGTCACCGGGATAGGCTTCGCGACCCGGCGGACGGCGCAACAGCAAGGAGATGGCGCGGTATGCCTCGGCCTGCTTGGTCAGGTCGTCGAAGACGATCAGCACATGCTTGCCGTTGTACATCCAGTGCTGAGCGATCGCCGAACCAGTATACGGCGCAAGCCATTTGAAGCCAGCGGAATCCGATGCCGGCGCCGCAACGATGGTGGTGTAGTCCATCGCGCCGCCTTCCTCCAGGGCGCGGCGGACGGAAGCGATCGTGGTGCCCTTCTGCCCGATGGCCACGTACACGCAGCGCACCTGCCGCTTGGGATCGCCGGTCTCCCAGTTCTGGCGCTGGTTGAGGATGGTGTCGACACACACCGCAGTCTTGCCGGTCTTACGGTCGCCGATGATCAGCTGACGCTGGCCGCGGCCGATCGGGGTCATCGCGTCGATGGCCTTGATCCCGGTCTGCAGCGGCTCCTTCACACTTTGCCGCTGGACCACCGACGGCGCCTGCAGCTCCAGCGCGCGCCGAGTTTCGGCCTCGATGTCTCCGCGTCCGTCGATCGGCTGACCGAGTGGATTGACCACCCGCCCCATGAACGCGTCCCCAACGGGGACCGACAGAACGTCGCCGGTGCGCTTGACCTGTTGGCCTTCTTCGATGTTCTGGAAGTCACCGAGGATCACCGCGCCGACGTTGTGTTCGTCGAGGTTCAGTGCGACACCCAGGACCCCGCCGGGGAACTCGAGCAGCTCCTGGGTCATCACGGAGGGCAGGCCTTCGACGTGCGCGATGCCGTCCCCGGCGTCGACGACGGTACCGACTTCCTCGCGGGACGTGTCGGCGGTGAAAGAGCTTACGTACTCTTCGATCGCGTTCTGAATGTCGTCAGCGGAGATTGTCAACTCGGCCATGGCTTTTTGTCTTCCTACTTGATTTTCGTCTTTCGCACGGATTTAGTGACTAGTTCGTGTTCAGTCGGGCAACCCAGCCTCGGCCGCGGCCAGACGAGACGAGAGCGTACCGTCAATCACCTCGTCGCCCACAGCAATTGAGAGCCCACCCAGTAGTGCGGCGTCGATCTGCAGCTGCACGGTCACGGGATGACCATAGATACGGCTGAGCACTTTGGTGAGACGCGTGCGCTGGGCATCACTGAGCTCGGCCGCCGCACTGACTTGCGCGACGACTTCGCCACGACGAGCCACGGCAACTTCGGCCAAAAACAGTATGGCTTCCTCGGCCGGCTGACCTCGTAATAGCTCGACTGTCTGGGACAACAGGGCGACCGCGATCGGGGCGACCACGCTGCTCGCGCTGCCCAGCACCTTGCGCAGCAACCGAACCCGGCCTTCGGCTGGCGCCGCGTAGTCGCCCAACAAGATGGCAAGTCGCGGCTGGACGTCGAGAACGCGGGAAAACCGGAACAGCTGGTCTTCGACTTCGTCGACCTGACCGTCACGTTCGGCCACTTCCAACAGCGCTTGGCGCGAGATGTGTTCGAGGGCATCGATCAGGTCGGCGTTGGCCGACCAGCGCTCCGAGACCGCCGCCCGCAGTACCTCCATCGTCGGGTCTCCGACGTGGGCGGATACCAGTCGCTCGATCAACTGGACCCGGGGTGCCGCATCCTCGGCGGGCACGGTGAGATACCGAGTCACCACGATTTCGCGGTCCAGCATTTTGGCGACCGACACCAGTTCGCCGGCAAGGGTAGACAGCGCTTGATTGTCCAGACTCTTGGCGATAATGCCGAACCGATCCACCAAGTCGACCAGCGCCCGCCGACTGGCCGAACGCATTTTCGCCAACAACGGATACTCAACGTCGGCGACCTTGGGGGCCATGGCATCGAGGTCATCGAGGAAGCGATCGACGGTGGCCGACTGCTGCGCCGCGTCGGCAACGTGACTACGCACCAATTCTGCTGCCTGGCGCACAGACTCGTAGCCAAGCTCCAGCCGAAGCTGACGGGTCAGCTGTGCCCGCAGCAGTTCGACCTGGCGGGCTCCCTGTACCTTGATGCGTTCCGCCTCGGCATCGGCCTGGGCTTGCAATTGTTCGACAATGCGCTTGGCGTCTTCGGCAGCTTCTTCGACGACACGCTGGGCCTCGACCTTGGCGTCTTCGGTGGCTTTGGTGTGGGCCTGGCTCGCCTCGGCTAGCCGATCGGCGGCCTCGGCCGCCTCGGTCAACTGTTGGCGCACCGCGTCCTGCCGAGCGCTCATCAAACGGCGCACCGGCGGCACTACATACCGCCACACCAGATAGACGATGGCCGCGAAGCCCACCAACTGGCCGATGAATGTTGACATTGGTGCTACCTCGTCACAGCGGAGGCGGTGATGTCAACGCCCAGGATTCGACTGGCCAGGGTCGCCGACATGGCGCCTACGTTGGCGCGCAAATCCAGTTCCACCGCGTCTCGCTCCCGCTTCAGTTGCTCGCCGGCAATTTGCAACGTCGACACCACATGCTGCTCCGCACGGGCACGCGCTTCTTCGACGGACTTACGACCGTCTGCTCGGGCGTTGTCTCGGAACGACGACGCCTGGACTCGCGCTTCCTTCATGGCTGCTTCGTAGTCGGCCTGGGCGGCAGCGAACTGCTCGGCCGACATCTTGTTGTCGGCATGGGTTTTGGCGACCATGGCGTCGCGTTCCCGCAATACCTTCAGGATCGGCGGCACAACGAAAGTGCCGATCACGCCGAGCACCACAAGGAAAATGGCCAGCACGAAGAAGAAGGTGCCGTTGGGGAGGAGGAAGTTGCTGCTCTTGCCTTCCTCTGCTGCCTGGTTGGCGGCAAGAACGATCGGGCTCACGTCACGCATTTACAACCCATCACAGCCAAATTATTTGACGGGTGTGGCGAAGACGAACAACGCCATAAACGCCAGGTTGATGAAGTAGGCCGCCTCAACCAAACCGACGGTGATGAAGAACGGTGTGAATAAGCGGCCTTGCGCCTCAGGTTGCCGGGCGATACCCGAAACCAGCGCATTACCGGCTATACCGTCACCGATACCAGCGCCGATTGCGCCGCCGGCCATGATCAGGCCACCACCGATGAGTGCACCCTGCGCGATCATGGGATCCATACTTTGTCCTCCTTTATCTGGTAGCTATCTGGTAGCGGTCTACCGGGTATCTGTAATGGTGTGTGGGCCAGACCGATTCGTGGCGGTTTTAGTCATGATGGTCCTCAACCTCCATGGCCTGGCTGAAATACAAGATGGTCAGAATTGAGAAGATGAACGCCTGAATGGCGCCGACGAACAGGTCGAACGACTTCCAGATCGCGTTCGGCGCCCACATGATGTACGGAGGGAACAGCGCGATCAGGGCAACCAGGATCCCGCCGGCGAAGATATTGCCGAAGAGTCGAAGCGACAACGAAATCGGCTTTGCGATTTCTTCGACCAGGTTAATCGGCGCCAGGAACGCCACGTGACCTTTGAGCACCGCGACCGGGTGCCCGACAATGCCGCGACGCCAGATGCCCGCCACGTGGTAGCAGACGAAGACGAACAGCGCCAGCGCCAGCACGTAATTGATGTCGGCTGCGGCCGAGCTGAGCACCTCGGTGGTGTGCCCATCTGCGTTGGTGTATTGCAGCGGCAGCACCGAGAGCCAGTTGGAGATCAGGATGAACACGAAGATGGTGACCGCCAACGGCAGCACGAACGGGGCGATCCGCATGCCGATAGCGCTCTCGATCTGAGCGCGCATCTGTACAGTGATCGCCTCCCAGAACAACTGCACGCCGCCAGGCACACCCGTTGAGGTCACCTTGGCACGCAAGAAGAAGGCCAGCGCGATGACGATCGCCGCTGCGATCGCAGTGGAGAGCACCGTGTCGGTGTTGACGGTCATCCCGAGCCAGGTAGCGGTGTGGTGCTCGCCGACCTCGATTTGACCTCCGGCCAGGATCGTCTCAGTCATCGCTGCTGCTCCTCCCTTCTGATCCGTTGAGTACTCCGTTGTCGGCGCGCAACTTCTTCCAGACCGGCAGCATGGTCGACAACACCAGTAGCACCTGGAACAGCGCCAACCCGAACACCACGCCCAGCCCAGCCGGCCGAAAGACGTACGCGATGATCAACCCGAGGACGGTGATGATCGCCAACCGTGACGCAGAGTTAAGCGCCATTGACCTTTTCAGCGGGTGGTCTTGAGCCGTGATCGACTCGACTGAACGCCGCACCAAGAGGGCGTTGAGCAAACCTAGTAGCAACCCGATGCCAACGAAGACGCCGACCATCAGGTGACCGGACAAACCGGCGGCGAGCATCGCCAACCCGGTGAGGACGATGCTGATGATGAAAAGCCGAACCGGGCGGAAAGCAACAGCGGGAAACACCAACGGCGCGTCCTGCGCTGGTGTCGTCACTGCGCTACCTCAATCCCGGATTGATGGAACCGGAACCACTCAACCGACCGATCGGTGGCCCGCAGAGCGTATCGCAGTCGTCGCGCTGGAATTACCCAAGGGGTAGCTCCCTGTGTCGGTCGTGCAGCGGCGCGCTCGGAGAGGCATCCGATAAGCCGGGTGGCCGGCAACCCGCGAGATTTATTTCGGGGTTCTAGCTGCACCGTACCACATGGTAGGCGCCACTACTACTCCCTGTCGTAGGCTTCCCTAGTCGTTGTCGTAGTAGTCGTCGCGGCGACGCAGGAGCGGGATCACCGTCGCGACACCGGCGACGACTATCGCGCCCAACATGACCGCGGCGGTGTGGCGCGGGTTGAAGAAGATCGTGCTCGCGGCGCCGAACGCGATGATGCCCACCCACAGGTAAATGAGCAGCACCGCTCGACGGTGCGAATGCCCGATCTGCAGGAGCCGATGGTGCAAGTGCATCTTGTCAGGGGTGCTGAACGGGCTGAGCCCAGCGCGGGTGCGCCGGACGATCGCCAGCAACGTGTCCAGCGCAGGCACGAACATGACCGCCACCACCAGCAGGAACGGTGACAGCAGGGCAAACACATCGCGAGCGCCGTACGCGTTCTGCGAGATCGGTCCGGCAGCGGTCGTGGAGGCGGCCGCGAGCATCAAGCCGACCAGCATCGACCCGGAATCGCCCATGAAGATCTTGGCCCGGTGAAAATTGTGCGGCAGGAAACCCAGACAGGCTCCCGCGAGCACCACCGATATCACGGCCGGCGGATAGAACAACACGTCACCGCCGTGGTCACGGAGCAAGCCAACCGAGAATATGCAGATTGCCATCGCGGTAATGAGCCCCAACCCGGCGGCCAGTCCGTCGAGTCCGTCGACGAAGTTCATCGCGTTGACGATCGACACGGTCAGCGCCAAGGTAAGCAGGATCGAGGAGGTCTGGTCCAGCACGATGGTGCCAACGCCACCCAGCGGGATATAGAGGACGCTCCAGGCAACGCCCATGGTGACCAGTACGCTGGCGGCGGTGATCTGACCCGCAAACTTCGTCAGCGCGTCCAGACCCCAGCGGTCGTCGATCAGCCCGATACCCATGATCACTGCACCGGCCACCAGCACCGCGGGCATGCCCGTGGAATAGACGAACCCGCGGGTGAGCGCCGGAAGCTGAGACGCCAGAAAGACTGCAGCCAAAACACCGAGATACATAGCCAGCCCACCCATCCGTGGGGTTGGCGTCACATGAACGTCGCGTTCGCGCGGATAGGCGACCGCTCCCAAGCGGGTGGCTAGCACCCGTACCGGCCCGGTTGCGAAGTACGTGATGATCGCGGCGGTCAGTCCGACCAGGGCAAGCTCGCGCAGCGGGACACCGGCGCTGCGATCAGACAGGGCGAGCAAACCACTGGCAAAGCTGGCTAAGTCGCTGGACACCTCGAAAACGTACGCCACCTTCCTGAGACCCGATTAACCCCGCCGAGCGGCTAGGCGGTCAGACTCGCGGGGGCCACCCCCAGCACCTCCGCGATCCGCGCAGTACTCACGGGGCCGGGTCGCAGGATCCGCGGGGTTTCTCCGGTCAGATCGACGATGGTCGAGGCGGCCTGCTGCGCGGACGGACCAGCATCGAGATAGACCCCGACCAGCTCGCCGAGTTGACCACGCGCCCCGTCGGCGTCGACCGCGGCCGGCTGACCGGAGACGTTGGCGCTAGAAACCGCCATCGGCCCGACCTCACGCAGCAATTCGATGGCAACCGGATGCAACGGCATTCGCAGCATCACGGTGCCGCGCGCATCGCCGAGATCCCAGTTCAACGAGGGCGCTTGCACAACCACCAGGCTCAGCGCGCCCGGCCAGAATGCGCGGATCAACTCACGGGCCCCGTCGGGCATCGTATAGACCAGACCCTCGATGGTGTGCCAGGAGCCCACCAGGACACCCACCGGCATGTCACGTCCTCGCCCCTTCGCTGACAGCAGCGCGGCCACGGCGGCGCTGTCGAAGGCGTCGGCGCCGATGCCATAGACGGTGTCCGTCGGCATGACAACCAGTCGACCACCCTTGAGCGCCGCGACAGCCGAAGCGATTCCGCGCGCACGCTGGTCCGGGTCGGCGCAGTCGAACACCTCAGTCATGCGCGGCACTTCTCCGCCGTCCGCGGGTGATGCCCGCACCTGCGGGCCGTCACAAACCTCGGCCGACCGGCCAGATCGTGGTGGGCTAGGACGTCGTCGAAAAGTCCTGTTCGGCAGACCAATTCAAACGTTGGCACCGATGTGCTGTCATCATGCTCGACGGCGAACAAGCCACCGGGGCGCAGCCAACGCCCAGCGAGACCGACAATGTCAGCCGTCAGCGCCATTCCGTCCGGCCCACCAAACACCGCGTGACGCGGATCATATTGGGTCACTTCAGGTTCCAGAATGCACAGCGAGACGGGGTCATCGGGAACGTAGGGCGGGTTGGCCACGAAGAGGTCGACGCGTCCGTCAAGTTCGGGAAGCAGGCCCGGGGTGGTGACATCGGCGCGCACGAGTTCTACCGCGGTGCCCACAGCGTTGCGGCGTGCGTAGTCCAGGGCAGCATCGGAGTCGTCGATGCCAATCACTCGTGCCGCGGGCCGGTGCTGAGCCAGCGCGACCGCCAACGCACCGGATCCAGTGCATGAATCCACAATCACTGGCCGCGCCGGCAGCCGCTGTGCCATCGCCCACGCCAATATGGCCTCGGTCTCTGGGCGCGGTATGAACACACCCGGGCCGACATGCAGCACTACCGGCCCGAACGACACCGTCCCGATGAGATGCTGCAACGGCACCCGCCGCGCCCGCGCGGCAACGGCGTCGCGGTAACGCCCGAAGAACTCGTCGCCGGGCGTGTCAAGCAAGGCCAGCCGACCGCGATCGGTGCCGGCTAGGTGAGCGGCCAGCTGCTCGGCATCGCAACGCGCGGAACCGATCCCCGCTTCCGCGAGTAGCGTCGCAGCAGAGTCAATCGCACGCCGCAGCTCGGACTGAATTATCCGCCTCCTCCTCATTCCTTCGGAGCCGCATCGTCGCGCCGGACGGTCCGTCATGCCTGTTGCAGCCTAGCCTGCTTGTCAGCAGCACTTAACGCGTCAAAAAGCGCATCCAGATCACCGTCTAGGACCTGATCGAGATTGTGTGACTTGTAACCGATTCGGTGGTCCGTGATCCGGTTCTCCGGGAAGTTGTAGGTGCGAATGCGTTCGCTGCGGTCCACCGTGCGAATCTGGCTGGCCCGATCCGCCGACGCGTCGGCTAGTGCTTGCTCCTCGGCCATTGCCTGTAGGCGGGCGGCCAGCACCTGCAACGCACGGGTCTTGTTCTGCAGCTGCGACCGTTCGTTTTGACAGGTGACGACAATCCCGGTGGGCAGATGAGTGATCCGCACCGCGGAATCGGTGGTATTAACGCCTTGGCCGCCTTTGCCCGAAGACCGGTAGACGTCGATGCGCAGATCCGACTCGTCGATCTGCACCTCACCGACTTCCTCGGGTTCCGGATAGACCAGCACACCTGCCGCCGAAGTATGCACGCGGCCTTGGGATTCCGTTACCGGTACCCGCTGCACCCGGTGCACTCCGCCCTCGAACTTCATTCGCGACCACACGCCGTCGGCCGAATCACCTTTGCTGCCAATAGCCATCGTCGCGTCCTTGTAGCCGCCAAGATCTGAAGTTGTCTCGTCCAGCACCGTTACCGTCCAGCCGTGCCGCTCGGCGTAGCGAATGTACATCCTGGCCAGGTCGGCGGCGAACAAGGCCGACTCTTCGCCTCCCTCACCGGATTTGACTTCGAGCACAATGTCGTCGGCGTCATGGGGGTCGCGCGGTGCCAGCATGTCGGTGAGTTGGGTGTCCAGTTCGACTACCCGTGATTCCAGCTCGGCCACCTCGTCAGCGAACGATTCGTCGTCGGCCGCGAGTTCACGTGCGGTCGCCAGATCGTCGCGGGC